>CAZRLX010000063.1:9694-15009 GCA_964601115.1 uncultured Chthoniobacter sp. | reverse complement strand
TAATACGCCACGATCCCATCAGCCATGGCGTCGGCGTATTCGCGGTAGATCGACTTGCGGGGCACACCGCCGAAGATTCTCGTGCCTTTGTAATCCCCGGCCTGGATGCGCGCGTAGTCCTGACGGCTGTTCATCACATACGGCTCGGCATAGACGACGGGACATTGGAACAGGCGGTTGGCGAGAAGATTTCTGCCCCACACATAATCGCCCTCTCCCACCCGCACCGCGTTGCTCCCTTGGTAAATGTAGGGCGGGAGCTTCGTGGCGGCGGCAAGGCTGCGTGCCAACGCCTCGCTCACGGGCGCCTCCTCCTCGAGCGATCTGCTCAGGAGCTTGTGGAGCATCTCGAACCGCTGGTCCTCATATTCGAGTTCGTCCCGGCTCCACGCGCCGGTCACGAGGAAATGCAAGTGCGACTTGTCGATCAGCGTCGGCCTCGCCGGATCGCCCCAACCTTCCGCGTTGAAATGCAGGCACACCACGAGATCGGGCTTGATCACAGCGTTCACGAGCCATGCGCGGCTGCGAATCTCGGCCGTGCGATAGAAAAGCTTCTCGCTTTCCTTTTGAAGGGCGAATGCCGTGGCCTTGCGATCGCTCTCGGCGAGCGATCGCCTTGCCTCCGCGAGCAGTTTCTCCGGGCGCGTCTTGGTGAGCGGGCTTGTGCCGCTTCGCGTCAACCGCACCTCGGCACCGAGCTTTTTCAGCCGCTCCTCAAGGAGCTTGGCCACCCTCAGTGTCATGTCCCCTTCGGTCACGGGCTTTCCTTTGCCGATCTGGAACCAGCGCTCCTCCATTTTCGCCCACTTGCCGCCGATATGCCCGGGATCGATCGCGATCCTCAGCCCGGCGAGCGGCTTGCCTTTTGTTGGCGGCGCCAACTCCGCCTTCCCCCGCCAGAAACGCGGCACCGGCTTGGCGGCCGATGTCGCAAAGCGCAACACGTAGGGCTTGGACCCCGGCCCGGGGGAAATGCGTGCCGTCTCGCCTTCGATCGCGATCCACTCCTTCCAAGCCCCGTGGGGCGCATACACGCGGTCGAGAAGCTCCACAAATTTCCCCTTCGTGATCGTCTCCTGGAACCCGTCGAGTTTGCTCCACTCGGGCTTCGCACCAAGTGGAGTGACCTTTGCCGACAACAGCCCGGCACCCACGGAAAGCAACACCACGGAAAGCAACAATTCGCGCATGGATGTTTTTTTAAATGCGTTCGGCCTGTCTTTCTATAAAAAGACGCGATGATTCGATTGCTGTTTTTGGGCGACCTCGTGGGCGAGGCGGGGCGCAACGCCGCCAAACATGTTGTGCAGCGGCTCCTGAAGGAACAAGAAGTGGATTTCGTGGTGGTGAACGGCGAGAATGCCGCCAACGGACGCGGCATCTCCCCGAAAATCGCCATCGACCTCCTCCGCACAGGCGTGGCGGTCATCACCACCGGCGACCATGTCTGGGATCAAAAGGAAACCGCCCCCTATATCCCGACCGAACCCCGCCTCCTCCGACCGCTGAACTACCCGCAAGGCGCCCCCGGCGCGGGTAGCATCGTGCTCGAAACCCCAAAGGGCAAAGTCGCCGTGATGAATATCCAGTGCCGCACCTTCATGGGCCAGCAACTCGAGAATCCCTTCACCACAGCCGCCGCCGAGGCCCACCGCCTTCGCAACGAAACGCCGGTCATCTTTGTCGATGTCCATGGCGAAACCACGAGCGAGAAAACCGCCATGGGGCGGCATCTCGATGGCCTGGTCTCGGCGGTCGTGGGCACACACACCCATGTCCAAACCGCCGACGAGCGTATTCTCCCCGGCGGCACGGCGTTCCTCTGCGACGCGGGCATGTGCGGCGCCATCGATTCGATCATCGGCCGCGAAGCCCCGCCCGTGATCCAAAAGTTCATCGATTGCATGCCGACAAAATTCCACGTGGCAAAAGGCCTGTCGCACGTCTGCGGCGCACTCGTCGAGATCGATCCCGCCACCGGCAGGGCGTCGTCCATCAAGCGCTTCCGCGAAGTGGTGGAATCGACGCACTGATCCGTCCATGTCGCTCTTGGCCGAAAATCGGCGCACACTCACCCTCGCTGCTCCGATCATCGCCGGCCTTGTCGGCCAGATGCTCATGGGCATCGCGGATACCATCATGGTGGGCCACGTTGGCGTCGTGCCGCTGGCGGCCTGCGCCTTTGCGAACACCGTGCTGGCCGTTCCCATGGTTTTCGGCTTCGGACTCCTCTCCTCGGTGAGCGTGGAAGTCTCCCACGCCCACGGTGAGGGCAAGCGTGCGGTTGCAGGGGATTTTCTGCGGGGCGGATTCCTCATCGCGCTGCTTCTCGGCGCGCTGCTCGGGGTTTTGGCCCATGCCGCTCGGCCCGGCCTTCCACTGCTCGGCCAACCTGTGGAAGTCAATGCGATCGTTGGCCCGTATTTTCTCCTCTGCGCGTGGTCGTTTCTCCCGGTCTTCGTCACCGCCGCAGCGAAGAATTTCAGCGAGGCGCTGGACCATCCATGGCCTCCCTTCTGGATCATGCTCGCAGGAGTTGGCCTCAATGTCCTCCTGAACTGGATTCTCATCTACGGCAACCTCGGCGCCCCGGCACTGGGCCTCGACGGCGCAGGCTGGGCAACTCTCCTCAGCCGCATTGCTGTGATGCTGGGCATCCTGCTCTACACGTCGCGCTCGCGCCGCCTCCAGAGCGCGTGGCCGACACGCTGGCTCGCTCCGGGCCTCGTGGCACGCGCGCGGCGCTTGGCGGATGTTGGCATCCACTCGGGCGGGCTGAACCTCTGCGAGATCGGTGGATTTTCCTTTGGATCACTCATGATGGGTTGGCTGGGCGTGGTGCCGCTCGCCGCCCACCAGATCGCGCTCTCCTGCGCGGCGACGACATTCATGGTCCCGCTGGGACTCTCACAAGCGGTCTCGGTGCGTGTCGGCCACGCGCGGGGCTCGGGCTCCAGGGAACGAATTCCGGACATCGTCCACGGCGCGCTTGGCCTTGCCGTCGGCGTCATGTCGGTGTTCGCCGCCTGCTACCTTTTTTTTGGAAACACCATCGCGGCGGGCTTTGTGGAGGATTCCGCGGTGCGGGCGTTGACTGTCCAACTCCTCGTGCTGGCGGGCGTCTTTCAGATTTTCGACGGAATCCAAGTCGTCTCCTCGGGTGCGCTGCGCGGCTTCGCCGACACGCGCATCCCGCTACTGATCGGCATCGCGGCGTATTGGGGAATCGCCCTGCCGGTATCATGGATTGCCGCCTTCGCCCTCGGCATGGGCGCGCCGGGAGTATGGACCGGTTTCGTTGTGGGCCTTGGCTCGGCGGCTGCGGCGATGTTCCTGCGTCTCCGCCACCGCGTGGCGGAGTGCCGCGCCTGAATCAGAACTGTAGCGGCGTGAGCTTGCGCTTCTCGTGCAGGAATTCCTCGTCCGCTCCGGAGTAGAGGTGCCCGAACGTGGGTGTCGGAATGCGCGGCGCGGGGTGGATTTTTGACGAGATGGTGAACTGGCGGCGCTCCTTGATCGCCCGGGTGGCGCTTTTCCAGAGCATCGATTCGCGGCAGGTGCCGGGAAGGCGGTTGATCAACCGCGTGGCCTCGTCCCAGCGGTTCTCGCCGCTGAGCAGGATCGTGGCGTTCATGACAGGCGCGTCGTCCTTCGGCCATTTCGATGCACAAGCGGCCCAACTCTCGATCGCCGAGGCCGTGTTGCCGAGACGGTAATGCATGGAACCCAGTGCGAGGAGGGCGTAACCGGAACGCCGGTTGACCTCGGGCAACTCGCTATACACGTCGCGAATGAACTCCTCGGGGTTCTCCTTGCACTCCCACGAAATGAGATACCGGAACGCCTCAGGGCTCTCGGCGTGCTGAGCTCGGAACTCCTCGACAAGGGGACGCAAGGCCGGAATGTCGGGCAAATTTTCCAGCGAGGCGCCGGGCGACTCGAGCAAATGGCACACCAGGTGATTGCGGGCGCAGGCGATGCGGCCCCGCGAGGCCTGAAACTCGGCGAAAGCCAATTGCTCGTCGACCACCGTCGAGCGGATCGTGTCGCGCAAGGCGCGGAACACTTCCAGCCGCGGAGCCACCAGCGATTCCTGCCATACAATGTAGTCTCGATACAATTCGGGTTCGCGCATTTCCATGAGCGGGCTGGTTTCAAATGTCGATCCGTGAACCGGCCGAAGCAACGCATGGAACCGCTCGGGCATGGCCTCGAGATCAAGGAAATCCACGCAACGCGCCTCCCCGCTCCTGCTGTTCAACTCCAAAATCTCGTCGAAAGGCAGATTGCAATGCCTCATCGCCTCGCGCAGAGGAATCTGCATCGAGGGAATCGCCTCCCACAACCCGGCCAGCTCGCTGTCCAAAAAAATCTTCCGGTGTGCGTCCCACGACTCGACGTTGGTGAATCGGAAACTCGAGAGCAGGTGGTTCAATGCCTCTTTGTGGCGGCCCAACCGCGACGCCTTGCAGGCCATTCCATAAAGACGTCCCAAATGCCCCTCGCTGGTCTGCGGGAAGATGCCTTTCTGAAGCTCGTAGGCTTCCTGGATTCTGCCGCCGAAATTCAAAGCAAGCGAGATCAACGACAAATCTCCGGCATCCGCCCCGCCGGATTTCAGGATCGCATCAGCCGATGCACACGCGCGGTCGAACAGGCCCAAGCGGATGAACACCTGGATGGCGGCGATGTGCACCTCGCGGGTGGGTTCGGATTCAATCAACCGCTCGACCGTGGCAAGAGACTCGTCGTTCAAGCCGAGATCCAACAGCGCGAAGGATTCATTGACGAGGGCGGGAAGATTCAGATCGGACATGATGGATTTGTGGGATGTTGCAGACACCGACTCAGCGGCGGTCTGCGGATACATTTCTCACAGCATTTCTCCGGCCAACTTCCGGAAGCCCGATTTGAAGCGGTTTTAAGGCCCTGCGGGTGGAAAATCCTGCCCTTTGGCTCCCCCGCCCGGCAGAAAATTCAATCCTCCGAGCGGAACATTTTCAGCAGGCTCTCCTCGGCCTCCGCGCTGCCCACCAAAATGAGCGAATCCGACTCCTCGAGCATGGTGTCCGGCGGGGGATTCAACCGCATCGTTCCGGCCCGCCGCACCGCCACCACACTGCTTCCCGTGCGCTCGCGAATCTTCGACTCGGACAATCTCACACCGGCCAACCGCGCAGGCAGTTCCAACCTGAACACATACAACCCCTCGGCAATCATGAGCATCTCCCCGCCCTTGCACAGGTCGTTGAACAAAATCCCCGCCCCCATCGTGGCATACGACATCACCAGATCGGCCCCCGCCCTGTGCA
>CAZRLX010000063.1:0-9594 GCA_964601115.1 uncultured Chthoniobacter sp. | reverse complement strand
TCAAGCGCTCGCGCGGCCGCTCGCCCCACCCGACCGGCACCGATGATCACCACCGGCGCCATCGATTGATGGTAAATACAGAACAACGCATTGTAGACCTCGAATTGCTCCCGTGTGCCGGCAAGCAAAAACACGGTCCGCTCGGTGATGATGTCCCCCGCCCTCGGGAGTCGAAAGGTCCCGCGCTCCCACACACCGATGACGATCAATCCCGTCTGTTCGCGCACCTTGCTTTCCACCAACGTTTTCCCAACCAATGGAGTCCCCGCGGCGGTGGCCTCGGCGAATTGAATCCCGTCGACCTCCCCAATCACGTGCGCTTGGGCATCCGTGGCGATCGTCCGCCGCGCCAAGGAGGCCCCGAGTAGCTCACCCAACTGGATCACATGGTTGCACCCGGCCAATTCCAACACGTCGACCGAATCCGCCGCGCTCGCGGTGGCAACAATCGGCAGGTTGGCGGAAATCTCCCGCGCCGTGAACGCGATGCCCGTGTTCACCACATCCGTCGACGTCGCAACCAGCATCGCCGCCCGCTCGATCCCCAAATACCGGAACGCAGCGGGATCCGTCACGTCGGCCAACACAACACTCAAGCCTTCATCATGAAACTCCAGCGCCTTGGTCAACGAATTCACCGCCAGATAGTAGCGGAATCCATATTTTTCCAGTCGCTTGATGAACGACGCAGCCACCGGGTCGTGGTTTGCGAGAATCACATGCCCGGACACCCCCTCGGGCACCTCCCGCGGCGCCCGCAATTCCTGCTGGGCCTTCATCCACGGGGAATAAAAAAATTCGATGAACGTGAAGGGCATCAACACCAGCAAAAACAGGATGCCTGTAAAAATCACCACCACCGAAAAAAACCGCCCGAGGTCCGATTGAAACGTGATGTCGCCGAACCCCAGCGTGGACATCGTCACCATGGTCCAATAAAAGCCCGACATCCACGAGTGATCCTGCCCCTCGTGAAGCATCAGCACATGGAAACACACCGTGAACACCGCGATGATCACCGCCAGCACCCCCACAAACCGCAGGAGCAACTTCACATTCCTCCGGCTCGAGGCCGGTTGCAGGAAATGCATGATCTGGGATGTGAAATATTTCACACCCGCGATTCTCCGCGACTTTTGCCCGATGTGACAATCGCAAAGCCGCGCTTCCCGATGTTCTTCGTTGCAGCCTGCCGAAAAATCCCCAACATCCCCCGCCATGTCGAAATTCCTACCGCCGCGACCGGATGCCGGAGACGCCCCGCCGCGCTCCTTTGCCATCGTGGCCAGCCAATTCAACGCCGCCTACGTCGATGCCCTTGTCTCCAATGCCTGCGCGGAGCTGAAAGCGATCTCTCCCGAGGCATCGATCTCCATCCACCGCGCTCCGGGTTCTTTTGAAATTCCCCTCCTCGTCCAGTCGGCCGCCCGCACGTTTAAGCCCGACGCCATCATCGCCCTCGGCGTCATTATCGAGGGCGATACCGCGCACGCCAGATTGGTTGCGGATGCCGTCACGCGCTCGCTCATTGACATCTCCCTCGCCCACGAGGTGCCTGTTATCCACGAGGTGCTCCTTGTGGCAAATGAGGAGCAGGCGCGCCGACGCTGCATCGAGCCTGAAATGAACCGCGGCATCGAAGCCGCCCGCGCGGCCGTGGCCGCTGCACTGGCACTGAAATCCTTCAATAATTGATCCCATGGGTGTGAGACGCGATGCCCGCGAAGCAGCGGTGCAATATCTGTATCAAAAGGAACTCCAAGGCGACGCCGGCGACGCGGGCCTGGAGGAGTTCTACCAAATCCGGGGCGTGAGCCCGAGCGCCCGCCGCTTCTGCGACGAGCTGCTGCGCGGCTGGACAAAACACTCGGCGGAGATCGACGACATCATCCGCCGCCACGCGCGCAACTTCGAGTTCCAGCGCCTCTCGGCGGTGGACCGCAATGTCCTGCGCATCGCCTGCCACGAGATTCTCCACTGCCCCGACATGCCACCGGCGGTCGCCATCAACGAGGCAATCGAGATCGCCAAGAAATACAGCACCGCCGATTCGGGGCGCTTTGTGAATGGCGTGCTGGACAGCATCCGCAAGGAAACCCAATCGGCCCAATCCGCCTCCTGACTCGATGGCCACCGGGTTTTTCAAAAACATCGTCGCCCGCTTCACCGGTTCGCCCGTTGATTGGGACGA
The DNA here is from genome assembly GCA_964601115.1 of uncultured Chthoniobacter sp. Lineage (GTDB taxonomy): Bacteria > Verrucomicrobiota > Verrucomicrobiia > Chthoniobacterales > Terrimicrobiaceae > UBA967. The sequence continues at coordinate 7,403 of CAZRLX010000063.1, read as the reverse complement.
TCTCGAGGAAACACTCATCCGCTCGGATATGGGCGTTCCCATGGCCATGCACATCCTCGAGACCCTGCGCAAACGCGGGGGCGCCATCACCGGCGAAACCGTGGCTCAAGTGGCCCGCGAGGAGATTCTAAAAATCCTACCCCCAACCCAACCAGACCTCTTTGCGACCCCGGCGAAACCCTTCACCATTCTCGTCGCGGGAGTGAACGGCACCGGCAAAACCACATCGTGCGCGAAGCTGGCCCATTGGATCAAATCGCAAGGCCACTCCTGCCTCCTCGCCGCCGCAGACACTTTCCGCGCTGCGGCGATCGAACAACTCTGCGCCTGGGGCGACCGCCTCGGCATCGAGGTCGTGCGGGGGCAATACCAAGGCGACTCGGCGGCGCTTTGCCACGACGCGTGGAACAGCGCGAACCGCCGCGACATGGAGTTCCTCATCTGCGACACCGCCGGACGCCTCCACACCAAGGGCAACCTCATGCAGGAACTCTCGAAGGTCGTTCGCATCCTCTCGCGCCAGGACACCGCCGCCCCCCACGAGAAATGGATCGTTCTCGACGCCACCACCGGCTCGAACGCACTCGTGCAAGCCCGCGAATTCCACAAGGCGATCGGACTCACCGGCGCAGTCCTCACCAAACTCGACGGCAGCGGCAAAGGCGGCATCGCCATCGCCCTCCAACACGAACTGGGCATTCCCGTCCGCTTTGTCGGAACCGGTGAAAAGGAAACCGATTTCGCCCCCTTCGACCGCGAATCGTTCGTGAACTCCCTCCTCTAACCGGCCTCGGGCAACACCGCATTCTCCTCCCGCGGGGCTTTTGAAGAAGGTTCGCGCAGGACTCCCGCGAAAAGGAACGCGAGCAGCGCCATCACAAAGAGCACTCCAAAATAAAAACTGTGCCGGTGCCATGAAAACACCCCCGTCGCCACTTCGTATGTCCCGATGAAATCCAACATCAGCCCCCACGACACCGGCGACGCTCCCATGCCCAACTGCGTCAAGACCGTGTAGATCGCAAAAAAATGGTTCCGCCCGGTGGATGGCACCACGCCGAAAACCAATCGCGCGTTCGCCGCGTTGAAGGCGGCTCCCGCGACCCCGCCGAGCACGTTCAATCCGGCAATCACCAGCGGAGAGCATCGAACCACCCCGGCTGCGACGAGGAACCAACCCCCGATCACCACCGCAAAAAGCGCCACCGCCACCGCAATCACCGGCTTGGCTCCAAGTCGCTTGATTTTTGACCCCAGAAACGTCAACGCGATCAACGACCCGACAAACGAAAGCCCGCTTAAATACAACACCGAGGCGGTCGTGAAGCCGGGATTCTCATGCAAATACTCGACACTGAACACCCCGAGACTTCCGACCACAAAAAGGAAATAGATGTTGAAGACAAGCGCCCGGAAGAACGGCGGATACAGAATCAGGTGTTTCCATGGAACCCCGCCCATCGAGGATTGATGCACCTCCGCAGGTGGCGGGTCGGGGATTTTCGTGATGAACCACACGGAGCACAGGCCCGACAGCGCACTCAGCAAAAACACCAACGCGAACTCCAGATTCCCGGGATTTCCCGTGACCACCGCCGCCGAGGCTCCCAATGACACCAACGACCCGCCGAACAAAAACATGTGGTCGCGGGAAAAGAACTCGGCCTGCTCGGAATCCGGAATGATCGAGGCCAGCCACGGCATCCATGCGGCAGTGGCCATGCCGCGGAGCACGTTGAACACGAACAACGCCCCACTCATCAGCATCAGCTTGGACGTGTTGTCGAGAAACGATAGCAACGGCACCGCCGCCACCAAAAACAAAAACATCGTCCTCACCCCCCACCCAGCCCTCATGAACTTCCGGTAACCATAGACCGGCAACAACCGCGCTGCGGGCAATTGCAACACCATCACCAACGGCACGAAGGACGCCAAAACCCCGATCACCGTGGAACTCGCCCCGATGCTCTTGGCGTAGAGGATCACTGGCGCGCCAAGCGCGATTTGGAACGACAGCGCGTTGAACAGCGTGAACCAGTGGACGTTCCACGCCCCCTTGGGAAGATTCGTGCTCAATCAGGGCGAAAAATCACTCGCCAATCACCACGGGCACATCGGGCTCGGGAACAGCCGATTTCGGTTCTGCAACGACTGCCGCCCCCTTGGCTCCAGGGCGAAACTCGGGAAAATCAAACCCCTTGGGGCTGTTCGGTGGCTGGATCAGGCTCTGGGCGATGAACGCTTGCTCGGGCACGGCAATCAGGCTGTAACCCCCATCGCCCGTGGGCATCATCGGAGTTCCCCACCTGTTCCGGCACACCACATTGGACGACTGAACCTCGATCCCTGAAAGCGTGTGGTTCATCATGTCGGGCAACTCGGGCTGGACAATCGTGCTGAGAACCGTGCCGCCGGCGATCAAAAGAGGAATCATGCCGTCACCACTACACCTGCGGATTCCGGAAACAAGTGGAAATTCAGTCCCCTCACCCGCGCTTGCGCGTGAGCATGATCTGGTTTCCCTCGGGGTCGGCGCACATCGCCAAATGCGGCGGCTCGCCGGGTTCGTCGGACATCGGCTCATGGCGCAACGTGCCGCCTGCGGCCACAATCTCGCGCGCCCCTGCAACCACATCGGGCACTTGAAAAGCCAACCCGGTCCAGGTGGTTTCGTCTTCACCCCCGCTGTGGATCGCCAGCGTCGTGCCGGCGATTTCCAACTCGGCGATATGCTCGTTCTCCCGAACCACACGGCCGCCGAGCGTGTCGCGATAAAAGGCCACCGCCCGCGCGGTGTTCTTTGCCCAGATGATGTATTTTAAACGTTCGACGGTCATAATGTTGCTGCCTCCCAGTTGTAATCGATGGTCTTCAAGCGCTTCTGGCGCGACCCGAGACGCGGCACGCAGGCGATAAGCGCCTTGGTGTAGGGATGCCGCGGATTACCAAGCACCTCGGCGGTGGCGCCCGACTCGACGATCTCCCCGCGAAACATCACCGCCACACGGTCGCATAGCCCTTGGATGATTCCGAAATTGTGTGTGATCAACACCAGCGACATGCCGAACTCCGCCCTCAGGCGCCGCAGCTCGGCGAGAATCTGCGCCTGGATCGTGACGTCCAATGCCGTGGTCGGCTCGTCGGCGACAAGCAGTCGCGGTCGGCACGCCAGCGCCATCGCGATCATCGCCCGTTGCTGCATGCCGCCGCTGAGTTGGTGCGGATAATCATGCATGCGCTTTCCAGGATCGACGATCCCCACGGCATCAAGCCACTTCTCGACCTCGGCATCGATCTCCGCCACCTCGGGTCGGTGGAGGCGGATGCCCTCGGCGATCTGGCTTCTGATCGTATAAACGGGGTTCAACGAGGTCGCGGGCTCTTGAAACACATACCCGATGCCGCCGCCGCGAATCGCGCGAAGCTCCCTCTGGCCCATCGCCAGCACATCCCTCCCCTCGAACAACACCCGCCCGCCGGCGTATTCGGCCGGGGGCATCGGAAGAAGCCGCGCGAAGGACAGCGCCGTCACACTCTTTCCGCTTCCGCTCTCGCCGACAATCGCCAGCGAACCGCCCTCCTCGAGCGTGAGATCGACCCCGCGCACGGCATCCACCACCCCGCCTTCCGTGCGAAAGCGGATCGAGAGGTTTTCAACTTGGAGAAGCGGTCGGGACATGGTCAGGAGCGGGTGTCCGAGGCGCGCCGCAAGGCGTCACCCACGATATAAAACGCCAGCGAGGCGGTGAAAATGGCGAGGCCGGGAAAAACAATCAACCACCATGCGTCAAGGATGTAGGTTTTTCCGTCGGCAATGATATTCCCCCACGTGGCCTGTGGCGGCGGCACGCCGAAACTCAGAAAGCTCAATCCCGATTCCACCAGAATCGCGTCGGGAATACTGATGATCGCCGTCACGAAAATCGGCGGAGCGGCATTGGGCAGGATATGACGGAAGACAATCGCCAGCCCGCTCTGCCCCATCGAGCGGGCCGCGCGCACATACTCGCTCTCCCGCAACGTCAGAAACTCGGCGCGCACCAACCGCGCCGTGCCGGTCCAACTCACAAGCCCGATCACCACAATGATGATCCAGATATTCGGCCCCAAAATCGCAATCGCGCTCAGAATCAAAAAAAACGACGGGAAACAAAGCAATGCATCGACCACCCGCATGAGCACATTGTCGACCCAGCCGCCGAAATACCCGCTGATCGCCCCCACCACGATGCCAATGCCGAGCGCCACAGCCATGGCGACGAAGCCCACCGTGAGCGAGATCGTCGACCCCGCCACCATGCGCGACAGGACATCCCGCCCGAGGTTGTCGGTGCCAAGCAAATACACCGAGTCCGGCGGCCGCAGCTTGGCCTCGAGATTCGTGGCATTCGGGTCCATTGGCATCGGCAGACCGAGCACCATGCACACCCCGGCCGCGATCGCCACGGCGAAGAAGCAAACGATCACCACCAGCGAGGCCATCGCCACGCCGTCGGCACGAAACCTGGTCACGATGCGCCGCAGCGGGGTGTCGACGGGCGTGGCCGTGACAATCGACTCGTCCACTGTGGCGCCCGCGCCTGTCACATCAATTCCCCGTGGCCTTTGCGAAACGCTCGGCGACGTTCGGCCAGTTCACAACATTCCACCAGGACTCGGCATAATCCCCGCGGCGGTTCTGGTATTTGAGGTAGTAGGCGTGCTCCCACACATCGAGCCCGAGCAGTGCGGTCTGCCCATCGAGCAGCGGAGGGTTCTGGTTCGGCGTGGAGATGATTGACAGTTTCCCATCCTTGGCAACAAGCCAGGCCCACCCGCTCCCGAAGCGCTTCATCGCGGCCTCGGTGAACTGCTTCTTGAATTCGGCAAACGAGCCAAACGACTTGGCGATCGCCTCGGCCAGCGCACCGCTCGGCTCCCCTCCGCCCTTGGGCGACATCATGAGCCAGAACTCGCTGTGGTTCACATGCCCGCCGACATTGTTCAGCAATCCGGTGCGGATCGCCTCGGGAGCCTTGTCGAGATTCCGCAACAGCTCCTCGGGCGACATCTTGGCCAACTCGGGCTGGTCGGCGAGCAACTTGTTCGCGTTGGTCACATACGCCTGGTGGTGCTTGTTGTGATGAATCTTCATCGTCTCGGCGTCGATATGCGGCTCGAGGGCGTCATACGCATACGGAAGTGGCGGCAACGTGTAAGGACCATCAGGATCGGCGGACCACCCGGTGCCGGCGAAAGCCAAAACTCCAATCGCAGCCACCCCGAGGCGGCGCATGGCAAACGATGCTGGAAGAATTTTCATAGGCTGTGAAATTGCCCCCATGCTCCCCGAGTTGCAATCCGCAAAAACCCTTTCCGATTTTCAAAAATGCGTCCTTGCCGCACTGGACCGCGTGCCCCGCGGATATGTCACCACCTACGCCGCGCTGGCTGAATTCATCGACTGCGCCTCGCCTCGCGCGGTCGGTCAGGCGCTTCGAAAAAACCCGGCCTCTCCCCAAATCCCATGCCACCGCGTTGTTCGGTCGGACGGATCGCTTGGCGGCTTCTTCGGCAGCACCTCCCCCGAGGCCACCTCACGCAAAGTCGCACTCCTCGCCGCCGAAGGCGTGGTCATCGGCACGACAGGTCGGGTGCCGGACCACCTCATTCTCCGAAACTTGAAAAAAGATCGCTACCGCCGGAAACAGCCCCAGACATACCCATCCGACGCCGCGAAATAAGCCTTTTCAATATGTCATGGGGCACGCTCAACGACCGCGCATCGCTCTCGGACATGCCATCGACCAAATCCAAAAGCACATCGGGATCGCGCTCCAATTCGCGCAAAAGAAACCCCTTCGTCAGCGGCACCGTGTCGCAGCGCGTGCGCGGCAGGATGTAATCCAAATCATCGCGCAGCAGGAAAACCTGGTCGTTGCTCAAATGCATCGCGACCCTCCGTTCACACCCGCCAAGCCCGATCGTTTGAGGGAACCACACATTGCATGCGACGCTAACCGCCGGGCCTTGTGCCGGAAAAGGGAAAAAACCTTGCCCCCCGCATGCCATGAAACCAAGAGTTGCCGCCTCCTATGGCAACTTCCTACCTCCAAACCGCCCTCGACGCCGCACAGGCCGCCGGCGGGTTCCTCCGCGCGAATTTCGGCAAGCCCCTCAATGTCGACGAAAACCTCGCCCACGACATCAAGCTCGAACTCGACAAACGCACCCAATCCCTCATCGAATCCATCATCCTCGACCGCCATCCCCACCACGCGATCTATGGCGAGGAGGGCGTCCATGGCGACCAGAACAGCGAATTCCAGTGGATCATCGACCCGATCGACGGCACCGTGAACTTTTTCTACAACATCCCCCACTTCGCCGTCTCGATCGCCCTCCGCCAAGCAGGCAAGATCATCGTCGGCGTCATCTACGACCCCATGCGCAATGAATTGTGGTCGGTGGAAGCCGGTTCACCGGCCCTCCTCAACGGCCAGCCCATCGCCGTCAGCCCCCGCACCGCCCTCTCCGAATCCACGATTTCCGTCGGCGTTTCGAAATCCATCAACACCATCAACCGCGGCATCCCCCTCTTTGAAAAAATGGTCCGCAACGCAAAAAAATGCCGCATGATGGGCAGTGCCTCCCTCGATATCGCCTATGTGGCCTGCGGACGCCTCGACGCCTACATCGAGAACATGATCAGCCTCTGGGATGTCGCCGCGGGCATCCTCCTCGTCGAAACAGCCGGCGGCCGCGTGGACATGCAACCCCACGAATCCCTCCCGGAAAAATACTCGATTGTCGCCAGCAGCGGCCGCGTGGACCTCGCCCTCGAATGATCGCCACCGGCATCGGCTACGACGTCCACAGGCTCGTCACGGGGCGCCCGCTCGTTCTCGGCGGCGTCGAAATCCCCCACCCCCTCGGCCTTGAGGGCCACTCGGATGCCGATGTCCTCTGCCACGCCATCGCCGACGCCATCCTCGGCGCGGCGGGCGAACCCGATATCGGCCACCTTTTTCCGAACACAGACCCCGCAATCCGCGGCATCTCTAGCCTCGAAATCCTCCGCCGTGTCCGCTCTGTCCTGGAGGAAAAATCCATCCGCCTCCACAACATCGACGCCACCCTCATCGCCGAGGAACCAAAAATCTCCCCCCACCTCACCCTCATGAAGGAACGTATCGGCGAGGCCCTTGCACTCCCCACAACACGCGTGGGCATCAAGGCCACCACCAATGAGACCCTCGGCTTCACCGGCCGAGGCGAAGGCATGGCCGCCCTCTCCACCGCCTGCGTGGACCGCCCGGAGTAAGCGATCCTCATCAAAAAATATCCGCTTGATGTTATAACTTTTGGTGCAACATTTGCCCCATGGTTATCGATCTCAAAATTCGCAAAGTCGGAAACTC
>CAZRLX010000062.1:0-15067 GCA_964601115.1 uncultured Chthoniobacter sp. | reverse complement strand
TTGGGGGCGCCGTCCTTTTTCCAATCCCCCACGGTCTTGCGATTTTCGGCATCGTAGTTCCACGCGCCGCCCTCGGGTTCGCCGTCGGATCGCATGAGGATGCCGAGCGCCTGCCGCATGCGGCGGTAGTGGGCTTCCATGAGCAGGCGTTTCTTGCCCTTCGCGAAATTCAAAAAGTCGGCGCGCGGGGTGACGAATTGACAGGTGGGTGTGATGCGGAGCGGCACGCCGGTTTGTTTCGACACCTCCTCGAGCATCCTCTGCCGCCCCCAATTGTTCGGCTCCATGACGACGAGTGCCGCCGGGCACTCGTGTTCGAGATGCGCGACAAGCGCCTCGCGGAACAAGGGTGTGGCGTCGAGCCCGCACTGGCGGGTGTCCCAGCCGTGCCCGCGGAGTTCGGCGGCGAACGCCCGCATCGCGGCGAGATGGAACACGCGCTTGATCTTGTGCGCTGGCCCGTCGTCGCGGGCCTCGATGAGCAACACGTGGTCCACTCCAAGCGTGCCGGCCTCGAGGGCCGTGTTCTCCAGCGTGAGTTGGTCCCCGAGGACAAGAAGGGTGTTCATGGCGAATCAGCCCGCGACGCCCCCATACCTCCGCGAGCGCGATCGGTAATCGTCGAGCGCCGCGAGGAAGTCTTCCTTTTGGAAGTCGGGCCAGAGTTTTTTGGTGACGTGGATCTCCGTGTAGCTGAGCTGCCAGAGCAGGAAATTCGATATCCGCATCTCGCCGGAGGTGCGGATGAGCAGGTCGGGGTCGGGCATGCCGGCGGTGTTCAGACGCGAGGCGAACAGGTCCGGCGTGATGTCGGCGGGTCGGATGGCGCCGCTTGCGGCGTCCGCCGCGAGGGACTTCACCGCATCCACGATCTCGGCGCGGCCGCTGTAGCTGAGCGCGAGAACGAGGTGCAGGCGGGTGTTCGACGCGGTGGCCTCCATGACCTCGCGGAGCTTGCGTTGGCAGGCGGCGGGGAGTTCGCCCATGCGCCCGATGTGATGCAGTCGAATCCCCTCGCGCACCATATCGTCGCGTTTTTGGTTGAGGAACTTCTCGAGCAGGAGCATGAGGCCGTTCACCTCCAGCGCCGGGCGTTTCCAGTTTTCGGAGGAGAAGGCGTAGAGGGTCAGATACTCGACGCCGGTGTCGATGCACGCCTGCACGCAGCGCTCGATGGACTTCGATCCCGCCTCGTGGCCGGCAAGGCGCGGGAGGCCGCGGGACTGCGCCCAGCGGCCGTTGCCGTCCATGATCACCGCGACATGCTTGGGGGTGTCGCCCATGGGATCAGAGCCGGATCGTCTGCGCGCGGGCGGGCCCGATGCTTACGATCGAGAGCTTGGTGCCGGTGAGTTCCGCGATTTTCTTCACGTAGTTGCGCGCCTTCAGCGGCAGGTCGGTGAATTTGCGGGCTTTTTCGGTGGATGTCTTCCAGCCGGGCATTTCCATATACACCGGCTCACAGCGGGCGAGGTCGTCGGAGTCGGTCGGCGGGAAGTCGATCGTTTTTCCGTCGAGCTTGTAGGCGACGCAAAGCCGGATCGTTTCGAGGCCGTCGAGCCCGTCGAGGTTCGTGATGGCGATCTCGTCGATGCCGTTCAGAAGCGCCGAATAGCGTGTGGAGACAGCGTCGAACCATCCGCACCGGCGCGCGCGGCCGGTCGTGGCGCCGAACTCGCGCCCCATGCCGTGGAACATGTCGCCGAGGGCATCGTCCTCCGTGGCGAACGGCCCCTCGCCGACGCGCGTCGTGTAGGCTTTCAGGACGCCGAGCACGGTGTCGATGCGGTGGGGCGGCACGCCGCTGCCGGTGCAGGCCCCGCCAGCGGTCGTGTTCGAGCTGGTCACAAAGGGATACGTGCCGTGGTCGATGTCGAGGAACGTGCCCTGCGCGCCCTCGAACAACATGCTCTTCTTCGCGGCCAGTGCGCGGTGGAGGTAGACGGCGGTGTTTGTGATGAACGGACGCAGCACCTCGGCGGCGGCGAGTTGGTCGGCGATGATTTTTTTCGCATTGAGCGGCTTCGCCCCGAGGCTTTTCAGGATCGTGTTGTTCTCCTTGATGCGGCGGGCGAGTTTCTCCTCGAAGACATCGGCACGGAGCATGTCCACAGTGCGCAGACCGGTCCGCGAGGCCTTGTCGGCGTAGGCGGGGCCGATCCCGCGCTTGGTGGTGCCGATCTTGTTGCGGCCCTTGAGGACCTCGCGCTGCTCGTCGAGAGCCCGGTGGTAGGGCATGACGAGGTGCGCGGCGTCGCTGATGAGCAGGTTTTTCTCCACCTTCACCCCCCGGTTGCGCAGGCCCTCGATCTCGCCGACAAGCGACACAGGATCGAGCACGACGCCGTTTCCGATCACGCAAATCTTCGATTTCCTCAAAATGCCGGAGGGGATGAGGTGGAGGACGTATTTGTCGCCGCCGATGACGATCGTGTGGCCGGCATTGTTGCCGCCCTGGCTGCGAACGACGATCTGCGCCTCATCCGTGAGAAAATCGATGATCTTTCCTTTTCCTTCATCGCCCCACTGGGCGCCGACGAGAATTGTGTTTGGCATGGTAGAAGTCCGGTAGCTTTGGGGCGGCGCGGGGCGCTGACAAGAGAAATTCGGAACACGCGCGCGGATGACCGGAAGCGTCCCGCGCGCTGCGGAAGTCGCCTGTGGACAAGCCTCTGAAACGCATGGTAATTCCATCCCATGAGCACACCCGCCTCGTTGATCCAAGCCGCTGTCGATGCCGGAAAACTTCTGCCCGAATCCGGCGCGAACATCGCCAAACTCCTCTCCAGCTCGACCTCTCCCATCGACAAAGCCTCGATCGAGGAACTCGTCGCGGAACAAAACTGGACGGAACTGGACAACCGCTTTTTCCGCACCCTCGCGTTCGGCACCGGCGGTCTGCGCGGCAAAACCATCGGTGCCGTCGTCACCAAGGCCGAGCGGGGCGAACCCCAGCCGCTCGGCAGGCCGCAGTTCGCCTGCACCGGCACGAACGCCATGAATCCCTACAACATCAGCCGCGCCACCCAGGGGCTCGTCCATTACGTTAAGGAACACCACGCCAGGCACGGCGCGCCAGGCAAGCCGGCCGTCTGCCTCTGCCACGACACCCGCTTCTTCTCGCGCGAATTCGCGGAACTCGCCGCGAAAATCATCACGGACCTCGGCTGCGACGCCTATCTCTTTGAGGGCCCGCGCTCGACGCCGGAACTCTCCTTCGCCGTCCGCCATGTCCGCGCCCAGGCCGGCATCAACCTCACCGCCAGCCACAACCCGCCGGAATACAACGGCTACAAGGTGTATTTCGAGGACGGCTGCCAGGTCGTGGAACCCCACGCCTCGGCGATCATCGAGCGCGTCAACGCCGTTGCGGGTGAAAACTACAAGCCTGTTCCCGAATCCGAGCGCGGCCGCGTCATTCCCATGGGGGCCGACATCGACGAGGCCTACATGCGCCGTCTGGCCACCCTCCCGCTCGACCCGGCGCTCATCAAGCGCGAGAACTCCCTCAAAATCGTCTACACTCCCCTCCACGGCGTGGGCGGCGTGATCATCAAGCCCATGCTCCAGCGCCTCGGCTTCCACTGCGACACGGTGCCCGAGCAGGACATTCCAGACGGCCGTTTTCCCACCGTCAAATCACCGAACCCTGAAAACGCGGAGGCCCTCACCATGGCGATCGCGCTGGCCAACAAGACCGGTGCGGACCTCGTCATCGCCACCGATCCCGACGACGACCGCATGGGCATCGCCGCGCGCGATTCCGAGGGCGCCATGCGCCTTCTCACCGGCAACCAGATCGGCTCGATCCTCGCCTGGTATCGCACCATGAAATGCTTCGAACTCGGCATCCTCAGCCCGGCAAATGCCTCGCGCGGCGTGATCATCAAGACCTTCGTGACCACCGACCTCCAGAAGGCGATCGCCCAAAAACACGGCCTCCGTTGCGTGGAGACGCTCACCGGATTCAAATACATCGGCCAGAAGCTCGGCAAATACGAGGCGGCCATCCCCGAAAAGCTCCGCCAAAACTACCGCGACCTCTCCGAGGACGACACCCGCCGCCTCCGCCTGGAATACTCGAGCTACTACGTCTTCGGCGGCGAGGAGAGCTACGGCTACAGCGCGTCGGATTTCGTGCGGGACAAGGACGGCAACAGCGCCGCCGTCCTCATCGCCGAGGCCGCCGCCTACGCAAAATCCAAAAACACCACACTCGTGGGGTTGTTGGATGGCATTTTCTCTGAATTCGGCGTTTACCTCGAGCGCGGCGAATCCCTCACCATGGACGGCGCGGAAGGCGCCACCCAGATCAAGAAACTTGTCGACTCCTACGCCTCGAACCCGCCATCTCAAATCGATGGGGCGGATGTCGTGAACGTGGAAAATTTCGCGACCGATGTCATCCACGATGTCGAAGGCGACCGCATCCCCCGCGAGGCGATGCTCATGATCACGCTCGCCGACAACCGTCGTGTGGCGGTGCGCCCCTCGGGCACCGAACCGAAGATCAAATACTACATGTTCGCCGCCATGAAACACGCGGGCGACTGCCACTTCAGCCCTTCTCAGGTCGCCGACGCCAAAAAATCCGTCGCCGCCTCGCTCGAGCGGCTCTGGAACTGGCTCTCGGCGGACGCCAAGGCGCGCCTCGGCTGAGCCCTCCGCGACGCTCTCAGGGCACCGTGCGAATCTGGATCGACTCGAAGTGCTCCTCGCCCTCGAAGAGCTCGCGCAGGACGATCAACTTCTCACCGCTCGAGACCAACCCGCGCTTCACCAACTCCTTTTCCGCCTCTGCGAAGGTTTCCTCGGGGTCGGTGTGGAAATCCAGCCGCAGCGCCTCCGTGCACCAGTTCAGCGTCAAATGCCTGACCACCTCCTCCGAGGGGGCGAATGCGAAAATCGTCGAGCGCGTCGGCCTCAACCGCGCCACCGTGTCAGCCATCTCCCCGTGCCGCGTGAAGACCACGATGCTGGAATTCTCGAGCGAGTTCGCAAGCTTCACCGCGGCGAGCACCGTCTTCTTGCGCTGCGTGTCCACGATCGCCTCGGCCGCATAGCCGGCACCGCCGCTCAATCCGATCCGCCGCGCCACGCGGTCGAGCACATCGACACACGCCACAGGGTATTTCCCCGTCGCCGTCTCGCCGCTCAACATCACCGCATCCGCCTCCTCGAACACCGCGTTCGCCACATCCGTGATCTCCGCGCGCGTGGGCACCGGATTCTCAATCATGCTCTCAAGCATGTGCGTGGCCACGATCACCGGACGCCCGATTTGAATGCACTTCTTGATGATCCGCCGCTGGATGATCGGCAATTCCTCCATGCGGCACTCGATGCCCAGGTCCCCGCGCGCGATCATGATCGAGTCCGAGGCGATCACGATGTCCTTGATGAACTTCACCGCGTTCTGGTCCTCGATCTTGGCCACAGTCCGCGCCTTGCTTCCGAGGCTTTGCAACACGCGCTTCAGCTCGAGGATGTCCGCCGCCTCGCGGCAAAAACTCAACGCCACAAAATCAACTCCCACCTCCACGCCAAGGCGGATGTCCTCGTGGTCCTTCTCGGTGAGCGGCGGCAGGTTCACCTTCACGCCGGGCAGATTGATGTGCCGCTTCGATCCAAGGCTTCCCTCCGTGAGCACCTCGCAACGCACGCGGTTCTGGTCCTTCTCGAGCACCTTCATGTGCAACACGCCATTGTCCACGAGCACCGTGTCCCCGACATGGATGTCGTTCACGAGGCCGTCGTAGTTCACATCCACCGAATACTCCTCCTCGCTCCTCGCCCCGCGCACCGTGAACTCGAAAATATCGCCGGGCTTCAAATTCAACTTCGCGGACAGATTCCCTGTGCGGATCGCCGGGCCCTGCGTGTCCAAGAGAATCCCGCAATTCACATGCTTCGCCTTCGCCGCCGCGCGGATGCGCTTCACCACGTCCCTCACCCAGTCATGCGGCGCATGGCTCATGTTCAGGCGAAAAATATTCGCTCCCGCAGCCAACAACGCCTCGATTTTTTCCTTGGAATCAGAGGCCGGTCCCAACGTGCAGATGATTTTTGTTTTGCGCATCCCCTTCTTTCAACTCCACCCCTGCCCGATTGACAAGCGCCCCACTGCCTCAAATCAGGAAAATTCCCCTGTTGACATATTCAAATATGCGTCTATGCTCATGAACGAATCTATGAAAACAATCCAACCAACCGAACTCCACACCGTCCGCCAACAAACACCGGGAGCGCGTTTACTCGACGTGCGCACACCCGCCGAACACGCCCGCGTCCATGTGCCCGGCGTGGACCTTGTCCCGCTCGACAAGCTCGACCCCGCGCATCTGGCCACGGGCCTCGGCATGTCGAAGGATGAGCCGGTTTACATCCTCTGCCACTCGGGCACGCGGGCCAAACAGGCCGCCGAAAAGCTCGAGCGCTCGGGATTCAGCAAGTGCCACGTCGTCGAAGGCGGCACCAGCGCGTGGGCGGATGCGGGCCTTCCCGTGAACCGCGGCACCTCGCGTGTGCTTCCGCTCGATCGCCAGGTGCGCATCACGATCGGCATGGTCGTCGTCACCGGCGTGGTCCTTGGATACCTTGTCAATCCGGCGTTCTTCCTCCTTTCGGGATTCATGGGCGCGGGGTTGATTTTCGCCGGCGTCACCGACTGGTGCGGCCTGGCGATCCTCATGTCCAAGCTGCCCTGGAACCAGCGCATCGAAGGAACAAGCTGCTCAACCAACTAACATCAACCCGCCAATCCCATGTTTTTACGACAAATTCCCGACCCCCATCTTGCCCAATACGCTTACATCATCGGGTGCCAACGCTCCGGTGAGGCCGTCGTGGTCGATCCCGAGCGCGACATCCAACGCTACCGCGACATCGCCGCGCAGGAGGGCCTGAAAATCACCGCCGTCGCCGAGACGCACATCCACGCCGACTTCGTGAGCGGCGCGCGGGAGTTCGCCGCGGCCGATCCCAACATCAAACTCTACCTCTCCGCCGAGGGCGGGCCGAACTGGCAGAGCGAGTGGGCCAAGGACCTGCCGGGCCTTCATTTGTTGCACGACGGGGATTCCTTCCACATCGGCAACATCGAGTTGAAGGCTGTCCACACGCCGGGCCACACGCCGGAGCACATGGTGTATCTCGTCACCGACCACGGCGGCGGAGCCAATGAGCCGATCGCGCTTCTCAGCGGCGACTTTCTGTTTGTGGGGGATGCCGGCCGCCCCGACCTGCTGGAACAGGCCGCTGGCCTTGAGAACACCCAGGAGCCGGGCGCGAAGGCCCTCTACCACAGCCTCCGCAAAGTGTCCGAGCTGCCGTGCCACGTGCAGGTTCTTCCCGCCCACGGGGCCGGCAGCGCCTGCGGCAAAGCGCTCGGCTCGGTGCCGAACTCCACGTTCGGCTACGAGGAGAAATTCAATCCAGCCCTCAAGATCGCGCTCCACGAGAGCGAGGACGCGTTCGTGAAATTCATCCTCAGCGGCCAACCCGAGCCACCGCCGTATTTCGCAAACATGAAACACGTGAACAAGGTCGGCCCTGCCGTGCTGGGAACGCTGCCATCGCCCCGCGAGACCAGCGTGCCCGAAATCACGCCGCGCCTTGCGGAGCAGGGCTTCGTTGTCCTCGACACCCGCCCCCGCGAGGCGTTTCTGGCGGGCCATTTGAAAGGCAGTCTCTTCACGCCGCCTGAGAAATTCTCAGACTTCGCCGGAAGCTACCTCACCCCCGATCAGGAGATCGTTGTCATCGCGAAGGATCCGCAGGAGGCGGAGGGCTTCATCCACCAACTCGTGCGTATCGGCTTCGACAAGATTATAGGCTTCCTGCCGGCCGCCGCAGTGTCTGCGGCAGGCAGGGACGTGATCCTCACGACACCGCACATCACGTTCCCGGAAGCTGCCCCGTATTTGGCGAACGGCGACCAACCGCTCGACGTCCGCAAAGCCACCGAGTTCTCGGCGGGCCACCTGCGCGGGGCAAAGAACATCGCCCACACCAGGCTGCTGCCGAGGCTGGCAGACGTCCCGAGGGAAAAACCGTTGCTCGTGTCCTGCCAAAGCGGCATGCGCGCCACCGGTGCCTGCGCGTTCCTCGCGCGCAACGGCATCCCGGCGACATGCATTCTCGACAAGTTCGAGAATGCTCCCGCGGATCTCCTCGGCGCCTGACAATCACCCACCCCCGACGCCATGGATGCATTCCACAGCACCGACCTGCTCGGCCTCGCCTACGGCCTGGTGGTGGGAATCTCGCTTGGCGTCACCGGTGGCGGCGGTTCGATCTTCGCCGTGCCGCTGCTGATCTACGGACTGGGCGTTCCCGTCCGCACGTCGATTGGTCTGAGCCTCGCCGTGGTCGGCCTCACCGCCGGCTTCGGCGCGGCCCTCCGCTTAAAGGCTCGCGAAATCGAACTCCAGGCCGGCCTCGTCTTCGCTGCCGGCGGCATGGTGTTCGCTCCGGTGGGCACATGGATCGGGCACTTCATTCCCCCGGCGGCCCTCCTCTCGGTCTTCGCCCTTCTGATGGCCTTCGTTGGCTGGCGAATGTGGCGAGGGAAGGCGGAAACCACTGATGCCGTTGGTCCGTGTGTGTCGCGAGGCAAAGGCCGCCTTGGCCCTGGCTGCTACACACGGCTCTCGCTGGCTGGCGCGGCAGCGGGAATTTTATCGGGCCTCTTTGGCATCGGCGGCGGCTTTGTCATCGTTCCAGCGCTCCTTTACGTCACCGGCACCACGATCCACCGCGCCGTGGCGACATCCCTCATGGTCATCTTTTTGATCTCCCTGTCGGGCGTCGGCGCGAACCTCCTTCAAGGCCAAACATTCCCGATGCCGGTCTCCGCGCTGTTTCTCGCTGGCGGCCTCGTCGGCATGCTTGCGGGAGGAACCGTGCGCGAAAAGTTGAGCGGCCCAGCGCTGCGGAAGGTCTTCTCGGCCGCCATGTGGGTCGTCGGTGGCTACATGCTCTACAGGAATATCGCGGCCCTCCAGTCCCTCACCTGAAAAACCCATGAAAACAACCACCCATGACATCCTGATCGTTGGCGGCGGCACCGCCGGAATCACCGTCGCAGCCCGCCTCCGCCGCGCCGCTCCGAAACTGAGCGTCGCTCTCATCGAGCCGTCCTCGCACCATTATTACCAGCCCCTCTGGACGCTCGTCGGGGGTGGTGTGGTGAAAAAGGAAACCACCGAACGCGCCGAGGCCGATGTCATCCCGAAGGGTGTCACATGGCTGCGCACCGCCGCCGCGGCGTTCGAGCCGGAAAACCACGTTGTGGTCACGACGGACGGCGATCGCCACACCTACGGCCAGCTTGTTGTCTGCCCCGGCATCAAACTCGACTGGGACGCCGTGCCCGGCCTCCGCCAGGCGATCGGGAAAAATGGCGTTTGCTCGAACTACAGCTTCGACACCGTGGACTCCACCTGGGAGGCGCTCCGGAATTTCACCGGCGGCACCGCCATCTTCACCATGCCGAACACGGCGATCAAATGCGGCGGCGCCCCCCAGAAGATTCTCTACCTCGCGGAGGATTACCTCCGCCGCAAGGGGCTGCGCAACCGCACGCGCATGCTCTACGTCGCGCCGGGCGGCGCGATTTTCGGCGTGGCCCACTACCGCCCCGCGCTGGAAAAAATCGTTGCCGACCGCGGCATCGAGACCCTCTTCCGCACCCACCTCGTCGCCGTGGACGGCGAGAAGAAACAAGCCGTCTTCGAGCACCTCGACACCAAGGAGCGCCAAACCATCACCTTCGACCTCCTCCATGTCACCCCGCCGATGTGCGCGCCGGATTTCGTGAAATCCAGCCCGCTGGCGGATGCGGCGGGCTGGGTGGATGTCGATGCCCACACCCTGCAACACACGCGGTTCCCCGACATCTTCTCGCTCGGCGACGCCAGCAGCCTTCCAACCGGCCGCACTGGCGCGGCGATCCGCAAGCAGGCCCCGGTGCTTGTTTCCAACCTCCTCGCGCACCGCGCGGGCCGTCCACTCAAGGCCTCCTACAACGGCTACACCTCGTGCCCGATCGTCACCCGCCGTGGCCGCATGATGCTCGCGGAGTTCGATTACGACGGCAACCCGTGCGAGACGTTTCCCTTCAACCAGGCCAAGGAGCGCTTCTCCATGTGGCTCCTCAAACGCTACGCGCTGCCATTTCTCTACTGGCACGGCATGCTCAAGGGCCGCGCCTGAAAACGAGCACGCCTACTCGACCGTCACGCTTTTGGCGAGATTCCTCGGCTTGTCCACATCACAGCCAAGTTCATTGGCGATGTGGTAGGCGAGCAACTGCAGCGGAATCGTGGCGAGGATCGGCGTCAGATAATGCGGTGCCTCGGGAATCAAAATCACGTCGTCGCAAATCTTCGCGAGTGCCGTGTCGCCCTCTGTGCCGATGGCGATGACCGGTCCCTTGCGCGCCTTCACCTCCTCGATGTTGCTGATGTTTTTCTCAAACACCGCATCGTGCGGAGCGATGAAAAGCGACGGCGTGTCCTCCGTGATAAGCGCGATGACGCCGTGCTTGAGTTCGGCGCTGGGATAGCCCGAGGACGAAATATAGCTGATCTCCTTGAGCTTCAGCGCACCCTCGAGGGCGATCGGGTAGTGCGCCTGGCGGCCCATGAACAGGAAGTTGTTCGCCTTGGCGTATTTTTTGGCGATCGCGGCGACCTGCGTCTCCAACTCGATCGTGCGCGCCACGAGGTCGGGGAGCTTTTCGAGCTCCGAAATGATATTCATTCCGTCGCTGTGGGAAAGGTGCCGGATGCGCCCCATGAGGAGTCCAAGCAGGACAAAGACGGTGAGCTGCGAGGTGAACGACTTTGTCGCCGCGACCCCGATCTCCGGCCCGGCGTGCATGTAGACCCCGCCGTCGCTCTCGCGCGCGATCGTGCTTGCGACATTGTTGCAAATCCCCAGCGTGCGGTGCCCCTTCCGGCGACTCTCGCGCAATGCCGCCAGCGTGTCGGCCGTCTCGCCGCTCTGGCTGATCACGAAGACCAGCGTGTCGCGCTGGAGCGGGATGTTCCGGTAGCGGAACTCGCTGGCGAACTCGCACTCCACCGGGATGTGGGCCAGCGATTCGATGATGTATTCGCCCGCCAACGCGGCGTGGAACGCCGTGCCGCAGCCCGCGAGAACGATGCGGTCGACCGCGCGTAGGTCGGCATTCGTCATGTTCAACCCGCCGAGGATCGCTGTTGCCTCCTCGATCGAGAGCCTGCCGCGCATCGCGTCGCGCACGGTGTTCGGCTGCTCGTGGATTTCCTTGAGCATGTAGTGCGGGTATTTCCCCTTCTCCACCGAACCGGCATCGAACTCGACCGTGCTGACGTGGAAATCCGCCCCCGATCCCGAAAGCGTGGAAATCTCGAATCCATCCGCCTGCAGGGCGACGATCTCGTAGTCGTTCAAATACACCACCTCGCGGGTGTGGGAGACGATCGCACTGACATCGCTCGCCAGAAAATGCTCGTGCTTGCCGATGCCCAGCACCAGCGGGCTCCCGCGCCGCGCTCCGACCAGCACACCTGGCACGTCGGCGTGGACCACAGAGATTCCATATGTCCCGATCACCTGCCGCAGTGCCGCCCGCACCGCCTCGACCAGTGCGGCGGAATCACGCGCGCCGCCCTTGTCGAAGGCCTCGCCAACGAGGTGCGCCAGAACCTCTGTATCCGTCTGCGAATGAAATTCGTGGCCCCGTTCCTGCAATTGCTCGCGGAGCGTCTGGTAGTTCTCGATCACGCCATTGTGCACGAGATGCAACCGGCCAGACTTGTCGGTGTGCGGGTGGGCGTTTTCGCGGGTCACCGCGCCATGCGTGGCCCAACGCGTGTGACTGATGCCCACCGTGCCGGCCACAGGCGACTTTTGGATTTCCGCGGCGAGATTCGCGATGCGGCCGACGGCTTTTCGCACGTCAATCCCGCCCGCCCGCGCCACCGCGATGCCGGCGGAGTCGTAACCGCGGTATTCCAAGCGGTTGAGCCCGTCCAACAGGACGGGAATGGCATTCGACGAGCCCACGTAAGCAACAATTCCGCACATAAATGCAACGTGACAATTTCACCCGCGCTGAGCAAGCTTGCAACCGCGATGACTGTCCAACCCTCCTCCTCTTTCAAGTCCAACACGCTGGCCATCATCATGGGCGGCGGCGCCGGAACCCGACTATTTCCGCTCACCAAGGAACGCGCCAAACCCGCTGTGCCGCTTGGTGGAAAATACCGCCTCGTCGACATCCCGATCAGCAACTGCCTGAACTCCGGCCTCCGCGGCATCTACATCCTCACCCAGTTCAACAGCACCTCGCTCCACCGACACATCAACGAGACCTACAAATTCGACGATTTCACCCCCAGCTTCGTCGAGATTCTCGCGGCTCAGCAAACACCCGAGGGCTCGAAATGGTATCAGGGCACCGCCGATGCCGTGCGCCAGAACATGCGCTACTTCCTCGAGCATCCCGCGAAATATTTCGTCATCCTCAGCGGCGACCAACTCTACCGCATGGACTACCGCCACATGGTCCAGCAACACATCGACAGCGGCGCGGACATCACCATCGGCACGATCCCCGTGAACCGCGAGGCGGCTCCGGGCTTCGGCATCATGCTCACCGACGAGAAACGCCACATCAGCGAATTCGTCGAAAAACCCGGCGACCCCGCCGTGCTGGACACACTCAGGATTCCTGCGGACCTCCTGCAGTCCATCGGCCACCCCGGCAACGAGGAGTTGTTCCAGGCATCGATGGGCATCTACGTCTTCAACCGTGAGGCGCTCGAGGCCTGCCTCGACAACGAACTCATCGACTTCGGCAAAAACATCATCCCCGAGGCGATCCGCACCCGCAAGGTGATGGCCTACATTTTCCAAGGCTATTGGGAGGACATCGGAACGATCCGCGCGTTTTTCGAGGCGAACCTCGACATGGCCGACACCACGCCCAAATACAGCTTCTACGCGCCCGGCGGCACAGTTTACACCCAGCCCCTCTGTCTCCCGGCGAGCGTCATCCACTCCGCGAAAATGACCCGCGCCATGGTCTCCGACGGCTGCATTCTCGGCGATGTCACCCTCGAGCGCTGCGTGCTGGGCACCCGCTCGATCATCCAATCCGGCTCGACCCTGCGGAACACCGTCATGATGGGCGGCGACCTCTACGAATCCGAAAGCGAAGTGCCGGTTCCCGGCGTGCCTCCCATCGGCGTGGGTCGCGATTGCTCGATCGAGGATGCCATCATCGACAAGAACGCCCGCATCGGCCACGGCGTCGTCATTTCCTCGAAAAAAGGACAGGGCAACCTCGACGGCGACGGATACTACATCCGCGACGGCATCGTCGTCGTTCCGAAAAACAGTGTCATTCCGGATGGAACGAAGATATAGGGCAGAGGCATGAGGATACTTCTGCGATCGGCCCTGGCCCTGCTTCCGCTCCTGCTTGCCGGGTGCTTTTTTGAAAACCCCCTCACCTCGAAACCTTCCGACAACCTGAACACCTGGCTGCTCGGGGAGTGGGAACACCGCGACAAAAACGGCACCGTCTCCCGCGCGGTCGTCACCCCCCTGTCCGCAGACACCTACAGCGTGCAGGTCTCGCTGCCCAAGCGCGGCGGTGCGCGGCGCAGCTACACCTTCGAGGCCTGGGGCTCCCGCGTTGGCGAATTCACATTCCACACCCTCCGCAACATGCAACCCGCGGCCGACCTCCCGGAGGGAGCCTTTGTTTTTCTCCACGCGCAATTGGTCGATCAGAACACGATCACTCTCCGCAGCCCGGTGCTCGGCTCCCCCCAAAATGCCTCCTCCAAGACCCTCCGCGCCGAAATCCGCGCGCGCCTCAAGGACAATTCCCTCTACGCCGACGGCAAGGAACAAACGTGGAAACGCGTCTCCGAAGCCTACTGGGAACGCGATGGACAAACCGGCCTCTTCCGTCCCCTCCGCTACACCGTTCCCGACACCAAGAAAAAATCCACCCGCTGATCAGCGGCAGAGGATAAATCCAAGCCAAGCGGCCGAGGTGCCCAGCAGCACCGATAGCACAAGATTCGCCACCGCCGCACCGTATCGCCCCGCGCGAAGCCCGCGTTGAAGATCGACCGCCCACGTCGAAAATGTCGTGAGCGCCCCGCAAAACCCCGTTCCAACCGCCGCCACCCACAGCGGCGACAGATCGCCGGACATTCCCAGCCCGCCGACCGCCCCGAGCAAAAACGACCCCACCACATTCACGAACAGCGTGCCATGCGGGAAATGCCTTTCCGGCGGAAGCGAGCGGTTCCCGGCATTGTGGACATAGCCCCCCAAGTGGACGCGCACCAGCGATCCGACGGCCCCCAGCGCGGCGATGAGCAGCAACTTATCCACGGACACCTCCCGTGGCCAACCGCTCCCCGGCCTCCGCCGCCAGAATCCCCAACACCACACTCGCCCCCAGATACACCGCCGCCACGGCCACATCCCCCGCCCGGGCAAACACCACCAACTCGCACGTCACCGTCGAAAATGTCGTGAACGCCCCGCAAAACCCATACCCCGCCAACGGCCGCACCCACCCCGGCGCCCCGCGCCGCGTCGCACTCCACGCCAATACCCACCCCAACAGAAACGCCCCCACCACATTGATCCCCAGCGTGACCCATGGAAATCCCGGTGACCCCCCGGCACCCCCCGGCTGAAACGCCTCCAACCCATGCCTCGCCAAAGCCCCAAGCGCCCCGCCAAGCCCAATCAAAACCGACTCCCCAAACCGCGACATCCGCAACGTCCCCGTGTTCTCCATCTCCGCGGACCTTAGAAACCCACCCCCCACAGGTCAATCCCTCCCACGTAGCGGAAGCCAAAACGGCTTTCGACCGCCGCCGACATCGCCACACCCACCGCCCTCAAAACGTTTTCAACGTCCCGCTACCGCAAAATCCCGCATCACCCAACGCCACCGCGCAAAAAGAGGGGGGCACGTCCGTCCCAGGCGTGTAGAGACTGATCCACTTTCTTGCACCACGCTCCCCCCTCGGGTCAGCATGTGGGG
>CAZRLX010000061.1:0-15195 GCA_964601115.1 uncultured Chthoniobacter sp. | reverse complement strand
CGGAGAAAACCGCACAGCGCCTGCAATCGGCGCAACGGCAGCGCACGACTGTCCGTGCCGGGGGTGGTCCTTTCGCATACGGGGGAAGGGATTGTCCAACGACAACCCCGTGTTTTTTTAAAAAAGGACACCAATGAAAAAAATCATCCGATTGCTGACTGCAATCCTCCTCGCCTCGGGCATTCCCCATGCCTCCGCGGCAATCATCAATCCAGGCATCACCACATGGGTCGGAGCCGGTTCCAACGAATCCGTCCTCGCCATCCAATGGCGCGATGGAAAATCCCCCTCAGCCATCGCCTTCGGCTATCGCTGGACCTCCGCAACCACCACGCTCAACGACATGATCACAGCCGTCCTCGCGGCAAATGTCGGCCTCTATGCCAGGGGCGACCTCATTTCCGGAGGGTTTGGAAATGCCTACTTCGGATTCGGCTACGATACCGGACTGAACTCGACCTTCAGCATCACCGGCGCGGAGGATGATCTTGGCGACCCGGCCACCCCGAATTTCGTCAACGGCTTCTGGGATATGGGCAGCGCATACGCAGGCCCTTGGTCGTCGGTGAACGCCGCCCCCGCAAACTCAGCCGACCGTTACCAGGAGGGCTGGATGGACAACGGCTTTTGGGAACTCTTCACCGCCACCTCCACTTCCACACCCAATACTTGGACCGCCAGCAACGACGGCGGCACCCAACTCCTCGGAAGCGACTCTTGGTATGCCTACAGCCTCACAAACGCCGACTACACTTCCATCACTCCAAATCTCACCTCACTGAGCGCCTCCGTGCCGGAACCGTCCCAGATCGCCTCCTCCCTCTTGTTGATGCTCGGCGCCGCCTTTTTCCTCTTGAAGCGGCATAAAGCAAAACGCCAAGCGTGACACGAAAAGCCGGTTCCTTTTGGACTTCAGCAGGGGGGCACGGGCGTCCCGCCTGTGTGAGTCGGTGCGCTCCTCGGTTCCAGCTGCCGTCGAGCGCCGCACATCCCACAGCAATGCGAGGCAGCACCGCTTTCACACTGGTGGAACTCCTCGCCGTGCTGGCCATCCTGCTCATCCTTGGAACCATCTCCTACGGGGCCATCTCGACAATCCGGAAAAGCTCATCCCTCGCTGTTTCCGCGAACAACATTCGCCAACTGTCCGCTGGCGGCATCGCCTACCTGGCCGACAACAACAACGTATTTTGGAAATATTACGACAACAGGCATCCAACCAACGGACGCGGCATCACTTGGTGGTTCGGCTTCGAGGACAATTCCAGCAGGAGCAGGCCGGAAGGTGAGCGGGAATTCGATGCCTCGAAAGGCCCCCTCGCCGGCTATCTCCCCAAGAACATGGTGCCGGACCCCAGCCTCACCATCAGCGGAAATGCATTCAAACCAAAATACAAAAGAGGCTACATCGGAGCGGGCTACAACACTCTTCTTGGGGGTGGCTGGGTCGGGCGGGACCCCTTGCGCAACCGCTTGCAACTCTCGGATCCGGCAAAAGTCGTCGTCTTTTTCACCTCCGCCCAAGTGAATATATTCCAACGCCCCGCCTCCCCCTCCAATCCCATGTTGGAGGAATTTTACGGCATCGACGCCCGCGAAGTCACCGTCCACTTCCGCCACGGCGGCAAAGCCATGGTCGCTTTCGCCACGGGAAATGTCGGTTTTCTTGAAATGGACGGGTCCACGAGGGATTCACGCTACCCGGAAGCGAATGTCGGTCGCTTTGCTCCCGCGGGCAGCACCGCATATCTCGAGTAGACCGCCGGATTCTACTGCTGCATCCCTGTGATGATGCTGATCAGCGGCAGGAACAACGCGATCACGATCGTTCCCACAATCACCGCGAGGAACACAATCATGATCGGCTCGAGCAGCGAGGTCAGGCCCGAGACGGCATTGTCCACCTCGTCGTCGTAAACCTCGGCGACCTTCAGCAACATGTCGGGCAGTTGGCCGGTCTCCTCGCCGACATCGATCATGCTGATCACCATCGGCGGGAACACTCCACTCGCCTCGAGCGGCTGCACGATCGACTCGCCCTCGCGCACGGCATCGTGAACCTTGGAAATCGCATCCGCCACCATGGCGTTGCCCGCCGTGTCGCGCGTGATATTCAGCGCCTGCAAAATCGGCACACCGCTCGTGACCAGCGTTCCAAGCGTGCGCGAAAACCGCGAGATCGCGCTCTTGCGGGTCAGATCGCCGAACACCGGCGCCTTCAACATGAAATTGTCGATCAGCACACCGCCCTTGGGCGTCTTGGCCATAAACTTGAACCCGAACACCAGCGCCACGATCCCGCCGATCAACACAAGCAGGTTGTTCTTCACCAGATTGCTCGTGCCGATCACGAACTGCGTCAACGCCGGAAGCGGCTTCCCGCCGAGCATGTCCGCGAAAATCGCCTCGAATTTCGGCACGATAAACACCAGCAAAAACGCCATGATCACAATCGCGATCACAAGCACAATCACCGGATAGAACATCGCAGACACCACCTTGTTTTTGATCTTTTGCGCCTTCTCTTGGAACTCCGCCAACCGCAGCAATACCGTCTCGAGCACACCACCCAACTCGCCGGCCTTCACCATGTTCACGTAGAGCTTGTTGAAGATGCGCGGATGCGACGACAGGCTCTCTGAAAATGTCCCGCCGCTTTGCACCGACTCGGCGATACTCGTGATCACCTTCTTCAACACCGGATCCGGCTCCTGCTTGGACAGCACCGTCAAGCCCCTCAGCAACGGCAACCCCGCGTCAATCAATGTCGCGAGCTGCCGCGTGAAGATCATCAACGTTTTCGGCTTGATTGTTTTCCGCTCCAAAAACGGGATATTGATGTTGATCTTGATATCCTTCTTGGCCAGCGAGGCCGCTCCTCCACCGGCGGCTTTTTTCTTCGGCCCCTTCCCCTCCTCCGCGATCGTCTTGGGAAAATACCCGGCCTGCCTGAGCTGGGCCACGGCGTCGTTTTGGGATTCCGCCTCGAGGATTCCGGAGGATTCCTGACCGCGGGCGTCCAAGGCAATATAAGTGTAGCGAGGCATAAGCTGGGAAGGAGTGAAGGGTTGCTAAGGGGCGTAACCAACCAGGCGCGCTTTGTCGAGTTTCGTTTTAATTCGCCGGTGACACATACGGATTCCGTTCCCGCTCGTGCCCGATCGTCGTTTCCGGTCCGTGCCCGGGAAACACCCGCGTCGCGGGGTCCAGCGGATAAAGCTTCCCCCGAATCCCCTCGAAGAGCAGCTCACGATCGCCTCCCGGCAGATCCCACCGCCCCACACCCTCGCGGAATAACACATCACCGCCGATCAACACCCCCTCCGCCGGCAGCAAAAAACACAAACTCCCCGGACAATGCCCCGGCACATGCAGCACCCGCAGATTTACCCCTGCGACCTCGCTGGTCTCCCCCTCCCCGAGGAGCAGATCGTGAACCACCGGCTCGAACTCGATATCGAACCCGTGCTTTTTGAAAAACGACCCGTCGGCCACCATTGGCACCGTATCGGCATGACAAGCAACCTTGCACCCATGCCTCCGCCGGATCGCCGCCGCATCCATCACATGGTCGAAATGCCCGTGCGTCAGCAACAGCCAGTCGACCCGCTCGCCGGCGAACGCCGCATCCGCACCCTGCGGCGCGTCGAACAGCAGGTTTCCCTGCGGGGTTTTCAGCAAAATTGCATTGGTCGCCAACGGACCACCGGTGAAAAATTTGAACTCATTCATGGATGTGATGTCGAATAATGGTCGGCAAAATTTGATTTTAGCCACCCGCTCTGCAAGGTATTCCATAATATTCATGAGGCACATTTTAAAATCCTCCACGGCCGCCGCGATCGCCCTCTTCCTCGTTCTCGCCGGTGCCACCCGCGCCAATACCACCCAAGCCCCCTCCGATCAGGCACAGATCGCCCTTGCGGTCGCCAACTGGCTCCAGCAAGCCCACTACAGCCGCGCGAAGCTGGATGACGCCATGTCCGCCAAGTTGCTCACGAACTACCTCGAGCTTCTGGACTACAACAAACTCTATTTCACCGGCGAGGATGTCGCCGAGTTCACCGAAAAATACGCCACCTCCCTCGACGACCGCATCCTCCGCGGCGACCTCGACCCGGCCCACGACATCTTCGCCCGCTACAAACAACGCGTTGAGGAACGCGTTGCCAAAAACAAGGAACTCGCAAAAAAAACCTACGACTTCAAAGGCAACAGCACCGTGGAACTCAACCGCCAGAAATCCCCTTGGCCGGCCACCTCCGCCGAGGCCGACAAACTCTGGCAGGACCGCGTGGAGGCCGAACTCCTCCAAGAGCACCTCAGCGAATTCAAACTCCGCACCCCGGAGGAAACCGTCACCCGCCGCTACGACCAAGCCCTTCGCAACGTCAACGAAATGGACCCGTCGGATGTCGGGAACACCTTCCTCCGCGCCCTCGCCCGCACCTACGATCCCCATTCGGAATACCTCAGCCCGAGCGAAATGGAGAACTTCCAGATTTCCATGAAACTCTCCCTCGTGGGCATCGGTGCCGTTCTCCGCTCGGAGGACGGCTACACCAAGATCGTGGAACTCGTCCCCGGCGGCCCCGCCGACAAGGACGGCCGCCTCAAGGTCGGCGACCGCATCGTGGCCGTGGCCCAAGGCGATGACGAATTCGAGGACATCGTGGACATGCGCCTCGACAAGGTCGTTGAAAAAATCCGCGGCAAGGAAGGCACCGTCGTCCGCCTCCAGGTCATCCCGACGGATGCCGACGACCCCTCGAAACGCACCCTCGTCGAGATCAACCGCGACAAAGTCCAACTCAAGGACCAGGAGGCGAAAGCGGAACTCATCGATGTCACCGAACCCGACGGCAAGGTCACCCGCCTCGGCTGGATCACCCTCCCTTCGTTCTACGCGAACATGAGCGGCAACGGCGAACCCAAGAGCACCACCGAGGATGTCTTGCTTCTCCTCTCGCGCCTCAAGGAGGAGGGCATGGAAGGCCTCGTCGTCGACCTCCGGCGCGATGGCGGCGGCTCCCTCGAGGAAGCCATCAACCTCACCGGCCTCTTCATCCCGAAAGGCCCCGTCGTCCAATCCAAGGACCCCAGCGGAAAAATCACCGTCAACAGCGACCGCAACCCCGACGTCGCCTACTCAGGGCCCATGGTCGTCGTCATGAACCGCCTCAGCGCCTCGGCCAGCGAAATCTTCGCCGCCGCCCTCCAGGACTACGGCCGCGCCGTCATCGTGGGCGACGAACGCAGCTTCGGCAAAGGCACCGTCCAAACCGTGGTCGACCTCGACAAATCCCTCTCGCTCCCGTTCTTCAATATCAAACGACAGAACGCCGGTGCACTCAAACTCACCATCCAAAAATTCTATCGCATCCGCGGCGGCTCGACCCAACTCAAAGGCGTGGAATCCGACATCGTTCTCCCCTCCCGCACCGACAATCCCGAAATCGGCGAAAACTCCCTCAAAGACCCGCTCGAATACGACGAGATCGCCCCGGTTGTTTTCACTGAAAAAAACCCGAAAGACCTCGCCTTCCTCGAGGAACTCCGCAAACGCTCGTCCGAACGCATCACCAGCGACCCTGAATTCCTCTACGTCAGCGAGGACATGAAGCGCCTCCGCGAGCGCATCGAACAAAACAGCATCAGCACCAACGAGGAAATCCGCCGCAAGGAACTCAACGACGACAAGGCCCGCAAGGAGGCCCGCGACAAGGAACGCGCCGAACGCGGCCCCCTCATCAACGCCAAAGTCTGGGAACTCACCCTCGACGACGTCAAATCAAACCGCAAAGACCTCAAAGTCGTCGACTTCGAACGCGAACGCTCCAAGAATTACGACCTCGACGAGGAACTCGAAGCCGATTCAGAGGATGGCGAAGACAAGGAGGAAAAAGACAAAACCCCCAAACCCGACCCCATCCGCAACGAAACCGTTCGCATCATGTCGGACCTCCTCAACTTCCTGAACGTAGGAAACACAGCCGCCGCAAAAAACAAAACCCCCTGAACTCTCCAAAACACGCCGAGCATCCCGCAACAATGGCTCACGGGACCCCTCTCCCTCCGTGTCCTCTGTGACCTCTGTGGTTAACCTCTCGTCAACCGCCTCCCAAACCCTCACGCATTCAAAAACGCCACCGCCTCATCAAGGCTGGCGACATTCGACACCGAGGCCACCGGCGTGCCCTTGCGAATCCGGTTCACCAACCCCGCCAGCACCCCACCGGGGCCGAGTTCGAGGAAGTGGGTGACCTTCAGGTGGTCGATCAAATACTCGACACTCTGCGACCAGCACACGCTCCCCGTCACTTGATCAGCCAACGTGCGGCGGATTTCTTCAGGCTTGGAAACAGCCACCGCATCAACATTGCACACGACAGGAACCCTCGGTGACGTCATCTGCGTCTCATCGAGAGCGACAGAAAGCGATTGGTAGGCGGGCTCCATCAACCGCGAGTGGAATGCACCCGCAACCGTCAATTCGACCGCCTTCCGCGCGCTGTATTCCTTGGCCATCGACACCGCCATCACGATCTTTGCGGCGTCACCCGAGAGCACGATCTGGCCGGGCGCATTGATGTTTGCCACATCGACATCCGCCACCGCCGCCAACTCACGCACCCGATCCTCCTCGCCGCCGATGATCGCCGCCATGCCCCCCTGCGTGCTTTCGCAGGCGGCCTGCATGGCCCGCGCCCGGCGGTCGACCAACTTCAAGCCTGTCTCGAAATCAAACGTCCCGGCGGCGGCATGCGCGGTAAATTCCCCGAGCGACAATCCCGCCACAGCCTGGAATTCCAACGCGGGGCAACGCTCCTTCAGCGCGGCAAGGCAAGCGAGGCCGTGCACATAGAGCGCTGGCTGGCACACCGAGGTCTTCGTCAACTCCTCCGCTGGCCCCTCGAAAGCGATCGTGCTCAGCGGGAATCCCAACACCGAGTCCGCCTGCTGGAACAACCGGGACGCAACGGGAAATTCAGCAGCGAGATCCTTGCCCATGCCCACCGTCTGGGCGCCTTGACCGGAAAAGAGGAGTGCGAGTTTTTTCATGGTAAAAAATAGTCAGCCCCACAGGGAGGAAATGCAGGTGTAGGCCAGCGGAATCCCCAGGAGAAGATTAAAAGGGAACGTCACCCCGAGCGCCAATCCCACATAAATACTCGGATTCGCCTCGGGCAGCGCCGCCCGGAACGCCGCCGGAACCGCGATATACGATCCACTTGCGCACAGCACCGCGAACAACACCGCATCCCCCTTGCCAAACCCGGTCAGATACGCCAGCGCGATCGCCACCCCGCCGGAAATCACCGGAAACAACACCCCGAACACCAGCGCGAACATGCCCGCTGCCTTCAAATCCTCAAGCCGACGCGCAGCGACAATGCCGAGATCCAGCAGGAAAAAGCACAACATGCCGGGAAAAAGATCCCCAACAAACGGCTTCAACGCCTTGATGCCGCTCTCGGGCGCGACCAATCCAGCACACAGGCTCCCGAGCAGGATCAAGACCGACTTGTTGGCCAAGCATTCATGCAACACACTGGACCACGACAACCGGCCGGCCTCGGCACCCTTCCGCCCGCTTCTTGCCAGCAGGAGACCGATTAAAATCGCAGGACTCTCCATCAATGCCAACGCCGCCACCATGTAGCCGCCGAACTCCGTGCCGTGAGCCTCGAGATACGACACCGCGGTCATGAATGTCACCGCACTCACCGAGCCATACGTGGCCGCCAGCGCGGCCGCATCCACACATTCGAACTTCCTCCGCAGGATCGGATACACCACCAGCGGGATCAAAAACGCCGCCACCACCGCGAGCACAAGCGGCGTCAACACTTCCGCCGTCCATTTCATGTGCTGCAACTCGACCCCGCCCTTGAACCCCAGCGCGAATAACAAATACAACGAGAGAACCTTCAACACCGACTCGGGAATCTCCAGATCCGACTTCACGAGCACGGCAAGGCCTCCCATCAAAAAAAACAAAATCGCCGGCTGGAGCAAATATTCGAACGGGTTCATCGGCGGCGTAAAATAAAGGTGCCCGCCGTCAATAAAAGGCGAATATTCCTCCATGCGATCCACGCTCCACCTCCTCGCCGCGCTCCTCACCCTCATGCTTGCCTCCTGCGCCACCCGCCCGCCACAGCCTCCCCTGGCCACCGTGCCCCACGTCGATCTCCAGCGCTTCATGGGCGATTGGTATGTCATCGGCACCATCCCCTGGTTTGTCGAAAAGGACAACGTGGGCACCATGGACATCTACTCGCCGAGGCCGGATGGAAAAATCGACATCCGCTACGTCTTCCACAAGAAGACCCTCGACGCCCCGCGCCGCGAGATGAAAGCCGTCGCCACCATCGTGGACACCACCACGAACGCCCGCTGGGCGGTTCAATTCCTCTGGCCGTTCAAGGCTCCCTTCCTCGTCATCGACCTCGCGCCGGACTACAGCCGCACCACGATCGGCTACCCCGACCGCAGCCTCATCTGGATCATGGCCCGCACCCCGCAACTCTCCGAAGCGGAATACCAAAAGGCCCTCGCCGCCGCCGCGCGCCAGGGCTACGACACCTCGAAGATCGTTCGCGTCCCCCAGCCGGCGACTCCCTGATCCTATCCGACTCTGTGGCTCTTGGCGTGCGCCATGAAATACAGCACGGGCACCGCCATGCGGCTGATCAGTAGCGAGGCGATCTCGCCGGCCATCAGCGAAATCGCCAACCCCTGGAAGATGGGGTCGAACAAAATCACCGCGCCGCCGACCACCACCGCCATCGCGGTCAGCAACATGGGCCGGAACCGCACCGCACCGGCATCGATCACCGCCTCGTCAAGCGGCATCCCCTCGCGCAACCGCTGCTCGATGAAATCCACAAGGATGATCGAATTCCGCACCACGATCCCCGCGCCGGCCATGAAGCCGATCATCGACGTCGCGGTGAAAAACGCCCCCATCGCCGCATGCGCGGGCAGGATGCCGACCAGTGAAAACGGAATCGCGGCCATCACGATCACCGGAGTCATGAAGGATCGGAACCACCCGACCATCAACGCGTAGATCAACACCAGCACGGCGGCGAACGCCAACCCGAGGTCCCGGAAGACCTCGATCGTGATATGCCACTCGCCGTCCCACTTCATCGCTGGCTTCGCGTCACTGAAGGGCATCGAGGCGTTGTAAACAGCCAATGCGGCCCCGTCCCCGCCGAATTTCCGCGTGTCCAATCGCGCGAGCGCCTTGTTCATTTCGAGAATCGCATAGACCGGGCTCTCGACCACACCGGCGACATCCCCGATCACATACGTCACGGGCATCAGGTTTTTGTGGTGAATGCTCTTGTCGGTGATCGTCTCCTCGATCGTCACCAACTCACGCAGAGGGATCAATGGCGCTCCGGACGCGCTGGCGCCGGGCTCGGGAAGCGCATTCGCATCCCCCGAGCGCACCCTCAACGCAAGCAACTCGCCGGGCGTCGTGCGCAGGTGCCGGGGCAACTCGAGCACGATGTTCACGTCCTCCTTCTCGCTGGGCACATGCAACAAATCCACCGCCTCGCCACCCACGGCCAACCGCAGCGTTTGGGAGATCGTCTCGGCGCTGATGCCGTGCAGGGCTGCCTTCTCCTTGTCGATCACGAACCGCGCCTTGGGTTGGTCGGCCTCGATATACCAATCGACATCCACCACCCCGGGCGTGCTCTTGAAAATCTCGATCACCTCGCGTGCCAGCGCATGGCGCGAGGCTTCGTCGGGGCCGTAAATCTCGGCGACCAGCGTCTGCAACACAGGCGGACCCGGCGGCACCTCGGCGATCGCCACCCGCGCATTGTGCCGCGCGGCGATTGCGGTCAACGCGGGCCGCACCCGCTTGGCGATCTCATGGCTGGGCGCCTTGCGGTCGTGGCGGGATTCGAGGTTCACCTGGATGTCGGCGACATTCGCCCCGGCGCGCAGGAAGTAGTGCCGCACGAGTCCGTTGAAATTGAACGGCGAGGCGGTTCCCGCATACACTTGGCAATCGGTCACCTCGGGCTCTTGCCTGATCGCCGCCGCCATCTCGCGCGCCACGGCGGCCGTCCGCTCGAGGGACGTTCCCTCGGGCATGTTCAAGATCACCTGAAACTCGCTCTTGTTGTCGAAGGGCAACATTTTGACCTTCACCCAACCAATCCCCACCATTGCCATCGCACCCAGCAGCAACGCGACAATCCCGCCAAGGAACCCGGCGCGCACCACACGGTTGTGCAACAACGGCCCCATCACCCTCCGGTAAAACCGCGTGAATGCATCCTCCTCGTGCGCGGCGGACCCCTCGCCGTGCATCTCGCCGTGCGCAAGCAACCGCTTGGCACCGTTTTTCCAGCGCAACATCCGGATCGCCGCCCACGGCGTGACCACAAACGCGATCAACAACGAAAAGAACATCGCCGCGCTCGCACCGATCGGAATCGGCCGCATGTAGGGCCCCATGAGTCCGCCGACAAACGCCATCGGCAACACCGCGAAAATCACCGCAAACGTGGCGAGAATCGTCGGATTTCCGACCTCGCCGACCGCCTCGACCGCGATGCGAGACCACGATTTCCCCTTGTTCCCGGGCAGATGGAAATGCCTCACGATATTCTCCACCACCACGATGGCGTCGTCCACAAGGATGCCGATGCTGAAGATCAGCGCGAAGAGCGTGATGCGGTTGAGCGTGAATCCGAGCAGGTAAAACACCAGCAGCGTCAGCGCGAGCGTGGAGGGAATCGCGATCGCCACGATCAGCGACTCGCGCCACCCGAGCGAGAACATGATCAACAACGATACGCTCACCACCGCGATCGCCATGTGGAACAACAACTCGTTCGACTTCTCGGCGGCGGTCTCGCCGTAGTTCCTGGTCACGCTGACCGCGATGTCCGACGGGATCAGCACCCCCTTCAACATCTCAACCTTCCGCAGCACATCCTCAGCCACCGAAATCGCATTCGCCCCGGGGCGCTTGGCGATACTCAAGGTCACCGCCGCCTCGTCCACCGCATCCGGTCCGGCAGCGGAATGCAGAACGTATTGCGAGGGTTCCTCGGCCCCGTCGGTGATCGTGGCGACCTCGCGCAGATACACCGGTTTTCCATTCGCCACCCCGACCACGATGTTTCCGACATCCTCCGCCGTTTCCAAAAACGCCCCGGTCTCGACCATCACTTCGCGATCGCCTGCCGTCAGGCCGCCGGAGGCGAATTGACGGTTCGCCTGCCGGAGCATGGGCACAATGCCGGCGGGGCTCAGGTTTCTCGAAGCCAGCCGCGCGGGATCGAGCTGCACACGCAACTGCCGCCTCGCTCCACCGATGATCCGCGTCTCGGCGACCAGCGGCACCTGCTTTACCGCGTCGTTCACCTCCGCGACCAAGCGCCGCAGGGTCATGTGATCATGCGACGCGCTGTGAAACGTCAGCGCCAGGATCGGCACGTCGTCGATCGAACGAGCCTTCACCAGCGGCATGCCGACGCCGGGGGGGATCCTGTCGAAATTCGCCCGCAACTTCTCGTTCAACAGCACCAGGCTCTCCTCGACATCCGACCCGACCAGAAACCGCACGATCAGCAGGCTGCCGCCGGGCCGCGAGATGGAGTAGATGTATTCCACCCCGGGAATTTCCCACAGAAGCTGCTCCATCGGCCGAGTCGCCCGCTCCTCGATCTCCTTGGCCCCCGCGCCAGGCATCGACACCATCACATCGATCATCGGCACCTTGATCTGCGGCTCCTCCTCGCGCGGCAGCGCGATGACCGCGAACAACCCGAGCAAAATCGACGTCACCACCAGCAGCGGCGTGAGCTTGGAGTCGACAAACGCCGCCGCGATCCTCCCGGCGATTCCTCCGCCGTCCGTGCCGCCACTCATTTCGCACCCTCCAAAACCTGACCGTCGACCAACCCGGCGGGATTCGCGAGGATCACCTCATCCCCCGCGCCCAGCCCCGAAAGCACTTCCACCCCGTCCGCAAACGTCTTGCCGGTTTTCACCAGCCTCAAGCGCGCCTTGCCCTCCTCCCTCACAAACACAATCTCCATCTGCCCCCGCCGCACAATCGCCCCGGCAGGCACGCGGATCGACACGGCCTCACCCACAGGAATCGCGGCGCGCCCGAACGCTCCAGCCCTCAACCCCGTTGCATCGGGCAAATCCATTTTCACCAAAAACGTCCGGCTGGCGGCATCCGCCGTGGGCGAAATCTGAACCACCGTGGCGTCGTAAACGGCATTCATCGCGGGAATCGCCACCTGCACGCGGTCTCCCATCGACACCAGATCGATCAATGCCTCGGGAATATCCGCCTCGAACCGCAGCGCCCCCCGGTCCTCGATCTCCAACAGCGGCCTGCCGGGAGCCGCCAAATCCCCCACCTCGGCCAACTTCCTCGACACCACTCCGTCAAAAGGCGCCGTCACCCGCGCATAGCCCATCATCGTGCGCGCCTCGCTCAACGCCGCATCGGCCACTCGGAACCGAGCCTCGGCGGCGTCCAAATCCTGCTTGCTGCCGACCTGCCTTGACGCAAGCGTCCGCGCACGCTCCAAATCCCTCTCCGCCTGCTCGCGCTGCGCCGCCGCCTGCTCCATGCGCGCCCGCACCTCCTGCGCATCCACCTCGACCAACAACTCCCCGCTCTTCACCTGCATGCCCAACCCTACTGGCATCTCCGAAATCCTTCCGCTCACCTTGGCCTCGATCACCGACCGCAACTTGGGTCGCACCGATCCCACCACATCCTCGGTGACTGGCCGGGCGGAGGGATTCACCACCACGACTTGCTCCTTCGCTTCCTGCGCAAAAGCCAAGCCCGCCCCGCCCAGCACCACGCCAACCAATCCGGCCAGCCCCGTTCTCAAGGTGTTTTTTCTCATAAAATTCACCCTCGACAATATGAGTATGTGATTATACAGTCAACCCAAGTTTTTTATGGGTTCCTCGCAAAAACGATCCGCCATGGGCGCCGACGCGCTTGAGATGATTGCCGAGCGCTTTCGGGCGCTGGGCGAACCGAACCGCCTCCGTCTCCTCATCGCGCTGGAGCAGGGCGAGCAATGCGTAGGCAAGCTTGTGGACGCCACCGGCCTCTCGCAGGCGAATGTCTCGCGGCATCTGGGCGCACTGGTCCAAAGCGGCATCCTCGCCCGTCGCAAGGCAGGCCTCCAGGTCTTTTACCGCGTCGCGGATCCGGGCATTTTCGAGATGTGCGACCACGTCTGCGGCAGCCTCTCCAAGCGCCTCGCCGCGCAAGCGGGCGTCATGCCCGGCGCGAAGGCCTGACGCGGTAGCGCTCGATGCGGCAAATTAAAGCCGCCGAAATCCACCCGCTGCGATACGTCCCGCCACAACCTTGGATCCCCGCGCCATTCGCTTCCCACAGGATTCGCGAGCACCAGCACCCCGCCGACACCGCCAGAGCCACACCCCGCCCCCTCAACTCACGATACACCTCCGAAGCCGGATTTTTCATTCCCCTCCCATGCTGTCGCGTTTCCACCCACTGTCATCGCTCCCGTAACACGCACATCACCAAAAGCCCGCAACTTTTTTGGCCGATCGGCCATTTTTTTGACGGTCTCCTTTTCCTCTGCGCCTCGGCGCCTCTGCGGGAGATTTCAGTTTTGCAATGAGAAGCGGACGCTCGGGCAATGTCCCCTTGAGGCAAACGGGGTTTCCCAGCCCCGGCACCTCCATATTGACATCCGACCCGGGGATTTTTTCTCGCCTCCCCCCCCGCGCTCCACCATCCTGCGCCCCCTATGTCCGTTCTTATCGTCGGTTCCATCGCGCTTGATGACATCAAAACCCAACTCGCCGAGCACACCAACCTGCTCGGCGGCTCGGCCTCCTACGGCGCCGTGTCGGCCTCGAATTTCAGCCCGGTGAATCTTGTCGGCATCGTCGGCGACGATTTTCCTGAGGAGCACATAGCCCTCTTCCGCAAACGCGACATCAATCTCGACGGACTCCAGACCGTGCCCGGCAAGACATTCCGCTGGTCCGGCGAATACATGTGGGACATGAACACCCGCGAGACCCGCTCGGTCGCTTTGAACGTCTTCGAGCACTTCACCCCCGACCTCCCCGCCCACTACAAAAACGCGGGCATCGTCCTGCTGGCAAATATCGCCCCCGATCTCCAACACCACGTCCTCGACCAGGTCGGCCAGCCCCGCTTCGTCATCGCCGATACGATGGATCTTTGGATCGACATCGCCAAGGAATCCCTCACCCGCCTCGTCGCCCGCGTGAACATGCTCATCCTGAACGACGGCGAAGCCCGCCAGTTCACCGGCGAAACCAGCCTCATCAAAGCCGGCCGCGCCATCCGCGACATGGGCCCCGATTACGTAGCGATCAAAAAAGGCGAGCACGGCTGCCTGCTCTTCGGCCCCGAAGGCTCATTCTTCAGCTGCCCGGCCTACCCGCTCGAGGACATCCACGACCCCACCGGTGCCGGCGACACCTTCGCCGGTGGCCTCGCTGGCTACCTCGCCGCCCACTCGCCAGATGGCACCATCCCCTTCGACCTCCTCAAAAAAGCCGTCGTCCACGGCAGCGTCCTCGCCAGCTACAACGTCGAAGCCTTCAGCCTCGAACGCCTCAAATCCGTCGACAAATCCCAAATCGACTCGCGCTACGACCTCTTCCGCAGAATCTCACACTTCGAGTTGCCATAGGGCATCTGCCACAACCGGCGAGGCAACAAACCGCCCGCAGTTTTTTAGACAGGATTCGCAGGATTTACAGGAGGGACAGGAAAGGTTGGGGCAAAAATCCGGGCTCCCCGCCTGCCGCTTGAACACGACGACTGTGGGTTTTTTTAGACAGAATTTCCAGAATTCACAAAAACATCAGCACCTCAGCTTTTCCCATCATTCTGCCCTTTCCCCCTAAAATTCTGTTAAAACCCTCCTGTTAATCCTGTCATCCTGTCCTTCCCCGCTGAAATTCTGTTAATCCTGCAAATTGACTCGCTTTGCTCGCCCTTCGGGCGGCCGGAGAGGAGTTTTCAGTTTTAAGTTTTCAGTTTTAAGTGTCGCCCATTCCCCCCCCCCTGTCCAACCCCCTCCTGTTAATCCTGAAACTCCTGTAATCCTGTCCTTCCCCCCTAAAATTCTGTTAATTGACTCGCTTTGCTCGCCCTTCGGGCTG
>CAZRLX010000060.1:7644-15269 GCA_964601115.1 uncultured Chthoniobacter sp. | reverse complement strand
CAATCCGTCCTGAACGGTTCGCTCGTTCGACTCCTCGGGCCCGATTCCATCACCCAACCGATCCCCGCCCTGATCCTCGGAGCGGGTGCCGCACTATGCCAAACCCTCGGCAAATACGCAGCGATCCGGATTGGATCCCTTGGCTCCGGCTTTCGGAGCGAGCCGTCCCTGTGTTTGCCGATTGGACTCGGGGTCGGGCTGGGGTTCGGCATTTGCGAAACCTTTCTTCTGGCGATCCAACAAATCCTCACCGGTGTTCCCGTGGAGTCGCTCGTCGGCGTGCTGGAACGCTCCTCCGCCAACGGATTCCACATCTACTCCGCAGGCCTGATTGCCGCCGGACTGGCCCTGCGGTCCGCCATGCCGATTG
Source organism: uncultured Chthoniobacter sp. (assembly GCA_964601115.1). Taxonomy (GTDB): domain Bacteria; phylum Verrucomicrobiota; class Verrucomicrobiia; order Chthoniobacterales; family Terrimicrobiaceae; genus UBA967. The sequence goes on along the minus strand of CAZRLX010000060.1, from coordinate 14,899 downwards.
TTCTCGTGCTCGCCATCCACACCGCCATGGACGGCTTTTCCACAGCCTTCGGCCATCGTGTTTCCCTCCTTGTTTCCGAGGGTGTGTTTCTCCTCCTCGCGATCGTCACATGGGGATGCTGGATCGTGGCCTCGAAGCCAGTTCCGAACGCCAACCCGCAACGCTAAAAAAAGAAATGGTATTTCCCGTCCTCCAACAGGACGGCATGCCCTTGGAGGGTGATTCGCCAATCCGCGCGCGTCGTTTTTACGGGATTCGCCAGTTGGTGGTAGGTCATGCCGTCATGGAGCACCATGGTTCCCGTCTCGTAGGCCAGGAACGCCTTGTTTTCATCGAACCAGCGGAGCATCGCGGGATCGCGGGGAACCGCCTGCCCGTGCTGAAACCCCGGCGGCAACTCCCGCCAGTAATAGCAACCCGCCCCGGCCGACGGCAGCACGATCGGCACGGTCACCGAAAGCGTGTGAAGCACTTCCGAAGCCTTGTAGTGGAGACGGTGCGGCAGGTCCAAATGGATGTTCCCTCCGGCAGCCAATCCTGTCGGAGCCGCCTCGTTGCCTTGATAAATATGAAATCCCGGCGGGCTCAACTCCGCGGCGTTCACACACCCAACGCCGGTGAGTTCCTCGATCCGCGCAAAGAGGGATTCATACAACCCGCCGAACTCCGCGCACAGCACCTCGGCAGTCTTTTGCCTCTCCGCGTGATAAACCTCCCGCACCGGCATCAAGTAGGTTGCGGCCCCCAAGGTGTGGAAACGGATGTTGAGCGCCTTGCTCACCTCCCACTCGACCCAACGATCCCGCAGCGACAGGATTTTTTCATAAACCGCCGCGCAATCCCCGGCCGTGAGAAACGGGTGGCCCAGCTCAGCGTGGAAACTATCGATCTCTTGGGAAAATGGCATCAGTTGAACGCGAGGTGCCTGAGGTGCGGCGGACACTCCACCCGATCCGCTCCGGGCCGCAGGATGTCCATCAACAAAATCACGCGATCCGCCCCGCCGCGGTTCCAAGCCGAGTGTTGGACCGTGTCATCGAAGACAAAATTCGATCCGGAATGCCAGGTGCGTGTTTCGTCACCAACCTTGAGCCCGCACTGGTCTCCGCCGATCAATCCCAAATGGAAGCGCAACACATTCCCCGTGTAGCCGCGATGCGGGTGGATTTCGACCCCCGGAGCCAATTTGGAAAACCCCGCTGTCACCATCCCCTCGACTTGCTCGATCAACGCCGTCGTCCGCGGGCAGAGCCTGCAACAGGCGTCCACCTTTTCACCAAACCGGTAAAACGGAAAAACGCGCCATGTCCCCCGGTAGATCGCCTCAGGCCAATCCATGAAGGCGGTCGGAGGAAGCGCGAGCATTTCGCGGGCGATGGTTTCATGGCTTTCGACCAGCGGGGACAGCCCCGGAAATTCGGAGGTTTGATAAAACATGATGCCGTCGGGAGAATCCATGCCTCGATGCGAATGCTCAAACACAAAGCTGTTTGACGGGCCGTTTTTTCCTGCTCGCGGTTTTTGGTGGCGGGCGGTTTGATCGGCGGCATGAAATTGATTTCCTGGAATGTGAATGGGATTCGCTCGGTGTTGACGAAGGGGTTTGCGGATTGGTTGGAGCGGGTGGACGCCGATATCGTTTGCCTTCAGGAGACAAAGGCGCGCCCCGAGCAGGTGCCGCACGATTTCGCCGGATATGACGTGGTGTGGAATCCGGCGGTGCGGGCGGGGTATTCGGGCACGGCGATCCTGTCGCGGAAAAAGCCGAAATCCACCACGCTCGGTTTCGGGCGCGCGGAGCACGACCAGGAGGGCCGCGTGATCACAGCGGACTTCGGGGATTTTTTTCTCGTGAATATTTACACGCCCAACTCCAAGCGAGAACTGAGCAGGCTCGACTACCGGACCCGCGAGTGGACTCCGGCATTTGTGGATCATCTGGAAACTCTTGCAAAAAAGAAACCAGTGGTGTTTTGCGGGGACATGAACGTTGCCCACAAGGAAATCGACCTCGCCCGCCCGCGCGAAAACACCCGGAATGCGGGGTTCACGATCGAGGAGCGCGAGGCGTTCGACAGGATTCTCGAGGCGGGGTTTGTGGACACGTTCCGGCTCTTCGAACAGGGGACGGGGCATTACACTTGGTGGAGCTACCAGAATGGCGCGCGGGAACGGAATATCGGGTGGCGGATCGATTACTTCTGTGTCACGGAGGGGATCGTTGATGAAGTGCAATCCGCTTTTATCCAACCAGAAACACAAGGGAGCGACCACTGCCCAGTGGGGATCGTGCTGAAGGGATGAAATTTTTTTGATAAATTTTTGAACGAACCGCATGCCCATGGGTCAAAGGTATCAGTTGAGACAACGACTCAGGTCACCGCGGTTCGGTTTTTATTGTTTTTCCGAACCACCAAGCGGTGACCTGATGTTTTTGACAAAATTGTCACTTTGCACCCCTTGTGGCATGAGGAGGTGTTTACTATGAGCGCCGACATGGATATCACCGTGCTTGTGGTCGAGGATGAAAACGACGTTGTGGATTTGCTGCGCTACCACTTGAAACGAGCCGGATACAAGGTGTTGATTGAGAAAACAGGGGATGCTGGACTTGATGCCGCCCGCCGGAACAGGCCGGATGCCGCGATTTTCGATGTGATGATGCCAGGCATGACGGGGTTGGAGGTTTGCCGGGCATTGAAGGGCGATCCCGACACTGCGGATATTCCTGTCCTGATGCTCACGGCCAAAAGCGAGGTGAAAGACCGCGTGAAGGGACTGGAAATCGGGGCGGACGACTATGTCACGAAGCCGTTCAGTCCGAAGGAGGTGGTTCTCCGGGTGCAGGGAATGATCCGGCGGGCCCAAACCGTCGCAGCCGAGGCGACCACGGTGGAACTTGATGGCATCACGCTCGACCGCACCACGCTGCACGCACAGATCGACGGGGTGCGTGTGGATTTGACCACGACCGAGTTCAAGCTTCTCTCCGCGCTTGTCGGCAACCGTGGGCGCACAATGTCGCGCGACGTTCTCTTACGGGATGTGTGGGGCTACTCGACCACCCTCGACACGAGAACCGTCGACACCCACATGCGGCGTCTGCGCGAGAAAATCGGCCGCCATGCCGCGCGGCTGGAAACCATCCGGGGCGAGGGCTACCGGTTCAACGCCGTCCCCGTCGATTGATCTGGACCGCTTTCTCGTTGGCCGCGGTTGCGGCGGCGGTTTGGTTTTATTTCAGGGTTTTCGTGCCATGGCGTGAAATCCGGGCGCGTCTCGAAAAGATGGCTGAAGGAGACTTTGCGTTCCCACCCCGGTTGGGCGGAGGATCGGTTTTTCGCGAGACCGAGGCCCATATCGGGCGACTCGCCGAGCACCTCCGCCAGTTGGACCGTCAAATCGCCGACGAGGGACTGAGCCTTCGTGGGATTCTCGCCAGCATGCAGGAGGGAATCTTGATCGTGAACCGCGAGCACCGCATCACCCTTCTGAATCCCGCGATGGAGTGCTTTTTCCCGTCGCGCCGGAGCCCGCTCGGACGCAGCGTGCTGGAGTTTTTCCAAAGACATGAACTCGAGAAGGCCATCGCTCTCACGTTGAAAACCGGGGATTCCGGTCATCTCGAGCTGGTCTTGGAGGCGGCGGCAAACGGCAAGTCCACGCCCCATCGCGTGTTCGACATCCATGTCGCTCCACTCGCCGCTTCCGGGGGAGGAATCCCACACGCGGCGCTTCTGGTGTTTCAGGATGTCACTGCGATCCGCGCCTTGGAGGCGACGCGCCGGGAGTTTGTGGCGAATGTCTCCCATGAGTTCCGGACCCCTCTGACAATCATCAACGGCTACGTCGAAACGCTCATGGACGGTTGCCAGGAGGAGCCGGAGATGACGGATCGCGCCGTCTCCGCGATCCACCGGAACGTGCAGCGGCTTTCGCTGCTTCTCGAGGATTTGCTGACAATCTCTCACTTGGAAGGCCGCTCGCCGATGTTGGATTTCCAGAGGGTCGATCTTCACGACACGCTCTTGAGGGTTCTTGAGAGCCTTGAACCGGAGATCGGACATTCGGGAATGCGCATCGAGGTCGATTGGCGGGAGGAGGCGAGGCACGCCGAGGTGGATGCCCGCCGCATCGAACAGGTTTATTGGAACCTTGTGAGCAATGCGCTCAAGCATGCGGGCGGGACAGGCGGGGTTTTGCGGATCACCGGTGGTTTGGACGGGGAATGCGTGAAGATCGCCTTCGCGGACAACGGGCCGGGGATTCCCTTGGACGACCAGGCGCACATTTTCGAGAGGTTCTACCGGGTGCGGAAGGACCGGGCGCGCGATGCCGGCGGAACGGGACTCGGCCTGTCGATTGTCAAAAACATCCTTCTCGCACACGGTGGTTCGGTTTCGGTCGAGAGCACTCCGGGATCGGGCGCTGTGTTCTGGATGCGTATGCCGGTGGCGCAGGCGCAAAAAGAGTAGCGTCGAAATTTCTGCGCAACTTTCGGGATCGCTCGCGGTTTCATGTGTGTATGAACACTCGAATCCTCATCGCTGTTTGCCTGTTTCCGCTTGTTTGCCACGCCGAGCCCGATTCCCCCCGGCCACCAAAGGGCCCGGGTCCGCTGGAAAAGGCCGGAAAGAAAATGGAAGGGGCGGTGGAGCGGATGCCGGAGGAGTTGAGGGATCGCTTCAAGGAAGCCCGCGAAGTGGCGATGAACAGTCCCAGGGTTGTCGAACTCCGGGCGAAGGCAGAGGCTGCCGCGAAGGAATTCCACGCCGCGATGCGCGAGGAGATGCAAAAGGTCGATCCCGGTCTGGAAGAATCCGTTCGCAGGATGCTCAAGAAGGAAAGAAAGGAAAAGGGCGGCGAGCGGCGCGTTTGGAGCCTTTCGGACGGCGAGAGGGAGCGACTTGAGGCGGCGCGGGCAAAGGCCAAGGAAATGCCGGAGGTCAAAGCCGCCGCGGAGGGAATGAAATCCGCGACCACTCCCGAGGAAAGGGATGCTGGCAGGCGAAAATTCCAGGAGGCCATGCGCTCTGCGGTTCTTCAGGTCGACCCGTCGCTCGAGGGGGTATTGGACAAAATGAAGCCGCCAAAAAAGGCGGGCCCGAAAGACAACCCGGGCGAGGCGATGCCTGAATCAGCTGAATAGCGCTCAGTCTGCAGCGGGCGGAATGACGTTCTTGCTTGATGCCGTGGGCGCGGGCGCGGTGACAGGCTGGGGGGGAATCATGAGCGGTTTGCCACGCCGCTCCGCCAGCAGACGCGTGTAGGGACCTTCCACCGGTTGAGGCGAAAAGAGATCGCGCCGGTTTTGGATTGTGGTGCAGGAGGTCAGGACCAAGGCGGCGAGGACAAGAGGGAAGGCGGCGGGTTTCACGTTGCCATGTAGACCTCCGGCATCCTTCGCTGTCAAGGGTGCTGGATTTCAGTTTGCCCGGCGCGATCGCCAAGGCGAAAAGTGGAATCTCCGCGCGCGGGAAAAATGCAAATCACTGAAAAATTTCTCATTTCGATTGGTGGCTGGGATGTCATGAAAAGGGCACGCGGGCTCAAGACCGCCGGTGGCGTGCGTGCGGCGTCATGGGAACCTCCGTTGCTGAAGGGCAGAATTGTCGCCGAGGGGCGGGAATTCCACGCGGGGCTGAAAATCCGCAATCCGATCGATATCGAAAACCTGTGCCCGTGCCGCGATTCACGCGGCAGGGGGCTAATCTGCGCGCACTCCGTGGCGGTGGGATTGGAATATCTCTCCCCCGAATCGCCTGCCACGCATGCCTCCTCCGAGCGTGAAACCGCTGCGCGCCCCGCCAGAACCGAAACCACCGAAGTCCCAAGGATCGAGTTTTCGATCGAAGGGTCGCTCCGGCATCTCGAGGGGTCTTTGGAATTTCGCTATTCAAAAGAGGGCTGCGCGAATCCGGCGGCGGAGACTGCGGCCTTGATGGAACTGGCGCGCATGGGCTTCGAAGACTCTAAAGGCAAGGCGGTGCTGCGTGGCGAGGAGCCGGTGGTCAGGTTTTTCGCCGTCGGACTGCCAACGCTGCGCAGGAAATGGAACGTGACCGAAGGAGAGCGGTTCCGTCATGTGACGCGCGACATTGTGCCGATCGAACCTCGATTCGCGATCAAGGAGCGTGGCGACGGGTGGCTGGACTTCCATGTGCATTTCACAGCGGGCCGCGAGGCAATGTTCCAAGCTCAGGATATTCAGCGCCTGCTTGCCGGGGGGGATCCCCGGGTGCGGTTGTCTGACGGCCGCATCGCCGTGCCCGACGCGGCCATGCTCGAGGATTTCGAGGAGGTGTTGCGCGACTGCGATCCGAGGCAGGAGCGCGGCGGCTATCGGATTCATGAAATCCACCGCCCGGGCCTGGAGGCGGCGATCGGCGATTGGACAAACCAGCCGCCAGCGGAATGCAAGATCGAAAGCCCGGACGTCTTGCCGGAAGGCCTGCGGAACCTGCTTCGCGGATATCAATTGGAGGGGGCTCTGTGGATGCGCGGCCTGGCGTTGCGCAAAGCGGGCGGGCTGCTTACGGACGAGATGGGACTCGGAAAAACACTCCAGACCCTCGCCATGGCGGCCTCCCTGCCGGGGCCGCATCTCGTGGTGTGCCCGTCGCCGCTTGTATGGAACTGGGAGCGCGAGGCACACCGCTTTTGCCCCGGCATGCGAGTGCTGGTGCTTCAGGGAGGTTCCCGCGAGGCCCGGTTTTCGGAGATCGCCGCGCACGATCTCGTGATCACGAGCTACGCGCTGCTCAGGCGCGATATCGAACACTACAAATGCCTCCGCTTCGCGACAGCGATCCTCGACGAGGCGCAGCACATCAAGAACCCCGACAGCCAAAATGCCGCCGCCGCCGTGGCCCTCGAGGCTGGGGCTCGCTTCATTCTCACCGGCACCCCACTGGAAAACTCGTTGCGGGACCTCTGGTCGCTCTTCCACTTTCTGCTGCCAGGCTATCTGGGCCCGAAACGCGATTTCAAGGAACGCTACGAGGACCCCCTCCAGGCAGGCGATGCGCCGCAAGTGTGGCATCGACTCCTGCGCCGGGTCCGCCCTTGGATGCTGCGCCGGACCAAATCCGAGGTCGCCGCGGATCTTCCCGATCAGTTGGAACAAACCCTCGAGATCGATCTCACCCCCGACCAGAAGGCTGCCTACTCGGAATTGCAAATCGCCGCTCGCGCTGGACTCGACGATATCAAGGAAAAATCCGGCGCCGCCGCGCGCATGCGCGTGCTGACCGCC
>CAZRLX010000060.1:0-7544 GCA_964601115.1 uncultured Chthoniobacter sp. | reverse complement strand
CGACGATATCAAGGAAAAATCCGGCGCCGCCGCGCGCATGCGCGTGCTGACCGCCCTGCTGCGTCTCCGGCAGGCGTGCTGCGATGTGCGGCTTCTCGGCGCGGATTCGACCGCGCCATCGGGAAAACTGGACGCCTTGCTCGAGATTTTGCGCGAGGCGGTGGACGGGGGACATCGGACCCTCGTGTTCAGCCAGTTCACCTCGATGCTCGATCTGATCGCTCCCGCGCTGGACAGCGAGGGGATCACATGGTGCCGCCTGGATGGATCAACACGCGACCGGCAGGCTGTGGTTGATCGGTTTCAGGCTCCCGACGGGCCTGCGGTCTTTCTCATCAGCCTGAAAGCCGGCGGTGCCGGATTGAATCTTACCGCCGCCGACACGGTGGTTCACTTCGATCCATGGTGGAATCCGGCGGTCGAGGCGCAAGCCACGGCGCGCGCCCACCGCATCGGTCAAAAACACGCGGTGACATCCATCAAGCTCGTCGCGCGGGACACGGTCGAGCACCGGGTGCTGGAGATGCAGTCGAAAAAGCGCGCCCTGCTCGGCGGACTGCTCGAGGCCGCCGAACCATCCGCCACCACGTTCGACGACGAGGTTCTTCGAGAACTCATCGGTTGAGCAAAGGCGCTTTTGATTGCGGGGGCTGGCGGGAACAGGCACAAAGGCGCGATGTCATTTCAAGATCTCGGGCTTACCGAACCGGTGCTCCACGGCGCCCAGCGAATGGGCTACTCCGACCCCACCCCGATCCAGCTTCGGGCCATTCCAGTCATTCTCACCGGGCGCGACCTTGTGGCGTCGGCCCAGACCGGCACCGGCAAGACCGCCGCCTTCGCCCTGCCCGTGCTCGCGAAGCTCGACCATCCGGAACAAAAAATCCGCTGTCTGGTCCTCGAGCCCACGCGGGAACTCGCGATGCAGGTGGAGACGGCGTTCCGCGACTACATGCGGTTCATGCACACCGAAGTCGCGTTGATCCACGGCGGCGTGGGCTACGGCAAGCAGCGGGACGAACTCAAGCGGCAGTGCGATGTCATTGTCGCCACACCCGGGCGGTTGCTCGACCACATGCAACAGGGGCTCGTGGATTTGTCCGCGTTGCAATTCCTCATCCTCGACGAGGTCGACCGCATGCTCGACATGGGTTTCCTTCCCGATGTGCGGCGGATCGTCGAGAAGTGCCCGAAGGAACGGCAGACGCTCCTTTTTTCAGCCACGATCCCGGAGGAGATTCAGCGTCTCTCGGCATGGTGCCTGCGCGATCCCGAACGCATCGAGATCGGCGCCCGGCGTTCCCCGGCGGAGACGGTGACCCACGCCCTTTACCCGGTGGCTTCGGATCAGAAGTTCGACCTCCTGCTCACGCTTCTCGAGCGCACGAACTACGACAGCGTCTTGATTTTCTCACGCACGAAGGACGGCGCGGACCGCATCTCCCGGCAGTTGAAAAAGAACAACCACTCGGTGGCGACGCTTCACTCGAACCGCACGCAGAACGAGCGCGTGGACGCCTTGGAAGGCTTCAAGGCGGGACGCTACGAGGTCATGGTCGCCACGGACATCGCCGCACGCGGCATCGACATCGCGGGTGTCAGCCATGTCATCAATTATGACGTGCCGCAGCACCCCGAGGATTATGTGCACCGGATCGGCCGCACCGGGCGTGCCCAAACGGTTGGTGAGGCGTTCACGATCATGACCGCCGAGGAACTGCCGCACGTCCTCGATATCGAGCGTTTCATCGGGCAAAAGGTGCCCCGCCAAAAGCTGGAGAATTTCCCGTATGTCTACACGGCCCTCTTCAACGAGGAGAATGTGATGGCCGCGTTGAAAGGCGCGAAGGGGGTTCGCACGCACAAGGGCATGCGCTTCGGCGCGCGCCGCCGGCGGTAGTCGAAAATCTGCTTTCCCAGCGTCCCGCCGCCGGTAGAGTCGCGCCCTTATGCAAACTACGCTGATCCTGCTCAAACCCGACTGCATCACCGGAAGGAAGTCCGGCGAAGTGTTGAAACGCTTCGAGGATGCCGGATTCCAGATCCGCGGGTGCAAGATGTTCCGCGCCGATGCGAGCCTGCTGCAAGAGCACTACGCTCACATCGCCTCGAAGCCGTTCTTCCCCGAGGTCGAGGAGTTCATGACCTCGTCACCGATCATCGCGGTCGCCCTCTCCGGCGACAATGTGATCGAGCGCGTGCGCGATCTTCTTGGACCGACCGACTCGACCAAGGCCGCCAAAGGCACGATCCGCGGCGACTTCGGCACCACGGTCATGCAGAACATCGCCCATGCCTCGGACAGCCTCGAGAACGCGGAGGTCGAGTTGAAGCGGTTTTTCCAGCCTTCGGAACTCTTCGACTACTCGATGGACATCCGGCCGGGCCGGTAGGTCCTCAGCCCCTCCCGGGAACGACGTCAAATGTCTGCGCCAGCTTGGCCGTGTGCCCTGCTGGCAGATATCCGCGCCATTGGCTGCCGGGATAGACGATGGCGTCGTGCCCGATGAGCGAGCCCGGGCTCAGCACGCTGTTGCAGCCGATCTCCGCGCGGTCGCCGACCATGGCGCCAAACTTGCGCAGCGAGGTCGCGATGCGCCCGCCGGGGCCATGGATCGTGATCGGAGCCTTGTCGAGCCGGACATTTGAAAGGATCACACCCGCGCCGAGGTGGGCGCGGTATCCGAGGATCGAGTCCCCGACATAGTTGAAATGGGGAATCTGGGCCTCGTTGAAGACGAGACAGTTTTTGAACTCGCTCGAGTTCCCGGCGACCACGCCGTCGCCGATGATCACGTTTTCCCGGATGTAGCATCCGCTGCGGATTTCGCAGTTCTCGCCGATCCAGGCGGGGCCTTTGATCATCGCGCCCTGCTCGATGACGGTTCCCTTCCCGACAAAGACGGCACCGCTGACAAACGGCTTACCGATCAGGCGCGCATGGATGCCCGGCTTGAGGCGGAATTTCAGATAGGGAGCGATTTTGGGAAGCACCTCCCAGACGTGCTCCACGTTTTCGAACAGCGCGTGGTGGTCGCAGTGGGCAAGGTCGAAAAATTCGTCGGTTGGAAACATGGGTCGGGTCAGGTTAGGCGGCAGGTGCCACGCGGGTGGTTTTTTGGCCGTCCTTGGTGTCTTTCACCTGCCAACCGGCGGCGAGCATTTGATCGCGCAGGTCGTCGCTCAGTTTCCAGTCCTTGGCTGCACGGGCGGCGGTGCGGAGTTCCAGAAGCGCTTCGATTTCGGGCGGAACGCCGATGTCCTCCGGCTCCATGGCCAGCACCGAGTGCAGCCCGGCAAGCCAATCCAGCAACGTGCGCGACTGCCCGGGCGAGAGTTGGCCCGCATCCATGAGGCGGTTGGTGGCGCGAACGACCTCGAAGAGGCCGGCGAGCGCGCCGGAAATGTTGAGGTCGTCGTCCAGCGCCTCCCCGAAGGCGTCCAGCGACGGCATGTCGCCGGGCAACTGAGCGGAGGCGGCACCGGCGAGTTCGCGAAGGCGGAGTGTCCACTCGTCGAGCCTTTGAAGTGAGGCGCGGGCGGCAGCGAGTCCCTCGAAGGTGAAGTTGAGAGGCTCGCGGTATTTCACCGAGATGAGCGCGAATCGCACCTCGCGTCCGCTCCACCCCTTGTCCATGAGATCTCGGAGCGTGAAGAAATTTCCGGCGCTTTTCGCCATTTTCGATCCCTCGACCTGAAGGTGGCGGCAATGCATCCACAGGCGCACGAAGCGCTGACCGGTGACGCACTCGCTTTGTGCGATCTCCGCCTCGTGGTGCGGGAAGATGTTGTCCTCGCCTCCGCAGTGGATGTCAATTTCGGGTCCAAGGATGCCTGTGGCCATGGCGCTGCACTCGATATGCCAGCCAGGGCGTCCGCGCCCCCACGGACTGTCCCAGGCGACATCGCCGTCCTGTTCGTCCCATGCCTTCCAGAGGGCGAAGTCCCCGGCGTTCTCCTTGTCGTATTCGTCGTTGCTCACGCGCACGCCGTCGCGGAGGTCCTCCAAGCGGAAGTGGGCAAGCTGTCCGTAGGCGGGAAACGAGCGGATGCGGAAATACACCGATCCATCCTCGGCGCGGTAGGCGTGGCCTTTCGCGATGAGGTCGGAGATCATCGCGATCATGCGGTCGATGTGCGTTTTTTCCGTGGCCTCGGGAAAATGGTCCGCGCGCTTGATGCGAAGGGTGTCGAGATCATCGAAAAACGCCTTTTTGAACGGCGCGGTGAATTCATCCAACGAAACGCCCGCCGCGCGGCAGCCGCGGATCGTTTTGTCATCCACGTCGGTGAGGTTCATGACGCGATCCACCTTGAGGCCCCGGAATTCAAGGTGGCGCTGCAAGAGGTCCTCGAAGATGTAGGCCCGGAAATTGCCGATATGGGCAAAGTTGTAGACCGTGGGTCCGCAGGTGTAGATGCCCACCCTGCCCGGTTCCCTCGGTGTGAACTCTTCCACCTCTCGGGTCATGGTGTTGAAAAATCGAAGCGGCATGGACGCGCCAGTAAATGCGGCGTCCGGCGGAAAATCAACTCCGGCGAACTTCGCCTTTTCCCGAATCCCGTCTCGAATCCTCAAGATGCAGGAGATGGGCCTTGACGGAACCTGGAGCGACCCTTTTAGTGGCCGTGCTCAACCCCTTCGACCATGTCTATTCAACTCTTTTCCATCGGCAGTGCGGGGCTTTCCGTGTTGCTGGGTTTGTGGTTTCTCGGGAGCAGTTTCGGGAACCAAGGCCTGCAACGAACCCTCCAAAAAAAGCAGGACGATATCCAGGCCCGCCAGCAGGCGATCCAAACGCAGCAGCAACAACTTCAAGCACAGCAACAGCAGATTGATGCCGGAACCCAACTCTCCCAACAGGTCGGCCCGGCGATGATCCGTGACCTCGCCGCCTTGCAGTTGGAGAAAAACAACAGGCAGATCGCCCAACTGCTCCAAAAATACGGCATCGAGGCGAAAGCAAACGAACCCCAGCAAAACGGAGGGAGATAACCATGGAAGATTTCGAGGAAAATATCCACGACGAGGCTCACCCCACGAAAGACCGCAAGGATTTGGTTCTGCTTTTGCTGGGTTGTGCGTTCTGCCTCTTTTTATTCGCCCAGATCAGCAACCTCGGCCAAGCCGGCACGAACATGAAATGGCAGGCGAACAATCTTGACCGCCAGATTCTCGCACTGACCGAATCCGAAGCCCGGTTCTCTGAACTCATCAAGCAGCGCGAGACGGTGGTTCAGCAGTCCCAGCAGGTGCAGAGCCAATACACGAGCCTGTTGGCCGATTTGTTGGAACTCGCAAAGACGGATGCCGATGCCAATGCCGTCGTTCAGAAATACAACATCCAGCGGCAGGAAAACGCCCCGGCGGCAACCGAAACGGCTCCCTGATCGAGGACCGGTTGTCATCGTCATGATCGACGCCCCGGCAGCCCTTTTCGGCATGAGGCGATGAGCGGGCTTCTCCTGACCGGAGCGACCGGTTTCGTCGGAAGGAATCTTTTACTGGCCGAGGCGGCGCAGGGAACCCGCCTGTTCGTGCCGGTGCGCGATCCCGAAAAACTCCGGCGCCAACTTCAAGACGAGGAGCTTGATCCGAAGAGCGCCACGCCCTTGCCGGTGGACCCCTCACAATGGCCGCGTCTGGAGATCGACCGCGCCATCCTCTGCGCGGGAGTCCTCTTCGCGCGAAGCCGCGAGGAGTATTTCAAGACAAACGTCGAGTGGACCTCGCGGGTTCTCGAAGCCCTTCCCCCCTCCTGCGACACGGTTGTCCTCTCCTCTCAAGCCGCCGGTGGACCGACACCCGCAGGCGTGACCGCCCGCGGCGAGCACCATCCAGATGAGCCGGTCACATGGTATGGGCGATCGAAACTTGCGCTCGAGGCAAGGCTCCGGGAGCGCTTTTCCAACCGGAACATCAAGATTCTCAGGCCTCCCATGGTGCTCGGTGCGCGGGACACGGCGACGCTTCCATTGTTCAAAATGGCAGCCGGCCTCGTGCGGGTGAAGCCGGGCTTTCGGCCGAAGGAATACAGCTTCATCGCCGTGGAGGACCTGGTGGCCGGCATCCGCGCCGCTTCGAAAGCACCCCCCACCCCGCTCTATATCTCGGCGGCGCGCACCATCACCGACTCGGAGTTGATCAACACCGCTGCGCGGAGCGTTGGCGGCCGGGGAATCACCATGCCGGTGCCGCAGGTCCTGGTGAAATTCCTGTCCCTGATCGTCGATGCGGTGCCCTCCCTCCGCGCCTCGACTCCGAGCCTGACCCGCGATCGCGCCCGGGATATCTGGCCCGACCGCTGGGTGGTGGACAGCGCGGCGTTCCGCAAGGCAACCGGTTGGACCTGTCGACTGGAATTGCCCCACGCCATCGATTCGGCGCGTGATTCCTATGCGCGCCAAGGGGCGCTGCGGCACACCGCGCCGCGATCGGAATAAACTTGATGCGCTGCGGGATCGGCATTCCCATCCCACCACATGAATCCCATCCCGCCCGCGCAACTTTTGGATGCCCTGAACTGGCGCTACGCCACCAAGCAATTCGACCCCGATAGAACAATCGACGATGCCACATGGCACGCGCTGGAGGATGCATTGGTTCTTTCCCCTTCTTCCTACGGGCTCCAGCCCTGGCAGTTTTTTGTTGTGGAGTCCACGGAACTCCGCACCCGTCTCCGCCCGCATTCCTGGAACCAGTCACAGATCACCGATGCCTCGCACCTCATCGTCTTCGCAATCCCTGAAAAAATCGATGTTCCGTTCATGGAAAAATACCTGGCCCGCATCGCGGAGGTGCGCGGCGTGCCGCTCGAATCCCTCGCGTTCTACCGCGACATGATGCTCAAGGACGTGATCGCGGGGCCGCGCTCCGCATGGTCGAGGGAATGGGCGTGCCGCCAGGTTTATATCGCCCTCGGCAATTTCATGACCGCCGCCGCGCTCGTCGGGGTGGACACCTGCCCGCTCGAGGGCATCGACCCGATGGAATACGACGCCATCCTCGACCTTCCCGGGAAGGGCTTCAACACCGTCGTCGCCTGTGCCGCCGGCTACCGCTCGAAGGAAGACAAATACGCGGCTCTTCCAAAAGTCCGCTTCGACAAATCCGACCTCGTCCAGCATCTCTAAAAATCCCAATTTCAACTCTGAGATTTCACATTTTCCCATGACCACCACCGAACCCCACAACCCCGCCACCCACCGCCTCGAATCCGACTCCATGGGAGAAATCCCCGTCCCGCACGATGTCTACTGGGGCGCACAAACCGCCCGCTCGCTCATCCATTTCGATATCGGCGAGGACATCCTCCCGCCCGAGATGGTCAAGGCGCTCGGCATCCTGAAAAAATCCTGCGCCCTCGCGAACGCCGACCTCGGGAAACTTGCAGCCGAAAAGCGCGATTTGATTGCGCAGGCGGCCGACGAGGTCATCGCGGGAAAACTCGACGCCCACTTCCCGCTTCGCATCTGGCAAACAGGCTCGGGCACCCAGAGCAACATGAACGCCAACGAGGTCATCTCGAATCGCGCCATCGAAA
>CAZRLX010000059.1:0-15470 GCA_964601115.1 uncultured Chthoniobacter sp. | reverse complement strand
CATGGCTGAAACCATGGCCTCCGAATTCCGCAAATTGAAGCACAATATCATGATCTAAAATTCCACATGGTTCAAAAGCACCACCAAAGCCAATTGAGGCAACTCAACGTCACAGCATACTATATGCCACTAGGAAACACAGGAGGGGTCAGGCATGAATTCTTGACATTTGGGAACGCCAAACACCTCTGAAACCTGGCAACACAACTGCACGGCGGTTTGTTTGTCAGCGCCCACATTTACGAAGGAACCGCACCTGCCATCAAATCACGCCACCGCCCTCAAACGACCAGGACGGCCGTGCCCCCTCCTGCACGAGCACGGGAAGAGTGAAATACGCGCCGCGCGCTTCAAGCCGCTCCGCTGTTTTTTTCCAAAACCACAGGATTGGTCAGCGACCCGATCCCGTCGATTTCGATCGTGACCGAGTCCCCCGGCTTGAGCCACACGGGAGGCTTCGAGGCCATGCCGACGCCATGGGGCGTGCCAGTGAGGATCACCGTGCCGGGCAGCAATGTCGTGCTTCCGCTGAGGAACTCAATGATCGCCGGCACATCGAAAATCATGTCGTCGGTGTTCCAATCCTGCACCGCCTGGCCGTTCAAGATCGTGCGGATGCCGAGCTTATTCGGATCGGGAATCTCAGCCGGCGTCACAAAACACGGTCCGAGCGGCGCAAAGGTGTCGAACGTCTTCCCGCGGCACCATTGGCTGCCTCCCCACTTGATTTGCCAATCACGTGCACTGACATCGTTCGCACACGTGTAGCCAAGGACATGGTCCAGCGCATGTTCCCGGGAAACATTCTTGCACCGCTTGCCGATCACAATCGCCAACTCGCACTCGTAGTCCACCTCGTGGCTTGCAAGGTGCGTGGGGATTTCAATTGGGTCGCCGGGATGCTGCACCGTGGACGGGGCCTTCATGAAAAGGATGGGCCGTTCGGGAATCTTTGCCCCCGTCTCCTCGGCGTGCCTCCGGTAGTTGAGACCGATGCAGTAAATCGCCACCGGGTTGATTGGCGCGAGGATTTTGGCGACATCGGCAGCCTGTCCGCTCGGTTTCGGATTCTCAAAAATGCACCCCTCCAGCCTCTCGAACCGGCCGTCGGCGTGCTGAATGGCATGGTGGGTGGCGTGGTGTTTGTCGGAGTAACGGATGATTTTCATGGGTTTTGGAAAAGGGGCTTCAAGAGGAGCGTTTCGGAGACGTTGTCGCAGCAGTTGCAACCCTCCCAATCGATCCACACATACTCAAGGCAGATCCAGCCTCCATAGTCGCGCGAGGCGAGGCGTTCATTCACGGTTGCGAAGTCGATCACGTTCTCCGACACGGGAGCCTGCAATCGTCCAGGCGCCGCTCCCCGGGCATGGAAGTGCCCGGCGTGGGCAAGCAGGGGATGAATCTCCTCATTCGAAAAGCCGGCGTAGATGAAATGCCCGTAGTCGAGGGCGAGCGTCACATTGCCCGCGAGCTTCACAAACTCGAGCGCCTTCTGCGGCGTCGGGACGATCGATCCGACATGTGGCTCGACCGAATAGCCCAGGTCCGCCTCGGCCGCCAATGCCGCGCGCCGCGAGGATTCCTCCGCCGCAAGTTTGAGCGAATCGCCATCGGCAATTCCCTCGAAGGAAACGCCGGGCAGGCCGCTGAGATGTTTCGATCCGGCGGCCAAAGCGAAATCCACTGCGCGCCGGAACATCTCAAACCCCGCCTCGCGTTCGGATTTCTCCGGATGATTCGCTGCCCGCTGGTCATGCGTCACGCCGGTCTGCAGAAAGACATCGGACGCCGCCAACCCAAGATCGCCGAGTCGCGCCTTCAACCGCGCCCCCTCTTCGCTCTCCCGCCCTTGGACATCCTCCGGGCGGAGATGGCTCCGACCACTGAAAAATCCGATATCCACCCCCTGGACACCAAGCATGGAAATCAATCGGCACGAATCCTCGTGCTTCAGCAGCGGGAAGGTGAAATCGGCGCAGGAGAGAGGAATGGAATTCATGGAATCGGAACGGTGTTTTTAAAGTCTTCGCCACGCAGCCGCCGAGCCACCTCTTCGGCGGCGAGACGCTGGAGTTCGCCGACACTGTCGGCGCTGAACCAAGCGGTGTGCGATGTCAGCAAGGCATTCGGGGCCTTGCGCAGCGGATGCTCCGCCTCCAAAGGCTCGCTTTCGAACACATCCAATCCGGCGGCAAACGGACGTCCCTCGGCCAGTGCGACGGCAAGGGCATGGGTGTCCACAAGCCCGCCCCGGGCGGTATTCACAAGCACCGCGTGGGATTTCATGAGTCCCAAACGGGCGGCATTGGCAAAGTGTCGGGTCTCTTTGGTGAGCGGCAGGTTGAGCGACAGGATATCGGACTCCACGAACAACTCCTCGACATCCAGCCGCCGCACCCCCGCCTTCTCGAAGACCTCTGCTGGCACATAGGGATCGTAGGCAGCGGGCGAGCAACCGAAGGCGACGGCGCGGGCGAGCACGGCACGCGCGATGCGGCCAAACCCCGCTGTGGCAAAGGTCATTCGCCGAAGCGCGGGCATCGTTTTCGAGGGCGGCGTGATCGCCCATTCGCCTGCCCGCACCCGCTCATCAGTGCTTCCCAGCTGACGCACAAGCGAAAGCGCCAGCGCCACAGTGTGGTCGGCCACCTCATCGATACAGTAGTCGGGCACATTCGCCACAGGAATCCCAGCGGCGGCGGCGGCGGCGAGATCGATGTTGTCGACGCCGATGCCGTATCGAACCAGCCCCCGACACTGCTTCAGGCCCGCGATCGCTTCCGCATCAAGCGGTGCCCATTGGACAAGGACCACATCGGCCTCTCGGCAAAGCTCCAGCACTTGGGCGGATGTCTTGCACTGGCCCGTGCGAAGCTCCCCCCCGGCGGCTTCGATAATCCGGCGCTCGGTATCGATATTGGAAAATCCGTAATCGGTGATGCAAACAACTGGTTTTTTCATGTGAGGTAATCGTGGAGGATTTCGCCGGGAACGAGGGTGAACTCGGCCTTCCAATAATAGCCCTCGAGTTCCTCCACCACGGGAAGACGGTGAAGCGGAGCCTGGGCGTTCGGTCGAAGTTCCACAGTGCATGGCCCGCGCCAGCATTCGTGGATTTTCACATCCGCCAACCGGCGACTGGTGATCTGGCGCACGGCGCATTCACCGTTGATGTGCTGGAGCACCTTGTAATTCAGGTTCAGCGAAAAATCGAACGCGCTTCGCTTCAGGTCCTCGATCGATCCGCGTTGCTGTTTGTAGGCCATCGTGCCTGTGCAGCAATCGATGCCGTTGCGCTCGAGAATGCCGACAATCAGGTCGCTCCGGTATTCGATGCGCGGGTTTCCCCACTTTTTGGGCTGGCCGTGCACCTCCCTCCCCTGCGTGAGCCCGCCGTCGCTGTTGAGAAACAGAAACGGCGAAAATCCCCCGACCGCCTTTCCGGGAAGTTCCGCCCCGAGCATCACATTGCACTCGCCGTAGCGGCCGAGCCAATCGACATCCCCCATATTGTAAATGTGCACCAGCACCTGATCGCTGACCGCGCGCAGCGGCTCGGGGAGCATGCGCTGCACAGCTTCGGGCGTGGTCCGGTAAACAAGCGTGAGCACCTCGACATCGCGGAATGTGAAGGGAAACGGCGTCACAAGCGGCGCCTCCGTGGGGGTGGACCAGTGATTTGGTTTCATAAAATTCAGCAGGTGTGCATGAACCCGCCGCACACATTGATGTGTTGGCCGGTGATAAACTGGGCTTTCGGCCCAGCGAGAAAGACGATCAGGTTCGCGATGTCCTCGGGCGTTCCCAACCGGCGGAGCGGCGTCTGGGCCATCCAGGCCTCGGTGAGCTGCTCCGGTGTCTTGCCGGTGAGTGTCGCGAGTTCGGCGAAGTTTTGTGTCCACATGTCGGTGACCACCACCGCCGGGCTCACAGTGTTCACCCGGATCCCCGCCGGGCCATAGGCGAGCGCAAGGGATTCGGTGACACTGACCACGCCGGCCTTCGCTGCGGCATAGTGGGCCGAGAGAGCGCGCCCCTTGCGGGCGGCGTTCGACGCGAGATTGATGATCGCCCCGCCGCGACCCGCCGCCTTCATCGCCTCGGCGGCCGCCACTCCGATGAAAAACAAGGACCTCAGATCGATTTCGAGCACCTCGTCCCACTCTTCGGCGGAAATCGTGTTGATGGCATTGAAATGGCACACGCCGGCGGAACTCACGAGCACATCGATCCCGCCGGCCTTCTCCATCGCCTCGGCGACCACGGATTTCGCGGCATCCGCAGGACGCAGATCGCGAACTATCGCGAAGTGGGACGCTCCGCCAGGCGACTCGAGCGAGGCGATCGTTTCGCGGGAGCGTTGCTCTTGGCGGTCGACCGCCACGATCCGCGCACCAAGTGCCGCGAATTGCTTGGCGCATTGCAGGCCGAAACCGCTGCCGGCACCGGTGACAAGGATGGTTTTGTGTTTGAATTCCATAATCATGAAAGGGTGTATTTGCGGACAATCTCCTCGCGAACGGCGACCCCAAGTCCGGCGGTCTCGCGCACCTCGAGCAGGCCGCCTTTTTGTTCCCACGGGTTCTCGACCAACTCGTGCTGCATGGGAGACGGGTGCGGTTTGAAATCCATCGCCGCACCACACGGGAAGGCGGCAAGCAAATGCACCCCCACGGCGGTGTTCACCGCGCTGCTCCACGTGTGGGTTGAAAATTTGAGATGGTTGAGTTCAACCATCGAGGCCGCTTTCAGGCAGCCGGTAACTCCAAGGCAGCGTCCTGGATCGACCTGAATGACATCCGCCGCCCCTGCGGCGATCAACCTCCGGTAGCCCTCGGGCGTCCACTCCTGCTCGCCTGTCCCAATCGGCACAGCCACGGCGGCGCGCAGGGCGGCATGGGCCTCGTAGTCCCATGGCGGCAGCGGTTCCTCGACCCACAGCGGCCTCAGCGGCTCCATTTCGCGAATGCGGCGGATCGCCGTGGGCAAATCCCAACGCGTCCGCGCCGCAAGGATGTCCAACACAAAATTCCCATCCTGGCCCATGATCTCACGGATTCCCATGGCGAGCCTCATGTCGAGTTCCCGCCGTTCGCCAAGCACAGGCCCGGGCCGCACGCCCCAGCCGCCTTTGACAATCGTGTAGCCCCAATCGCGAAACGACTCGAACTCCCGCAGGCACCAATCAATGTCATCCATATTCAGATGAATGCAGGCCATCACGGGAATCGCCCCGCGCTTCCTCGCTCCAAACAGCCTGCAGAGGGGCTGTCCAAGTATCTTCCCCTTCAAATCCCAGATCGCCGTGTCGAGCGCGCTGATCGCCATGGCGGCCACCCCCTCGCGCCCATACCACCAGACATGCCCAACCATTTTGTCCCACAGCCGCTCGACATCCAGGGGCGACTCGCCGATCAACAATGGAGCGAGTCCGTTCTCGCCAATCGTTTTCACGGCCATCGAGCACTCGGGCCACATGGTGATCGCCTCCCCCCACCCAATTGTGCCGTCGGCCAATTCCACGCGTGCCATGGCAATGTGCCGCATGCGGTTGTGGTCGTGCGGTTCGGGATAGGTGAGAGGGGTGATTTCAATGGATCGGATGACACTCATAAAAAACTTAAAGCTGGGCGAGCCAACCGCCATCAACCGTGATTGTGGAACCATTGACATACGCGCTCTCCTTGGAGCCCAGAAACAGATAGGCACCCTTCATATCCTCGGGTGTCCCGAAGCGCCCGAGTGCGCAGCGGCCCTTCAAAAACGGATCCGCGATCTCCGGCGTGGTTGAGGCCTCGTGGTTGATCTCCGTGTGAATCCAACCCGGCGCCACGGCGTTCACATTGATCCCCAGCCTTCCCAATTCCAGCGCCATGCCCTGCATGAGCACATGCAACCCGCCCTTTGTCGCGCAGTAGTGCGCCTGTGTCGGATTCGAGCGCAGCGCCCCCACGCTCGTGGTGAAAATGATCCGCCCCCCGCGCCCCTGCGCGACCATGATTTTCGCCGCCTCCTGCGACACAAAAAACGCCCCGTCGAGATTGATGCCCACATGCTTTTTCCAGTCCCCGTCGGAGAGTTCGAGGAACGGCTTGAAGTCGCAGATCCCCGCATTGCACACAACGATGTCCAGCCCGCCCAGAATCTCTGTGGCCCGCCGTGTCATGGCTCGCGCTTGCGATGGATCGGAGACATCCGCCTCCACCGCGAAGGCCCGCACGTTGTATCGATCGGCAATCGCCTTGGCCGCCAACTCCAATCGTCCGGCATCGCCGAAACTGTTGATCGCGACATCGCATCCGGCCTCCGCAAAGGCCTCGGCTGCGGCAAGGCCGATTCCACGGCTCGCGCCGGTGACAAGGACATGGGTTCCAATCGGTGTGTTCATGGTAGTGGGATTCAAAGGGGCTCGAAGGATTCCGAGATGTGTCGTGCGCACGCCTCGAGCGCGGGAAGGAGTTTTTGCACGGTCTTGGCCTTGCCGCTTGCCGGATCCAGCCAGGAGGTCGCGATGGCGGCGATCGCCGTCCCGTCACGCGCCAGCACAGGGACCGCGAGGTCATTCACCCCCCGATACAAATGGCTTTCGGAAAACTCGTGGCCGTTCTCGCGGATCGCGGCGTGGCGTTTCGACACGCCGCCGCCAAACGCCAGAAGAACCCTGCCGGAAACGGTCTCCGCCGGCTTGTGCGACGATCCGACACGCACGCCGATCCTCAAATACCCCGTCCCCGGAGCATCGGCCAAAATCAACAGGTCCCCGTCGTCCAACACACTCAAGTGGATTCCCTCCCCGGTTCCCGCCGCATAGTCGCCCATCGGCCCCATCGCATTCGCCACCAGATCGCGATACGGCGGATTGTGGTTCCCGATACGGAACAGCTTCGAACTCCCCCTGTAAAGCCCCCGGGAATCCCTCACAAAATACCCCCGTTGCGCCAAATACGGCACCACCCGCTGCATCTCGGACACCGTTCGCCCGCACGACCGCGCAATCTCCGTGAGGCTCATCGCCCCGGCACCGCGATGAACAAGCTCCAACGCATCCAACCCTTTTTCCAAGGCTGGCACATTGAAGTTCCCATTTGCGGGATCGTTTCCCATTTGGGAAACTCTGGCCGAACGATCCAACCCTGCCAATATTTTTTTCAAGCGAACCCCCGTCGAGAGCGGTATTGTGCGAACCCCTGAATCCGCGTATTGGTCGCACCACGATGAACCTGTCCAGCCCCCGAAACCGCCAAGCGTTTACCCTGATCGAACTCCTCGTCGTCATCACCGTGATCGCGATCCTCGCCGGCCTCGTCTTGAACACCGCAGGATACATCCAAAAGAAATCAGCCCGCAGCCGCGCCGAGGCCGAAGTGGCGGCACTCTCCGCGGCGATCGAAAGTTACAAACTGGACTACGGAGCCTACCCCACCGCATCGGCGAACGGCTCTGTCGTGCTCTACCAATCGCTTGTAACCAACGGCACTCTTAACCCCTCGGGGAAAATCTATTTCGAACCGAACAACAGCATGGTGAGTGGAACCGGAAATTCCACATCCCTCGTCGATCCCTTCGGAAGCCCCTACAACTACGTTTTTCCTGGAAATGCGACACGTTCCGGCACCAATTTTTTCGACCTCTGGTCCACCGGCGGGGCCAACCCCTCGACCGACACCAACCAGTGGATCAAAAACTGGTAAGCCCCATCATCCCTCGCTTTTGGACTTTTGGAGGAGGGCCAACGTGCCCGCCTTTCTTTTTGTCTTAGAGCGAAAGCACAGCTTTTCCTTTGCGTGACATGGCCATGCCTGTGCGACCGTCCGGGCGCTTTGTGAGTTGGAAATTGTCCGTTTGGCCCGGCAACGCCACCCGCAAGCGCCCGTCCGCGAGGCTCGTTTCCGGCAGGGCGTCTCCTTCGCGGTGCGGATAAAACAGGATTTTGAACTGGCCTTCCTCCGACTGTGCGGGGAGCACGAGGCGTTTTTGCAGGGGGCCCGGCTTCTTGGGGTTGGGTTGGTATTCCTCGAGTTTCGCGCCGCTGACCGTGTCGGGGGCAACCTCCGCGGCGTCGCCGGAGGCCAGCACCCGCACCAGCAGGCGCCTCCCCTCCCCGTCTCCGAGCATCAAATCGAGCGATCCCCCGGACTGCTTGCGTTCGAGCAATTCCACATCCCCGGCCACCTGCATCTGCCAGTCGTAGCGATGTGAACCGCCCCCCTTGCGGTAGTCGTCGAGGCAGAGAATGTAGGGATGCCCGCCTTTGACGAGGCCGATCGTGCGGAAAGCCTTTTCCACTGGATTGTGGGTGGCCCAATGCCCGTGCCGTCCGCCACCTTTCATCCCGGTGTTCCATGCGGGGAGATTGCTCCACGGCTGCTTCATCCACGGCAGCGGACTCGGGTGAACCCGGGAATCGTTCGGCGTCACCGCCACCAGAGTGTCGTCGTCCTTGCCCGCCTTGTGGCTGTAGGCCCAAGTCGCATCGCCCACCCCGAAGGTGGCCTCAGGGGTGTCCACAAAGGCAACGGTTTTGCCTTGGGGGCAATGGTGGCCCTGCCCGATTCCATCGATGAGCATCACCGAGCGCGTTTCGGAAACGGGCTCGACGGACTCGGGACGGTTGCCCCAGAGGCGGCCATGCGAGGCGATGACAAAATCATTGCGCGAACCGGCCGTGTGCCCGCCGGGGATGTTGCGGGGCTCGAAGAGCAGAAAAGTGGCCTGGCGGTCCCAAGCGGTGCGGGCGGTCATCAATCCACGGTAGTCGCTGTAGAAACCGGTGGGCTCGCCGTTTTTTTGCAGGTCCGCCATCACGCGATCAAACGCCTTGTCGAAGTCGTGACTGCCGTCGGGGCCTGTGCCGATCGGGCTCTGCGCGATTGCAAGGGAGGGCCACCACGGCGCATAGGTGCTGCGAATGCCGGGCCAGGATTTCAAGGCATCGTTGTTCAATTTTGAACGGGCATCGATGATGTCCACCACCGGGTCGTCCGGGTAGGCGAACTTGAAGGTGGTGGTATCGCGGGCCGCGCCGATTCCGGTTTCGAAGACATGGCCGCTGCCATCCGGCAGCATGGTGTGCAAAAAGTAATTCCGGATGACATTCTTCGACCACCCGGTGCCGAGCAGGGGCTCGCCGCGCTTGGCCAGCGGAATGAGCCATTGCGGGGTGTAGGTGCTTTTGTTGTAGCCTTCGAACGGCGCGCCACACGGCCCGTTCGCGATATACACCCACTTGCGGAGGCCTTCGACGCAGCGCCGGTAAACCGCGTCGTCGCAGCCGGTCTCCCCCTCGATCGCGAGGGCCATCGTCATGAGGTTCATATGGATGCCGATCCAGTTGGTCGTGTTCGCGGGAAAGGCGGGCAGGTGCTCGAGGCCGATGAAGGTTTTGTCCTTCACCACGCTGGCGATGAAGGCCCGCACCTCGTCGCGCTGGGCCTCGTTCATGAAGGGGTAAATCCAGTCGTAGGTCACCCCGATCGCATCGCTGGAAAGCGCCCAATAGACCGCCTGCCAGTCGTCGGTGGAGGTGAATGTCTCCATGTGCTTGGACAGCTCCCGGCAAATCGTGACCAGAGCCGCCGCCACGCGCTTGCCGCCCTGCTCATCCTCGTCAACCAGGCACCGGAACGCTTCGTAGGGAAGCAGGTTCATCAGGTAGCGGCGCGGATTGTCGGGCAGGATTTTTTCCCATGTGCCCTCCAATTCCGCGGGCGGGCGCCCGGCGGCAAGATCATCCAACCACCCTCCCATCCAAGGCCCGTGATATCCCATGCGCCTCACGACGCGCCGACCTTGGGCGAGATCGTCGGGTGCGCGCGCGCGGAGGTCCTCCTCGCGGCTGGGCAGGCCAGTCCAGTCCTGCTCGTCGGAGGAAAATTGCAGCAACCGCCCGCGGGCGAGTTCCATTTGCACCCGGGCGAAGGGGTCGCTCTTGAGGCGTGCCCGGATTTCCGGCAGGTCCTCGGGGTTGAAATAAATGCGGGGATGAACATACGGGGCTGGCGGTTTTTTGAATCTCTCCGCGGCAAAGCCCTCCGCCGCCTTCGCGGGATCCGGCTGCACCCCCAAGGCCGCCCACCCGGAGATCGGCGGGAAGTTTTCCCGAATCTCCTGGACGGTGAACCGGCTGTCCTTGGCCACGCGCTCCACGGTCTTGCCGGGAATGTTCGGTGCCGGTTGATCGCCGCCGGCCAGATCGGGGGGAGGCGTGTCTTTTTGCATGATCGCCTGGAGTTCGCTCGCATCCGGCCGGTGGTCGAACAAGCGCAAATCCGCCATCTCGCCATGGAAGTCGCCGCTCCCGAGGCGGACACCATCCTGCAAGCCGGGCGGCGTGGAATCCACCGGCACGAGCCCCCAGGATTCGCCATTGACAAAAATTTCCACGCCCCGTGGATCGCGCACGACAAGCACATGGTTCCACCAATGCGCTTCGAGCGCTTTTTTGAGATCCACCAAGCGGTCGCCATCGCGCACCCAAAAGCGGTTCCAACGCAGGTAAACACCGGCTTGGTTTTTGCGGCTGTTGGCGGGATTGAGACGCAGGATGTGTTGGGTTTGCGGATCGCGGTTGGAGCGCCCAGGCTTCAGCCACATCGAGACAGCCAGGGTATCTCCGGCGCGCGCCAGAATCTCCTGCGGCACCTCCAGGCCATCCCCTTGCTCGAAACGCAGGACCTTGCCCCGCCGGGAGTCCTCGACCAAGACAGGCCCCACGGCTTCCATCGAGTGATCACCACTGCTGGAAACGACTTTGCCCTCCGGCAAGGCATCCAACTTCCAGTGGGACAACTCGCCACCCGACGCCGGCATGGCGAAGGTGAGCAAAAGAACGAACAAGCAACACAGCGAAAGGGCGGGATTTTTTGTTATCATGGAAGTCGGGGGTCGTGGAACTCGAATCAGGGCTTGGGTTGGGAGAGCGCCTGCAACTCCGCATCATCGAGGATGGTGTTGTAAACCTTGATGTCCTTGACCTGACCTTGGAACGATCCGTCGCGGCCGGTGAAGAGCTGGAGTTGCTCGGTGCGGGCGGCGAAATTTCCCGGGCGTTGGAGAGCCATGGGATCGCCGGCGGAAAAGGTCTCGCCCGCGGGTTGGCCGTTGATAAAGACCTTCGTGCGCGGCCCCCATTGGATGGCGATCCGCACCCATTCGCCTTTGGCCAGGGCCTCGTTCCTGATCGTCAGGTTGGTGGGATAAAATCTGGCGAAGCCAAGCCGCAGCATGCCGCCACCGATCATCCCCTGGATGCCTTCGCGGCCCTGGGCCAGCATCACAAAATCCTTCGGGGGCGCCCCGGCGGGAAGTTTCACGGAGAAGGCCATGGCGAGGAAACGGCCTGTGCACGGCCAGTCGTGGAGTCGGAGGCCGGAGTCCTTGCCGGTGAATTCCAGCACCTCGCCCATGGAGGCGTCTTTCACGAGCTTGGCTCCGCTGACATTCAGACGGTAGGAGCCCATGGGGGTTTTCACGGTTTGCTCGGGCTTGGCATAAGCCTTGGTCGGCAGGTCGAGGACGAGGAAGTTTCGGGGATCGTCCACAACAGCCGGCTTGGCGGGGCGCACGAGGTCGGCGAAGGTCAACAGCGAGGCATCCTTGGAAGCAGGTTCCTTGACCATGACCTTCCCGCCGCTGCGACCGAACCGCAGGGTGATGGGATGGTGGCCTTTTTCGAGGTTCACGCGGCCATTGCCGGGTCCGCCGGGGACATTGTTGCGGACGACGAGGAGATCCCCGAGCAGGAGTTCGTTGTTGCCTGCAGGGTCGAGGGAGAACTCGTAGATGCCATCCTGCGGAGCCACAAACCAGCCGGTGTATTCCAACACGCGGCCATCGTAATCACTGCCCTCGATCTCCTCGTCGCAGAGCACGGTTTCCACGGGCTTGACCCCGGCGATGTCGAAGAGGCCCGCCGGACCGGCCTTGGAAGAGAACAACCACCCCTCGCCCGCAGGAACCAGCGTGGTGCGGGGATAGGTGTTGCGCACGAGGCCGCGCACCACGCCGGCCGGCGGCTTGACGGCCCGGAGCGAGGCGACCTGTTGATCCCGCGGAGCGAAGGGGTTGGCGGCGTATTGCTGCAAGTCCGCCGCAGGAGCCGCGCACTGGGCAGGAGCGATCCCGGTCCACGGACCGTCGTTGCGCCTCATGGACACCGAGAACGGCATGTCGCCTTCGCGGCCTTTTTTCCAGAAGACGGGGTCGCTGACAATCAACTCGACTGGATGCCATCCGGCTGCGAGCGCCACCTGGCCGTAACGGTTTTTCCAATCCTGATGATACAGCCCGGTTTCCTCGATGAGAGTGCGGTTGCCGATCGAGAATTTGACCGGCCCGCAACTGGAGACATCAAAGGTGTGAACGCCCGGTTCCTCCGCGTTGATAAAGCCGTTGAAGCGGTAGAACCCCTTGTAAACCTCCTCGATGGGTTTTTGGGGCTGGACAGGAGGCAAGGAGAAGTCCGGCGTGGCGACGGTGAGGATCGGAGTGTAGTCGTCGAGCGGAGGAAGGGTGCTCACCGAGGGATTCACCAACCCATCGGTGTCCCATTCCGGCTGGAAAATTTCGTAAACGCGGCAGACCAGCCCCCCGGCAACGGACTCGGGGGTCACGGCGGGCTGCGGCGTTTCACGCTCGAAGCGGGCCTCGGAGACCGCGCTTAGCGGGGATTCCGCAAAGGGCCAGAGGCGGGCCAGCGTCACGGCTTTGACGGTGGACGATTGGTCCAAACGGAACGGGCCGGTGTAAAGCGGGCTGGCCTCGCCGGGTTGCGATCCGTCGGTGGTGTAGCGGATTTCGCGACCGGATCCGGGGGGCTGGAACGAGACCATGGTCTCTTCGGTGAAGACGCGCACGGGGATGGGCGCGGGATCGGGCTCCTGGGGCGGCGGGCCGAGGTCCGGCCCCTCGCGCTCGTAGCGGCTGCCTTGGTGGACGGGCGGCATGTCCGCGAACAGCGGCTTGGCCGGCCGCCCTCCCACGACTTGGGCCAATTCGCCGTTTTTGTGCATGGTGAAGACCGTGCGACCGCCCTCGGCGGTGCCGAATTTGTAGCGGTATTCATCCTTGCCGACCGTGAGGGTGAGACGGGTTTTGTCCTCGCTCCAGTCCACGGCGGGAAGCGGCTGGCCGGCCCGGTAGGGAAACACCAGCACCTTGAAGGCCGGATCGACCGCCGTGGCGGGCACCACCGCCATGGACTTGCCGTCGCGGCTTTCAAAACCGGCCGTCGGCAGTTCCTGGGTGGTGTCGCGATTGAGCACACGCACATAGAGAAGCGGCTCGCCGGGTTGAGTTCCCTTCGGCGGCGCGGGCTTGTAGGCGAGCGTGCGCCCGACTCCGGTGCGTGTCGCGGGGATGTCGAACCGCCCGAAGATCATCTCGTCGGCGGTCGGTTGCTGGATGAGGGTGATGTCCGGATTGAGGTTCAAGTTCCAACGGAAGTTGTGCTCGTTGTCGCCGAGGCGCACATCGTCGAGCACAAGCAGGAAGGGCTGCTCGCCCTTGACCAGTTGCAGGGTGCGCCAGGCGTGGTCCACCTGCGGCAGAATGCGCTTATACCAGGTCGCTCCCGTGTTTTGCCCGTCCCATTGGCTGTAATCCACGCTGGCGAGGTATTCATCGAACCAGCGGTGCTGCGGCAGGAAGGCGCGCTGCCAGTTTCTGCCCCGCTGCCAACCGTAGGTGGGCGCCATCCAGTGGTGGAAGGGAACGGCGAGCTTCGGGTGGAGGATGAGTTCGTTGCGGGACTCCTGGGTGAATTGCGAGGCGGTCGCGTAGTCAACCACCGTGGCGGCGGCCGCCGGGGTGTCGTTCAATCCCAGAAACCGCCCGGCCACCGGCGGGTAGTCGCCGTTCACGCCGTCGATCGTGACGACATTCCGGTGCATGGCCTCCTGGTAGGCGCCGAAGTAGGGGGCCCACAGGATGCCATCCGCCGCGAAGTTGAAGTTGCCGAACTCGGGGGTCTCGTGCCCTCCGGTGTAGAAATCGCTCCGGCACTCCTGGACGAGCTGGAGCGCATCCGGCGACCAACTCGAGCGCAGTTCCGCGATGCCCCGTTCCAAATCCACATAGGCGGTTTGCTTTTCAAAATCGACGGGGGTCGTGTTCCAGTCCACCGGTTTGCCCTCGGCATCAAGAATCCCGTCGGTGGCGAAGGCGAGTTGGATGGCGGGGTATTCGATGTCGCGCAACTGGGTGCGCAGCGATTCGTCGAGGTAGAAGTCGAGGTTGCTCGTGCGGGAGAAGCTTTTTTGAATGAAGTCGAAATCCGGCCTGCCGGGGTAGAACCAGTTCATCATGCTGATGAACGCGGCCGGATGGCCCGAGGTGGCCACCTGCCAGGAGCGCGACTCGGGACCGCCGCGGGGATCGCGGAACTTGCGGGCGAATTCATTCTGCTCCGGACGCACGCCGATCGGGGGGCGCGCCCAGTTGATGTAATCGTTCTGGAGGTTGCGGGCGGTGAAGAGGAAGCGCCGCATGTGGTTGAAGACATGGGGATGCCGGAGCATGCGCCCGTTGTCGCGGCGGGCGAGGGCGAGATAGACCTGCCACGGCAGGAAGCCCTTCACATTCTCATACATCGTGCCATCGGGGGAGATGTAGTATTCGAGGACCTCCTCGAACTTCTTGCGGGCGAACTCCTGGTTTTCGGGACTGTGCCCCGGCTCGCCCTCGATGACCAGCGGGTAGGACATCCAGAGCATCGCCATGCTGGCGTGGTTGATGAGTTGGCGGTTCGACGGCAACTCCATGAAGTGGCTGTAGCGGTCCTTCTGCAGGCGGGCGATGACCCCGCGCACCGACTCCCGCTCCTCCTCGGTGAGCCAGCGCCAGAGGTAGTCGTAGGACTCGGGATACACGACCCAATACCACTGACCGTATTTTTTGAACTCGTGGCCGTCGGGCATCCAGCGCGTGTCCGAGATCACCCACATGTTGTCGCGCTCCGGTTGCGTATCGAACAGGTCGAGGACCTTGTGGTCGCGCTTGGAGGCCTCGTAGAGCTTCTCGGCCAGCGCCCGGCCGAGCGTGTCGTCGTTCATGACCTGCGCGTAGATGGCCTGGCGGAGGAAATTGTTGACCATCGGGTAGCCGACACCCTCGAACTCGGCGGGCTGGAATTCCACGGGCTCGCCGCCCTTCATCATGCCGCCCTGCTCCAGCATGCCCTTCCACAGCCGCTGGAAATGGATCGGGGCCTTGTCGCCCTTGGCCACATTCTCGCGGATACGCTCGAGGTCCGTGGGGGTGATGTAAAGGCGCGGATGCTGGCCCGGGGGAGGCAACGGCCCGAGGCGATCGAAGGCGAAGCCCTCGGTGATCAAATCCTTGTCGGTGTAACCCCGCCGTGGAGTCGGATGCTTTTGGAGTTTGCCGGAGTAAACCTCCTCCGCGCTGACGAGAGGCTTGGGCCAGTAAATCTCCTGCCCTCCTTCATCGACCAGAATCGTTCCCGGCTT
>CAZRLX010000058.1:0-15643 GCA_964601115.1 uncultured Chthoniobacter sp. | reverse complement strand
ATCCTTGAAATCCCTGATTGAAGAGGGGCGGCGATGAAGCAAGTGGTGGCCGACGCTTCGTTCTGCGGGGCATGGATTCTGGCTGACGAATTCTCCGAGGAAGCGGATCGGCTTCTCTCCCAACTGACCAAAGGAACCGTGCAACTCTCAGTGCCTGCGCTTTGGCACTACGAGATGATGAATTTGCTGCGCTCGGCTCTGCGTCGAAAAAGGTTGGCACCGGAGGATGTTTCGGAGGCCATCGATGCCTTGGAGCAGGTGCCGATCACTCTGGAGGATCTTCCCGGCGGCCCGGCTCGTCGCCGGATGTTCCATCTGGCTGTGCAATTCGATCTCTCCGCCTACGATGCCGCCTACTTGGAGTTGGCTGATCGGCTCAAAATTCGCTTGGTCACCTGCGATGCGAAGTTGAACGCGGCTGCCAAGCGTCTTGGATTGAGCTGAATTCGGTTCCGCTCGCGGGCCAGCGCCTTTCTCGACCGAGCCGAGGGTGGCAGGGCGGGCCTGACCGAGGAGGCGTTGGAGCAAGTGCTTTCCGAAGAGAATCCCAGCTGACGGGTGGTCATTTTCGATACCAATGTCCTCGTCAGCGCAGAAATAGAGCGATCGTCATAAGACGGCAACCATCACACGCTTGATGGAACATCCGCTGGGAGACCGGATTTGTTTCAATCCACAAATTTTCCCATGCGCAGCGGCTGACGGCTTCATGAATGCAGAACCCTCCCCGATCCGCGAAACGCTGCGCCCCCCCGAATCCGCCACGTGCGGATGTCGAACAAACGAACTGTCGGACCGAAAGCGGTTGACTGCCGATGATCGTTGAATAACTGATGCGCGAGACTCCTGCCTGCCATGAAAATCGACGACCAACTCCCCCCCGAAACCAGTGATGCCCTGTTGACCGTGTGCTTGATGGCCGCGATGTGCGATGGTGAAAAATCGGAACTCGAACGTTCGGAGGTGCGCCGCATCGCAGCCGAACTTGGCTCGGGTGATCCTGCAGCCCTCTCGCGCAAAATTCTTTTGGGCCGATTGTCCCTTAATGAGGTGGCCGCCCACCTCGTCTCCCCCTCGCATCGCCTGCTTGCGTATGAAATGGCACTCGGCGTCTGCGAGGCCGATGGAGCGGTCTCAGAGAGTGAAGGGCGTTTTCTTGAAGAGCTTCGTTCCTTGCTTGGCTTGCATGTGGAGGAAACACAGGAGGCAGCCAAAGAGGTCGACTCCATCTTTCTCGCCCCGGCTTCAATCCCACTCGATCCGCCTGCCGCCTCCTCTGCAGCGACCGACAACAGCGGCATGATTTTGAACTACGCGATCCTCAACGGTGCCCTTGAGTTGCTGCCCGAATCCCTCGCAACCATGGCGATTTTGCCCCTCCAGATGAAAATGGTTTACCGTATCGGCAAGTCTCATGGGGTCGACATGGACAAGTCCCGAATCAAAGAGTTCCTCGCGGTCGCGGGAGTGGGAATCGGCTCTCAAATGCTCGAGGGATTTGCCCGGAAATTTCTGGGGGGTCTCGGAAAAAAACTCGGCGGCAAACTCGCCGGGAAGGCAGCCAATCAGATCACCGGATCCGCTTTTTCATTCTGCACGACCTACGCCCTCGGCCATCTCGCCGAGCAATACCACAAGGGAGGCCAGCGCTTGGATGCGGATTCCGCCCGAACTCTTTTTGAGGCGCTCAAGACGAAAGCCTCCGAATTGCACTCGCGCCACCTGCCTGAGATCCAGTCCAAAGCCAAATCGATCACCCCCTCCTCGATCCTGCAAATGGTCTCCGGCCAGTAATTCAAACGCCAAAGGCGGCAGCCGGCATGGAAGCGTGATCCAGCTTGGTTCAGCAGGAGGATTGGGCGGTTTGCCGTGGTGAAGTCATTGCTCCGCCGAGCAGCCCTGAATATAACAAAAAACCTCCAATGGACTTCCAACGCCTGATTTCCCTCCCGCCTGCCATGGCCGGCTATTTTCCAACCACCGAGGAGGGCCGCGACTGGTTCGCCGCATGCGATCCGCCGGGGGGAAAACTCGGCTCCGGCGGCGGCATCGCGCATCTGCTCGCTTCGGCATGGAAGTCTTCCGGAGGCGGCCAATCCTTCGAGGACTGGTGCGACCGCGGGCTGAAACTCTCCCTCATGGCCGGGGGCCAAAGCCGCCGCCTGCCGGCCTACGCGGCGACCGGAAAAATCCTCATGCCGTTTCCCGCCCTCCGCTGGGCGGATGGCCAACGCCTCGACCAGACGCTGCTCGACATCCAGTTGCCAGGCCTCCGAAATATCGCGGCGGCGGCTCCGGCTTCGAGCCGCGTCATGGTGGCGAGCGGCGATGTGCTGTTGCGATTCCCGCCGAGGCTGCCCGCGATGCCCGATGCGGACATCATCGGTCTCGGCATGTGGGTCGATGCCCCGACCGCTTCCCACTTCGGCGTGTTCTTCACCCGCCGCGAGACACCCGAACAACCCGCCTTTTTTCTTCAAAAACCCGACCCCGCCGAGATTTTGCGCCTCGCCGCGGACCACTTGTTCCTCGTGGATACCGGGCTGTGGCTGCTGAGCGCACGCGCGGTCTCGGTCTTGTTCAAAAAATGCGGCTGGGATGCAAAGCGGCAGGAATTCCCGAACGGCGTGCCCGGTTTTTACGAACTCTATGCCGGCATGGGGCCATGTCTCGGCAGCGATCCGGCCGAGCACGACGAGGACGTCTCGCCCCTCACCTGCGTCGTCGTTCCGCTGCCCGAGGCGGAATTTTACCACTTCGGAACAAGCCGCCAGATGATCGAATCCGTCTCGGCCCTGCAAAACCGCACACTCGACCAGCGCGCCCAATCCCCGCTTGTCCTCAAGCCGCATCCCGACATGTATGTGCTGAACTCGGACTTCGCCTTCAGCGCGCGATCCACCGAAAACAAGCCGGTCTGGGTCGAAAACTGCACCCTGCCCGATGACATGGCGCTTTCCTCAGGAAATGTGCTCACCAACATCCCGGCGGGCGTCGGCTCGTTTCAACTCCCGCCGGGCATCTGCGTGGACACGCCGCCCGTCGGCACTTCGGGATTCGCCATTCGTGTCTACGGCATCGACGATTCGTTCAAAGGGGCGATCGGGCAGGCGGACACAGGCTTCCTCGGCATGCCGGCCCCCGAATGGTTCGCCCGGCGCGGATTGCAGCCCGACCAATGCGGCATTGCCGACTCGGTGGATATTCAAAACGCGCGCCTGTTTCCAATCCTCGAACCCGGAGCTCCCATCGCACGGCTCATCGAATGGATGTCGCAGGAGCATCCCCCGGCAGACCCCGAACTCGCCGCCCTCTGGCGCGACAGCGAACGTCTTTCCGCGCAGGAAATCACCGAGCGGTTTTCCCCGGAGCGCCTCCTTGA
The DNA here is from genome assembly GCA_964601115.1 of uncultured Chthoniobacter sp. GTDB lineage: Bacteria > Verrucomicrobiota > Verrucomicrobiia > Chthoniobacterales > Terrimicrobiaceae > UBA967. The sequence continues at coordinate 12,261 of CAZRLX010000058.1, read as the reverse complement.
GGCCCGCCGCACCAATATCACCGCCGCCGCGCCAAGAATCTTCGAGCATCGACACCGAAACGCCTTCCAGCGCCTCGATCTCGACAATGCCGCCGCATTTTACGCTCGAAGCCGAGCCCCATTGCCCAACCCAGCCCCCGCAGACTCGTTGGAATCCGTTTCGGAATCGATGTTCTGCGCCGCCATCGCCTCCCGCCGCGGCGACCGTTCGACCGCCGAATCCCTCGAAGCTCACGCATTCAAGCGCCTGTCGGAGATTCTCGCCTCGGCGCATGCCTCCCGCCCGGTCTCGCCGCGATGCAACGCCGTGGAGGACCAGATCGTCTGGGGCAGAAGCCCGATCCGTGTCGATCTTGCCGGCGGATGGTCCGACACCCCTCCCTACTGCCTCAAGCACGGCGGCGCGGTGGTGAATGTCGCCCTCGAACTCAATGGCCAGCCTCCAGTCCAAGTGTTCGCCAGAGCCACAAAACACCGCCACCTTGTCATCCGCTCGATCGACCTCGGCGCGGAGACCCGTATTCGATCCTTCGCTGACTTGGAGGACTTCACAACTGTCGGCGCCGAGTTCTCCCTCGCGAAGGCGGCTCTCGCTCTCGCTGGATTCCATCCACGCTTCAGCGCCCACTCGACAGCGCCAACGCTCGAGTCGCTCCTCGAAAGCTTCGGCGGCGGGCTTGAGATTTCCATGCTCGCCGCCACCCCGAAGGGATCGGGCCTCGGCACCAGCAGCATCCTCGCGGCGACACTTCTCGGAACACTCTCCGATGTCTGCGGCCTCGACTGGGACCGCGACGAACTCACCTCGCGCACCCTCGTGCTGGAGCAACTCCTTACCACCGGCGGCGGATGGCAGGACCAGGCCGGCGGCATCCACCGCGGGCTCAAGATGATCGAATCCCCGCCCGGCATCGTCCAGCACACGCACCTCCGCTGGCTCCCCGAGCACATGCTCAACGAGGGGATCGCCAACGGCACCGCACTCCTCTACTACACCGGCATCACCCGCGTCGCGAAATCCATCCTCCAAGACATCGTGCGCGGCATGTTTCTCAACCGCTCCGGCACGCTCTCGCTCCTGCACGACATCCAATCCCACGCGCGCGATTCGTTCGACACCCTGCACCGCAACTCCTGGGAATCCCTCTGCGCGATCGTCCGCCGCAGTTGGGACCTGAATCGTGCCCTCGACTCAGGCACCAACCCGCCAGCCGTGCAGGAAATCCTCACGCGCGTTTCCGATTGGACAGCCGCCGCAAAACTCCCCGGTGCGGGTGGCGGTGGCTATATCCTGCTCCTGGCAAAAGACCCCGAGGCCGCCTCCAGAATCCGCCACGAACTCACAACACGCCCGCCAAACGCCCGAGCCCGCTTCGTGCGCATCTCGATCTCGCCAACCGGCCTGCAGGTCACGCGGAGTTGATCGGGCCGCCTCCTCAATGGTAATAGGGAAACGGCCCCTCGGGCATCATGAGCCGGTAGCGGGGCTGTAAAAACGCCACCAGATCGATCATCTGCCGCACCGTCATGCGGGCATTGAAATCGGGCATGGGAGCAAGTTTCCCCTCCTTCATCTCCTGCTTGTATCGACTGCTCACGACATGGGAGGGGTTGATCACCGATGTCACCAACTCCCCGTAGGTCTTGATCCGCGGAGACTCCCCGCCGAGGTGGATGTTGAACTCCACCGGCGCGGGCAGATCAACCCCCTCGACCGAGTGGCAGGTGTTGCACTGCAGCGCCAGAAACGCCTGCTTGCCGGCGATCACATCCCCGTCGGGCAACCGAAACCCACGCGCGGATTTCGGATTGTCACAAGCGGCGAGCATGAGAAGGGCAAGACCGGCAACCAGCGGGATGTGGATTGGAGTTTTCATCATTTGTCGAACGCATCGATGACACACACGTCGTTCATCAAAAATGGGGACTTCACCCCTCCCCACCCCCACCCCTCCGCGCCAGGCGGCGCGTGCTGGCTGTCTGTTGACACAGGAACTCCCGCCTGACGTGATAATTGCATGGCCGATTCAAAGAACTCGCAGGAGAACCGCCGGATCGAAGACACCCTCGGGAGTGGCACTCCGCCAACAAGACTTGACGAGCCAACCACCCAAGGTGAATTTCAAAACATCAATGAAAACGACGATCCCTCATGTGATTCTCGGCCAGGAAACGCAGCGGATTCTTCGAGAGATTTCCTCGCTGCCGCGTCCGAAATCAACGGCGGAGGAAGCGAAACGGCAGACCGAGAGACATCTCGAATCAGCCAAACGGAATCTCTTGAGGCCTGGGCGCGATCCAGTGCCCGCTTGATTGAATCATCGTTGATCGACTCCCTCCCGATTGTTTCCAATTCCACCAGCGAGCACGAGGTCCATTACAGGGAATCCGACAATCGCGCAGTCAAGCGCACTTGGCCCGGCGTTTATGGGCAAATTCCGATCCCAAACCACGGCAAACTTGATCGCGCGAATGCGACCCCTTCGGAGTATCTTGTTCGCCAAGCTCTGCAAATCGCAGTCTTTGGAAGTGATATCCGTCTTGAGGGCGTTTCCGTTTCCGACAAACCAAGCATGGTTCTTTTCGAACCTCCCGGGCAACCCTCATTTGTCATCTCCCAAGAATGGTTCGAGAAAAACGAAGCCCCAACACTCGATGAGATTTCCGACCGTTTGATTCGCGACGGTTTCCTTCAAGTGCATGGATCTTATTTCGGTTGGTTCCGGCCTGATGATGGCGTCGTCATCGTTGACGCAAAAACCGACAACTTTGTGAAAAACAAGGTGGGCATCATTCCGATTGATCTCCAGATGGCTGTATTTTCAAAAACTCAGGTTGCGGAAGCCGGCCTCGAATCGCTGAAATGACGTGACACTCAAGAGGCAGTGCAGAAGCGCTCAAGCGTTCCCCACCTCCACTCTACACTCCGCCCCCACCCCTCCGGGCCAGGCGGCGCTTGATTCTTTCGCGGCGTTTTTTTCCGTTCGTGGATTTTTTGACCCACTGGAGCTTGGATGCCGACTTGGATTCCACAAATCCGTTGGGGATCGCTTGATCACTGGGTTCATCCATCTGCACATCCTCGCAACGTCTCCAGGCAAGAAACGGCTTCCAGATTTCGCCCTCCGCCAGCACATGCTTCTCCTCGCCGAAGGGCAGGACAGGAATCTGGCAATGGTTCGGAACCTCGTATTCGACAGTGGATGTGGCGCGCAGGGTCTTCATGGGCGGAACGAACACCCCGCCCGATGGCGAATCCATGGGGTCTTGCCCTTCCGCGCGCGCTGCACGCCGTTTCGACTGGATCGCCGTCCCGAGTCGCCGCTACCTTCCGCCCGTGGACACAACTCGCATCAGGGAAATGCCGCACGACGAGCGGCCGCGCGAAAAGGCGGAGCGCCATGGCATCGAGGTCCTTTCCGATGCCGAGCTTCTCGCGATCTTCATCCGCACCGGCCTGCCGGGAAAGAATGCCCTCGATGTCGCCCGCGACCTCTTGAATTCCTGCGGAGGCTTCGAGGCGATCGCTCGCTGCGCCCCGAAGGAAATCCGCCGCCACGCGAAAGGCATCGGCGCCGCAAAATCGATCGAACTCGCGGCGGCATTCGAGATCGGCAAGCGGCTCGCCCGCGGCAAGGCCCTCGCTCCGCTCATGGACACCCCCCAACGCATCTTCGATGCCTTCGGCAGTGAAATGATGGCCCTCCGCCAGGAATCCCTCCGTGTGCTGCTCCTCGACTCGAAACTCCGCCTCATCCGCGCGGAGGAAATCGCCCGCGGCTCGGTGAACGAATGCCTCGCCCACCCTCGGGAGATTTTCCGCCAGGCCTACATCCACAGTGCCTACGGCATTGTCATCGTGCACAACCACCCCAGTGGCGACCCGACCCCCAGCACGGCCGACCACCGCATCACCAGAAGCCTCTCGGAGGCCGCCAAACTTCTTCAGATCACCCTCCTCGACCACGTCATCCTTGGCTCGCCGGATGGCGGCCGCGTCCCGTATTACAGTTTCCGCGAAGCAGGCATCCTATGAATATCCACCCCACCGCCATCGTCTCACCCTCGGCACGCCTCGGCGAAAATGTCGAGATCGGCCCCGGCGCTGTCATTGAAGACGGAGCAGAGATCGGCGCCGGATGCGTGATCCAGGCCCACGCCGTCATCGAGGGCTCGGCCACGCTCGGAGAGGGAAACCTCGTCGGCTACGGCTCGATCATTGGCAGCGCGCCGCAAGACCTCTCGCACACCCCCGACATCTCCAGCCGCGTTGTCATTGGAAACAACAACCGCATCCGCGAATACGTCACCATCCACCGGGGATCGAAGGAGGGGAACACCACCCGCGTGGGCGACAATTGCTTTCTCATGACCGGCTGCCACCTCGCCCACGACGTGCAGGTCGGCAACCACGCCATCATCACCAACAACGTCCTTCTCGCCGGCCATGTCCAAATCGGCGACCGCGCCGTGCTGGGCGGCGGCTCGGTGTTCCACCAGTTCATCCGCGTCGGAAGAAACGCCATGATCTCCGGCGGGCTCGGGTTCCGGCAGGATATCCCGCCCTTCACGATCGGCGCCCACGACAACACGATCGTGGGCCTGAACACGGTCGGACTCCGGCGTGCCGGCTTCGATGCCTCCACCAGAAACGCCCTGCACGACGCGTATCGCCGCGTGTTTCTGGGAACCCTTCCGCGCAGAGAGGCGGTGAACGAACTGCTCGCCGAAGATCCGATTCCCGAGGTGCGCGAGTTTCTCGAGTTCATCGCCTCCTCGAAGCGCGGCTGTTGCACGGCCCGCCAGCGCGACCGCGAGGGCTGAACTCCCCCGCCATTGACACACCGGCCCTGCGGCCCCACTGTCCCCGCCCTATGCCATTTTCCAAGCTTGGGCTCGCCAAGCAAATTCTCCAAGGCGTCGAAGCCATGGGCTACGGGGATCCAACACCGATCCAACTCCGCGCCATCCCGCCCGCACTCGAGGGGCGCGATGTCATCGCCTCGGCCCAGACCGGCACAGGCAAGACCGCCGCGTTCGCCCTGCCCACCCTTCAAAAACTCGCCTCCCGCGGCGCGAAATGCCGCTGCCTCGTGCTCGAACCCACCCGCGAACTCGCCATGCAGGTGGAAACCGCCATGCGCGACTTCGCCCGCTTCACAAACCTCCGCATCGCCTCGGTCTACGGCGGCGTCGGCTACGGAGCGCAACGCACCGCCTTGAAGGAAGGGGTCGATGTGCTGGTCGCCACCCCCGGCCGCCTCGAGGACCACTTGCAACAAGGCACCGTGAAACTCGACGGCATCGAAGTGCTCATCCTCGACGAGGTCGATCGCATGCTGGACGTGGGCTTCCTCCCGCCCATGAAACGCATCATCTCGAAAATCCCGAAAGCCCGCCAAACCCTCTTTTTCTCGGCCACACTCCCGCCGGAGATCGCCGACCTCGCCGGCTGGGCGCTGCGCGACCCCGTGCGCATCGAGATCGGCGCGGCGCGCTCGGTGGCCTCGATCGTCAAACACGGCGTCTACGAGGTGCACACCAGCATGAAATTCGACCACCTCGCCGCCCTGCTGGACTCGCTCGATTACCAGAGCGTCATCGTCTTCTCCCGCACCAAGCACGGCGCGGACAAGATCGCCAAACGACTCCGCGCGGCGAACCACTCGGTCGCCGTCCTCCACGCGAACCGATCCCAAAACCAGCGCATCGAAGCTCTCAACGGCTTCAAATCGGGCAAATACGAAGTCATGGTCGCCACGGACATCGCCGCCCGCGGCATCGATGTCGCAGGCGTCAGCCACGTCGTGAACTACGACATCCCCCAACACCCGGAGGACTATGTCCACCGCATCGGCCGCACCGGGCGCGCCGAGCAACCTGGCGATGCCTTCACCCTCGTGGCTCCCGACGATTTCAAAAAACTCGCGGCGATCGAGCGGTTCATCGGCCAGAAAATCCCCCGCCTTGTCCTCGAGGGCTTCGCTCCGCCGCCGAGGGTTGAGCCTCCCCAACGCAAGATTCCCATCAACGAGGTGCGGGCGGACGGACGCCCGAAACGTTTCCGCCCACGCGGCCGGCGCTGATAGGTTTACAAAAATCACGGTTTTCAGGTTTGCCCAGCCGCACCGAACCAATTAAATCCCTCACCCATGCTCGATTCCTACACACCGATTCTCATCCACATCCTCGTTGCACTGGGGTTCGCCACCGTGGCCATGCTGGCCAACGTGATCCTCGGCCGCGCGGGCAAGAGGAATCCCACGAAGGACATGGTCTACGAGTGCGGCATGGTGCCGGAAAGCACCGTCCAGCCCCGCTTCAGCGTCAAATTCTACCTCGTGGCCATGCTTTTCATCCTCTTCGATATCGAAGTGGTCTTCATGTATCCATGGGCGGTGATCTTCCAGGACTTCGTCGCCGCACACGGCCCGGGCATCCTCTGGAGCATGCTCAGTTTTGTGGTCATCCTCCTCTTCGGCTACGTCTACGCCATCAAGAAAGGCGCTCTGGACTGGTCACGCTGAGATAGCCCACCCCCGCCGCCAATCGGCGGCACCACCTCCCGTCAGCGCATGGATTTTTTCGAGAGCCAGGAAAAAGCCCGCCGCCGCACGAAGTGGCTCATCGTTTACTTCGTCCTCGCCGTGGCGGGCATCATCGCCGCCCTCCACACGGGCTTCTGCCTCCTGACCGGCGAATCCTTCGCGAACCTCGAACTCCTCGGTATCACCTCCGCCGGCGTGGTGGCCGCCGTGCTCATCGGTAGCCTCGTCAAACTGGCGGAACTTTCCAAAGGCGGCCGCGTCGTCGCCGAGATGCTTGGTGGAATCCCCGTGAACCCGGGCACGGCAAACCCGACCGAACGCCGCCTCCTCAATATCGTGGAGGAAATGTCCCTCGCCTCGGGCGTGCCAGTTCCGTCGGTCTACATCCTCGACGACCCCGCCATCAATGCCTTCGCGGCGGGCTTTGGCACAAGCGATGCCGCCATCGGCGTCACCCGCGGCTGCATCGAAGCCCTTAACCGCGACGAACTCCAAGGCGTCGTGGCCCACGAGTTCAGCCATATCCTGAACGGCGACATGCGCCTCAACATCCGCCTCATCGGCGTGCTCCACGGCATTCTATTCCTGGCACTCATCGGTGGCGTGCTCGTGCGCATGGCGGCCTACAGCCGACCCCGCTCGAGGAATGGAAAAAACGAGGGCTCCATCGTCGCCCTTCTCATCGCCGCTGGAGCGATCCTCTACATCGTGGGCTGGATCGGCGTGTTTTTCTCGAAGCTCATCAAGGCCGCCGTGAGCCGCCAGCGCGAATTCCTCGCCGACGCCTCGGCGGTCCAATTCACACGCAACCCGCGCGGCATCGCCGGCGCGCTCGCGAAAATCGACTCCCATTCCTCGCGCCTCCAGTCCCCGCGCGCCCAGGAGGCGAGCCACATGTTTTTCGGAAACGCCCTCAAATCCGCCTGGTTCGGGCTCTTCGCGACCCACCCACCGATCCCCGAGCGCATCGCGGCGATCGATCCGAAATTTTCCACCAAGACTCTATCCGCCGCCGAACCTCCCCCGCTCCCGGCCGCCGCTTCTTCCAAAAACCGCCTCTCCTCCCCTGGAAATATCCACCTCGCCGCGGCGGCGTCGCTGCTCGACTCGCTCCCGAAGACAGCCGTCACAGCCTCCCACGAACTCCACAGCGCCACGCTCCAAGCCTACGCCCTCCTCCTCTCCGACGACCCCGGCGTCCAACAACACCAGTTGGACATCCTCGCCACCGACACTCGAGCAACTAAAGACCTGCAAGCCTCTCTCTCCCCGCTCTCCTCTTCCCAAAAAATCGCCCTCATCGAACTCTCCATTCCCGTCCTTCGCGACCTCTCCAAGGACCAATACCTCGCCTTCAAATCCAATATCCAAGCGCTCATCGAGGCGGACGGCCACATCCACCTCTTCGAATACACGCTCCAAAAACTCCTCCTCCGCCATCTCGACTCGGCATTCCAGAACCCCAAGCCCCAACGCATCCGCCACCGCACCATCACCCCGCTTCTGCCGGACCTGAACTATCTTCTCTCCGCCATCGCCAACGCGGATGCGACACAGGACGCCGCCGCGCTCGACGCGGCCTTCGCAGCGGGCGTCCAAGCCCTCGGCCCCGCCGCAAAGGGATTTCCCATGGAGCGCCTCCCGCAAGTCGCCCTCGCGGAATTCGACAAATGCCTCGCCCGCCTCGGATCAGCCTCTCCGGCCGTGAAAAAATCCATCATCGACTCCTGCGAAGCCGTTGTGATCCACGACGGCGAGGTCAATGACACGCAATTCGAGTTTCTCCGCGCCGCCGCCGACACCTTCGACTGCCCGATGCCACCACGCCTCCCGTTGACATGAGGTCCGATCCATGGTGGCTCGATGCATCCGAAGCGGCATCGTTGATCAGTGGCGGCACCACCGCCTTCCGCATCGCTGCAGGATTCGGATTCTGGATCGAATACTTCGGCGGCGCCGCGCTCGTTTCGACCCGTGACAACACACCCGCCGAAATATTTCTCAGTGACATCGACCGGTGGTCCCACGACACCTCGATTCCACTGACCTGTGTTTACCTCCGGCGCTTGGTGACAGGCCCGGGAGCGAATGACACACCGCTGCCCGTCGCCGGAAATCCCGACTCCCCCAAGCGCATCGTCAGCGAACTCTCGCTCCGCTACGAAGTCGACTTCAGCCTCGGCTACAACCCGGGCCTCTTCACCGACCAGCGCGCCAACAGAGCCTTCCTCGCCGCCCTCGCTCCGCGCCGCCTCCTCAACACATTCGCCCACACCTGCGCATTCTCCGTTGTCGCCGCGGTGCACGGTGCGGAGACCGTGAGCGTCGATATTTCCAAATCCTCCCTCGCAAGAGGACGTCGGAATTTCGAACTCAACACGCTCGACACCGCCAACCACCGCTTTGTCGCGGAGGACGTGCCCACCTTCCTGCGTCGACTCGCCAAGCGGGGCGAGACCTTCGACGCGATCATCCTCGACCCGCCCACCTTCGGCCGCGGCGGCGGTGGAAAGACATTCCGCTTCGAGCGCGATTTCCCGCAACTGCTTGCCGATGCCCTCACCGTCTCACGCGCTGGCGCATCCCTCCTCCTCTCGACAAATTGCTCGTCATGGAACGATGCCCGCCTCGAGGCACAGGCACACCACATCCTCCCTGCCGGCACCCGTTACGAATGCGCCCAAATTCAGGCTGACCACGCGACAGGATCACCCTCCTCCACCCTCTGGGCCATCCTCCCCTGACCCCTCTCGCCGCGCAAAAAAGCCCCACGCCCACCGCCGTCACAAAAAATTGACGGTTTTGGGCTGTTTTTTCCATTTTTGAGTTGGCCCGCATTATGCTTCAAAACCACAATATGTAGTGGGTGTCGTTTTTTGACCACTACAGATTGTGGAATTTTTCTCTTGAATCCACGCGTTATCCTTCTAAAAACCCACCCCACAACCTTGCTGCTTCCCCCTTGGAACCAGCCAAATTTCACCTCAACATCCACCACACCACCATCCCATGTCCAAAACCACCACCGTCACCCTCGGAGACCGCCAGTTCACACTCGACCGCGACAAGGCCGAAGCCGCCTTCGCTGCCAAGCGCGTCATCAACGGACGCCAAACCATGTTCTTCAACATCCTCCCCCTGAAATACACGTGGGCCTACGACCTCTACAAAAAGATGAAGGCCAACCATTGGGAACCCGAGGACATCCAGATGCAAAAAGACTGCGAGCACTGGCGCGACAAAAGCGGCTTCATCTCGGACGTCGACCGCTGGATCGTGAAGATGGGCATCGGCTACTTCTCGGCCGCCGAGGGCATCGTGGGCGACAACATCCTCCACGTCATCCGCGAGGCGGTCACCGCACCTGAACTCAAGCTCGTCCTCGGCCGCCACGCCCAGGAGGAAAACATCCACGCCGACTCGCTCGTCTACATGATCAGCTCGCTGGGCATCAACCCCCACGAATGCGAAGCCATGTTCGAGGACGTGGACACCATCAAAAACAAAACCGATTTCGTCGTGAGCAACAGCCGCGCCCTGCGCCGTGACATGGATTTCACCCTTCCGGAAAACAAGGCCGCGCTGGCGAAAAACATCTTCCTCTTCGGCCAGTGCATGGAAGGCACCCAATTCTACGGCCTCTTCGGGATGATCCTCGCCCTTTACCGCCAGAACAAATTCCCGGGCATCGGGCAGATGTTCAGCTACACCCTGCGCGACGAGTCGAACCACATCGAACTCCTCCGCCAACTCTTCCAGGACCTCATCGACGAGAATCCCGAGATCTGGACCGACGAACTCCGCGAGGAACTCCGCTCGACCATGAGCGAGGCGATCTCCCTCGAAAAACAATTCATCCGCGATTGCCTCCCCGTCGCCGCCGTGGGCCTCACCGCCGACGAGTTCTGCCAATACATCGACTACATCGGCGACCGCCGCCTCGTCGGTGTCGGCCTCGAACCACTCCACAAGAACCTCTCCAACCCGCTCCCCTGGCTCTCCGAAATGATGGAGATCAAAAAGGAGACGAACTTCTTCGAGGGCCGTGTCACCGAATACCGCCGCGGCGTCGACCTCGCCGGAGTCAGCGACGACGATCTCTAAAAAAACAGATCCCGCATTCCAAAATCCACACCCACCGCCAAAAGACCATGCCACGTCCACTGACCCTCGACGAAGACCTCGCGCTCAAGCGCCTCGTCACCACCCCCCGCAGCCAGAAGCCTGATTTCTCCTGGCGCGAGGCGATCACCACAAACGCCCCGGCCCATCCCGGCATCACCGTCACCCGCAGCACCGGCGAGGAAAAAATCTTCAACCTCGAAGAAGTCGCCGACGAAATCGGCGAGGCCCTCACCGACCTCCTCCTCTCACGCGAAGAGAAAAACATCTTCAACGAGGAAAACCGCGGCTTCGTCGCCAATGTCGCCCACTCGGTCGCCACCAGCCTCGCCACCCAGGCGAAGGAAACCGGCGGCCTCAAACTCTCCGAGCACGACCTCTCGCTTCTCATCGAAAAGGCGCTCATCGAAAATGACGCCCACGACGTCGCAAAAAGCCTCGTCTTCAAACGCTCGGTCCGCGCCAAACACAACTCCGCCTCCGGCGATGAGGCCCCGCCGCTCAACGTCCGCCTCATCCGCCGCAACGGCACCGTCGTTCCCTGGATGGAATCCAAGATCGAATCCGCGTGCCGCCACGCCTTCCTCTCGATGAAGGAAAACCCGGAGTCGGCCATCGCCATCTCCCGCTGCGTCACCGAGAAAGTCCGCGAGCGCGACACCGCCTTCGTCCACATCGAGGACGTGCAGGATCTCGTCCAAGAGGAACTCATGCGCCAAGGCCACTACAAGGTCGCCGAAAGCTACATCCTCTACCGCGCCCAACGCGCCAAGCTCCGCTCGAACTCCGAGGACACCGAGGCCGCCACTGATTCCGGCGACATGCAGGAATCCCTCATCATGGTCTCCCAGCGCGACGGCCAGAACATCCTCTGGGACGGCTCCGAACTCAGAAAACGCATCCAGTTCGCCATGATCGGGCTCGACCTCATCCTCGACGCCCAGCAGATCGAACGCGAACTCCGCCGCTCGCTCGCCAGCGAGGTCACCGAGGACATCCTCAAGAGCACCATCATCCTCAACGCCCGCACCCTCATCGAGCGCGACGCGGACTTCGCGAAATTCGCGGCCCGCATCATGCTCTCCTACATCTATGAGGAGGTCCTGGACTGGAAAATCTCCCGCGACGGCATCGAGGGACTCCGCGAAGCCCACCGCGCTGCCTTCAAGAACTACCTCCGCACCGGCGTGGCCATCGAGCGCCTCACCCCGAAACTCCTCGGCTACGACCTCGACGCCCTCGCAGACGCCATCGATCCCACCGCGGACATGGACTTCGACTTCCTCGGCATCCAGACCCTCTACGACCGCTACCTCATCGTCGACAAGACCCGCAAACCCGCGCGCCGCCTCGAGACCCCGCAGTTCTTCTGGATGCGCGTCGCCATGGGCCTCTTCATCGAGGAACCCTCGAACAAGGAGGACTGGGCGATCCGCCTCTACAATCTCTACAAATCCCGCCGCTTCTGCTCGAGCACCCCGACCCTTTTCAACTCGGGCACACTCCACAGCCAACTCTCGAGCTGCTACCTCTACAAGGTCGACGACTCGATCGAGTCGATCATGCAGCGCGGCATCGCCGAAAACGCCTA
>CAZRLX010000057.1:0-15689 GCA_964601115.1 uncultured Chthoniobacter sp. | reverse complement strand
GAAAACTTCGAACCCTCCGCCTACATCCAAAACCTCATCGCCGCCTCGTAGGAGGAGGCACTGGCCAGAACGCAGGCCAAATCACAGAACCCCGTAAAAGTTACAGCCCGCTGCAGCGATTGCTACAGCGGGCTGTTGTTCCCCCCAGAACGGTGCTGAAGCTACACAGACTTTTGGTTCCGACAACACTTTTTTTCATCTGACCTCGATTTTTTTACATGCCGGAATGCAGCCCCCCTGAATTTGAGACTTCGGGCACTCAAAGCACGAGCTGAAGTGTGTGCCGGGGGAGTGAGAACAGGGGGCTGGGAGCGGAAGCTCAGCGCGCGGAGGCGGCGGTGCCGGCGACGCATTTCACGATGTGCGTGGCGATGTCGCCGAGGGCGACCTGGCGCTGCACGGCGCCGGCTTCGAAGGCTTTGCGGGGCATGCCGTAGACGACGCAGGTTTTTTCATCCTGCGCGAAGGTTTTGGATCCGGCGTTGCGCAAGGCCATGAGTCCCCTCGCCCCGTCCTCGCCCATGCCGGTGAGGATGCCTGCCACGGCTTTGTTGCCGACGAGCGGCGCGGCGGATTCGAAGAGGACATCGACCGAGGGGCGGCACTGGTGGACTTTCGGGCCGTTTTTCAAGCGGACGGTGTAGCCGTCGTTCCCACGCTTGAGGAGAACCATGTGCATGTCGCCGGGGGCGATCAGCACGGTGCCGCGGGCAGGCACGTCGCCATCCGCCGCTTCGCGGACCTCGAGTTTTGACAGTTCGTTGAGGCGTTTCGCCAGTGCCGCGCTGAAGCCTGCGGGGATGTGTTGGACGATGCAGATGGGAGGAAGATTCGGCGGCAGCACGGGAATGATGTCCTTGAGCGCCTCGGTGCCTCCGGTCGAGGAGCCGATAAGAATGATCTGGCCCGGGAGGGATTTGTTGATCGCCGAGTTGTAGGCGGTCATGGAGGTTGGCGGAGCTGGGCGGGCGATGCGGGTGGAACCCGCTGCGGCCTTGACCTTCGAGATCAATTCGCGTGCGAGGTCGTTTCCAAACACGCCGGAGGAGGGCTTGGCGAGCACATCCACCGCCCCGGCCTCGAGGGCCTGGAGCGCGTATTGGGAACCTCGGGCGCTGAGCGAACTGAACACGACAGCCGGCACGGGGTGCTGGGTGGACAGGATTTTCAGAAACGTGATGCCATCCATCTTCGGCATCTCGATATCGAGGGTGAGGACGTCGGGCTTGAGGCTGAGGATCAAGTCGCGGGCCTCGTAGGGATCGGCGGCGGCGCCCACGACCTCGAGGCCTGGGTCGGCGGAGAGGGTGGACGAGAGGAACCGCCGGAAAATGGCGGAGTCATCGACAATAAGGACCCGTTTTTTTCCGAAGGTCATGGGAGAAACCGCCGGGCAACCGGGGCGAAGGAAGACTTGGATGCCATGTCAGGCGAGTTGTTCCGCGGGGAGCCTGACGACGTCGTCGGAGATGACTTTTTCGATGTCGAGGAGGCTTTTGACCACGCCCTTCACCTTCGCCATGCCGAGGAGATATTCGACACTGACGACTCCGCCGAAGTCAGGCGGGGGCTCGATGTCCTCGGCGACCACGTTGGCGACCTCCTCCACTGCATCGACGATGAGGCCGATATTGCGGAGTTCCCCGCCGCGCGCGGGCAACTGGACGACGACGATGCAATTGCCATCCGTGGCGGGCGGGTCGGGCATGCCGAGTTTGGTGCGGAGATCGATGACGGGAATGACCTTGCCGCGCAGGTTGATGACACCCTTCACGTGTTTCGGCATCTGGGGAACGGCGGTGATGGGGAGCATGGTGATGATCTCGCGGACCTTCAACACAGGCACTCCGTAGGCCTCCGAGGAGAGCGTGAAGGTGAGATACTTGCCCGCGAGCTTGGCGAGCGGATTTGTGGGCTGGGACGATACGGGGTCGGCAGGGTTGGCCATGGGGTGGAGATTAGGAATTTGACGGCCCATTTCGAGAGATTTTTTCCCGGCGGGCTCGGATGCGCCTGCTTGATCGATCGGGCGGATTCGATACGATGGGGCAGATTTTTTTACGCAGACCGACATTGATGCAAACCCCGCCCCTGACAGATTCCGACTACGCGCTGATCGCGAAGCTTGTTTACAAACACAGCCGCATCCACCTCGGCGACGGAAAGAGAGAGCTTGTGGCATCGCGTCTTGGCAAGCGGTTGCGGGCGCTCGGATGCTCGAGCTACTCGGATTATTGCGGCATCCTCACGCGCTCCGGCGCCGAGGAGGAATTGGCGCATCTGGTGGATTCGATCTCGACGAACCACACGTTTTTCTTTCGGGAAAAACAGCACTTTGAATTTCTCCAGAACACGGTGCTCAGGAATTTCGCGACAGACCGCGCGTTCCGGCGCGACGGATGTTTCAGATGTTGGAGCGCGGCGTCCTCCACCGGCGAGGAACCGTATTCGATCGCATTGATGCTGGCGTCGCACGCCGACAAGACACAGGGCTTCCGCTGGGAGATGGATTGTTCGGACATCAGCCGCCCCGCGCTCGATGCGGCACGCTCGGGCATCTACCCTGCGGTCAGGCTGAATGAGGTGCCTCTGGATTTGCGGCAGAAATATTTCCAGCGCGGGGTCGGAGCGCAAACAGGCCGCTACCGGGTGAAGCAGGAGATACGCAACAAGATCATGTGGCACCAACTGAACCTGTTTCAGGACACCTACCCGTTTCAGAAAAAGTTCCACCTCATCTTTTGCCGGAATGTCATGATCTATTTCGACAGGCCGTCGCAGGAGGCGCTTGTGGAGCGCATGAGCGAGTTGCTCGTTCCCGGCGGCTACCTGAAGGTCGGCCACTCGGAGAGCCTTGCGGGGCTTTCCCACCGCCTGGTCCAGGTCAAGCCGGCAGTGTATCGCAAGCAATAGCCGTGAGCGATTCCCCAAAACCGGTCCGCGTTCTTTTCATCGAGCGGCCAGCCGCGCCGGGCTGCTCGGCCATGGAAATGGCGCAGGCCGACCCCGGCATCGACGCGCTCCGCGGGACGCCCGACCCGTTTGCGGCGCGGCAAGTGCTGGCGGAATCCAAGCCCGATGTGCTCGTGCTCGATTTGGAGATGGAGCGCATGGACGGCATGCTGTTTCTCCGCATCCTCATGGAACAGGCCCCGCTGCCGGTCGTTGTTCTGAGTTCGCTCACGCCGCAGGGGTCGTGGCTGGGACTCGACGCCCTGGAGGTGGGAGCGGTGGATGTTTTTGTGCGCGCCTCGTCGGCCCGCATCGCCTCGTGCCAGCAACACGATCTCGCAGCGAAGTTGAAAGCCGCCGCACGAACGACTTTCCGCCAGCCTTTGGCAAAACCTGCGCAGCGCACCGAGGAACCGGCTCCCGGGGGCAAGACACTGATTCTTCTCGGGGCATCCACCGGCGGCACCGAGGCGATCCGTGAAATTCTCGCGCAGCTGCCCCCCACCCTGCCGCCGATTTGCATCGTCCAACATATTCCCTCGGATTTCAGCGGACTTTTTGCCGAGCGCCTGAACACCTTTTGTCCGCTTTCGGTGAAGGAGGCGGCGCACGGCGATGTGCTTCGGCATGGTTGCGCATTCGTGGCTCCGGGAAACAAGCACATGACGCTTGCCCAGAATGCCTCGGGCAAGCTGATGCTTAAAATCCGCGATGGCGAAAAAATCATGCACCACCGCCCGTCGATCGATCTCATGTTCGAATCCGCAGCCGCGGTGGCCGGCGCACAGGCGGTGGCGGGCTTGCTCACCGGCATGGGGCGTGACGGCGCCACGGGGTTGTTGAAACTCCGCCAGGCCGGAGCCAAGACGTTCGCGCAGGATGAAAAATCGAGCATCGTCTATGGCATGCCACGCGCGGCGGCGGACATCGGTGCTGCCGCAAAAATTCTCCCTTTGAATGAAATGGCGGCCTATATCGTCCGCGCCTGCGGCAGCCGCAAGGCTCAGGAGGCCTGATTCCCGAGCGAACCCGCTTGGACGAGTTCACGGGGATCAAGGATAAGACCCACGAGGCCGTCGCCGAGAATCGCCGCGCCGGCGATGCATTTGTTCGTCTTGAAGCGCTCGTCGAGGCTCTTGATCACGACCTCCTGCTTGCCGATGAGTTCGTCCACCATGATGCAGCGCCGCTGGCTGGCTGACTCCACGACGATGAGGAGCCCCTCGCATGGATCGGTGGTGCGTGGGGTGATGTTGAAGTGGTTGTAGAGGCGCAGAATCGGGCACAGGCGGTCGCGCACTTTCACCACCTCGCCCTTGCCTTGCACGCTGGAGATCATGGAGGGCACCGGGCGGAAGGATTCGCACACCGAGAGTGTCGGGAAAATATAGCGTTCCTCGCCCACGCGGGCGATGAGGCCGTCGATGATCGCGAGGGTGAGCGGGAGGAAGATGCGGAAGGTGGTGCCGGCGCCGGGAATCGACTCGATCTCGATCTTTCCACGCATCTTCGCGATGTTCTGCTTCACGACATCCATCCCGACACCCCGGCCCGAAATGCCGGTGATTTTCTCGGCGGTGGAAAAACCGGGAGCGAAGATGAGATCGAAGATTTCCTTGTCGGACAGCGAGGCGTCGGGCGAGACAATGCCGCGTTCCACGGCCTTGTCGAAAATGCGTTGGGTGTTGAGGCCGGCACCGTCGTCGGCGATTTCCACGATGATGCTCCCCCCCTGGTGGAACGCCGAGAGGCGCACGGTGCCTTTTTCGGGCTTGCCTGCGGCGAGGCGCTTTTCAGGGGATTCGATGCCGTGGTCCACGGAATTGCGGATCATGTGCATGAGCGGATCGGCAAGTTCCTCGACCATGGTGCGGTCCATCTCGGTGTCCTCCCCGCGGATGACGAGATCGACGTTTTTGCCCGTGCCTGCGTTGAGGTCGCGCACGAGGCGGTTCATTTTTTGGAAGGTGCCCTTGATCGCGACCATGCGGAGCGACATGGCGATCTTCTGAAGCTCGAGCGCGATCTGGCTGAGCTGCGAAAGATTTCTGGTGATGGGACTGCTGGCGAGGCTGATCAGGTCGGGATGCTGCGAAATCTGGGACTGGGCGATGACCAACTCGCCCACCAACTCGACGAGGCTGTCGAACTTCCGCGTGTCGACTTTCATCACGGTCGAGACGGCCTTGACCGAATCACCCGTGGCGGCCGGCTTCGTTGTGGAAGCCTCCCCTCCCCCGGCGGATGCCGCGGCGGGAGAAGCGACCACTGGCGGGGCGGTGGGATTCTCGATCACCAACCGCACGCGCATGACGAGGTCGTTCACCGGCACATGGATCGGCTCGACAGACTTTTCCCCGGAGAGCTGAAGCTGGAGTTCGTTGGTGAAATTTTTCAACACGTCGCGCCCCTCGAGAATGAGATCGATGACGGCTGGATTCAGGACGAGCTTCCCCGAACGCGCGAGGTCGAGCAGGTTCTCAAGCTCGTGGGAGAGGCGGTTCACCGGCATGAGGCGCAGAAACCCCGAGGCGCCCTTGAAGGTGTGGAACGCGCGGAAGATCGAACTGAGCGTGGCGGCGTCGTCCGGCTGGTCCTCGAGCACAAGCACACCCTGCTCGATGTTGTCGAGATGCTCACGGGCCTCGTTGGAGAACTCGTGCAGGATATCGCCGTCGGCCTCGATATTGATGGATGTCGTTTCGTCCTCATCGGTCGCGGGAGCGGCCTGCGCGGCGACTGGAGCCGTGGAAGCGGAACCGGCGGCGACTGGAGCGGCCGGCGGGACGAATGAGGGCTTGTCACCGGAACGGAGTTCCTCGAGTTGCGATGCAAGCTCGCCGAGAACATCGAGTTGGGCGGCGGAGTAGGGCTTGCCGGAAAAAAGAATCTCCTCGATCAGCGCGTTGGTGTGGACCGCACCCTTGTGGAACTCCTCAAGTCCGGCGATGGCGGCGGATTTTTCAGCAATGTTCGAGAACAGATCGCGGAGCGGGAATTGGCTGCGGTCGGTGCCAGGCTCGGAGAGGAGAATCTCACGGGAGGCCTGAGCGAGCCACAGGTCGATCTTTTCAAGATCACCATCCTGTGCGGCCACCGGAGCGGAAGCGGCTGGCAGCTCGAACACGGAGGCGTCTCCCGAACGCAAGGCGGCCATCTGAGCGGCAAGGCCTCCGAGTGTGTCCAGTTGCGCGGCGGTGTAGCACTGCCCGGAAAACAAGATGTCCTCGATGAGGCTGCTTGTGTGCGCGGCGCACTTGTGGAACTCCTCGAGACCCTCGATCGCGGCGGATTTCTCGGCGATGTTCGAGAACAAATCGCGCAGCGGGAACTGACTCCGATCGGTGCCCGGCTCGGACAGTTCCACCTCCCGTGCGGCCTGGGCGACCCACAGGTCGATTTTCTCGAGTTTCTCTTGAGACATGCGGTCGGGAATGGCGCGGTCCGCGGGGTGCCGCGGACCGCTTGGCCGAAATCAGACCTCGTCCACGAAATCGTCGTCGGAAGCAGGCTTGGACCCGCCTTTTTTCGGGGGCGAGAGTGGGAGCCTGCTGGCGGCCCCCAACGACGCCTGTTTCTTGGACTCCTTCGAGTGTCCTTTCGAGGCGGGCGAGGCTTCGAAGAAGAAGGTGTCATGGGACATGGAAGAGGCTTGGATGGACTTGCTGGACTCCCCGGTGACCATGGCGCGCATGTCGGCAACCATGTCGTGCAGGAGCGCCGCGTGGGAGCGGAGTTGCTCGGCGGCACTCGCGCTTTCCTCGGCGGCGGCGGCATTGCCCTGTGTGACATTGTCGAGTTGGCTGATCGAGGTGTTGATCAAGCCCACACCTTGGCTCTGCTCTTGGGACGCGAGCGAAATCTGCCCGACCAGGTCGTCCACCTCGCGGGCCTTGGCCACGATGGCGGTGAGACCCTCTGCCACTTGCTGGCTGATCTCGCTGCCAGCACGGCTTTTCACGATGGATTCCTCGATGATCTCGGTGGTTTCCTTGGCGGCCTCGGCGCTGCGGCGGGCGAGGTTGCGCACCTCGTCGGCCACCACCGCGAAGCCCAAACCAGCCTCACCAGCGCGTGCGGCCTCAACGGCGGCGTTCAGCGCAAGGATGTTTGTCTGGAAGGCAATCTCGTCGATCGTGCGGATGATCTTTGCGATTTTGTCGCCGGATTTTTGAATCTCGCTCATCGCAGTGATCATGTTTTCCATGTCGGAAAGCCCGCTCTCGGCAGCCGCACGGGCGAGGTGAGAGGATTCCTTCGCTTGGTGGGCGCTTTCGGCGTTGAGGCGGGTGACGGTGGAGATTTCCTCCAGCGAGGAACTCGTTTCCTCGAGCGACGCGGCTTGCTCGCTGGCACCGTCGGCAAGGCGCTGGCTGGCCGAGGAAACCTGGCCTGAGGCGGCGGCGAGTTGCTGCGATCCGTTTTCGAGTTGGTCGGTGGTGAGCAGGAGGCGCTTGTTGATGCGCATCACAACTCCGATGGAAATGCCGAGAATGGCGAGCGCCGCTGGAACGCTGTAGGTCAGCGCCTCGACCATGGCCTCGCGGCGTGGAACATCGATCTCGCTCACGGGAGCGCTCAGAATGTAGGCACCGCGCCGGTCTCCGGGGCTCCAGTTCTCCATCTGGAAGCCAAGCAGGTCTTTTCCGTCGCCGCTTGGGCTCTTGGAGGGATTGCCATGGCAGGCCATGCAGCTTTTCGACATGATCACCGGCCGGGCATAGGCGATGACCCCTGCTTCGCGGTCGACGACGAAGACTTCTTGTTTGCCGTCTTTTTCCACGGCGTTCAACAACTCGCGGTCGAGGTTGCTTTTGGGTGAATTCTCCTTGTTGCGTGGATTGTCACGGACGATGCGGAACTCGGTGGAGGTTCCCTCGATGGATTTGCGGACGGCGGCCCAAGCGGCAACGACCGGGACGGTTTTGTAGAAGGTCGTCTCGCGGTAGTTTTCCTTGCCCTTGTATTGGAGTTCGTTTGAAAGCTGCGCGTAGTTGAACGCTCCCGCTTCCGCAAGATCGCCGATTGAGTCGGTGGTGCTCTCCGCCTGGATAAGCGTGGCGCGCATGTTGGCCTCGATGTCGTGGTAGATGATCTTCGTGACCCTGTCGTAGATGACATAGAGGGATGCGCCGAGGGTGAGAATGATGCCGAGAACGACAATGAGAAGGATGCGCCCACCGAGTGAGCTGAGAGGATTTTTAAACATGGTGTCGGGTATTTAAGGAGTTCGCCGCTTGTGGAGGAAGCGAAATGTGTCGGGTGGTTAGAATGACGCGATGGCTGCCGCGCGCGTCGGGTGGATATCGATGGTGTTTTTGCCCTTGAAGGGATTTGGGAGACTCTTGAGCGAGGCGATCTTGAGGTTCGTCTCGACGATAGTCGGGAGGTTCGGGAGGTTGTCAAGGTCACTGCCGACGATGCGCCATTGGAGACCGACATTTTCGCACTCCTGCACGATCGAGGCGACGGAGCGGATGATCGGGACTTTGACATCCGAGACACCGGTAAGATCGATCAGGAGCTTGGAGTGCCCGGCATTGACGAAATCGGGAACCTTCGTGCGGGATTGGCGCGCAAGGTCGATCGAACCGACCTCCGAGAGATCGGGCGGAATCGCAACCACCTGGACATCCCCTTCGGCGCTGTAAAACACAGGGGTGATGTCGAGATCCATGGCGCGCGCGATGCGGTCGGCAATCTCCGAGGCGTCGAGCGGCTTGGTGAGCACGCCGGCGAATCCGACATCCTTGGCGTCGTTTTGCTCGAAGGTGGCGGTTTTGACGCACAGGCCGAGGAAGGGAATGGTCTTCAGCGCGGGGTGCGAGCGGGCGGTGGCGAAAAACTTGAGCGCCGCCTTGTTCGGGTAGGCGAGGCTGATCATGACAATGTCGGGCGTCTCCTCGGCGGGGACGTTGCCCGCCACCTGCGCCTGCGCGGCCTCGGGACTCGGACAGGAGACGACCTTCCAACCCCGCTTGTCGATCGCCTTCTGGATCGATTCGATAATCGCGGGATGCTCGTCGACCACGAGAACCTTCAGTGCATCGGTGACGACACGGGCTTTCTTTGCGGCTGATGCAGCGGGGGCGGCAGGAGCCGTGGCCGCCGCAGGCGCTGCGGGAGCGGCTCCGGACTTCGGCTTGAGATCAACGATGCGACTCACACGATCGATCACCGCTGCTTCGGAGAAGGGCTTCACGATATAGTCGCGGACGCCCATCTTGGCGATCTTGAGGACGTTTTCCTTTCCGGCCTCGGCGGTGAGCATGATGACGGGGATGTCCTTCAAGGCGGCGTCGGCCTTGAGTTTCGACAGGCACTCCACGCCATCCATGACAGGCATGGTCACATCGAGAAGAATGACATCGGGTTTTTCCCTGGCCGCGACCTCGAGGCCCTCGGCGCCATTGCTGGCGAAGACCATCTGGACATCGTAGGAGCTGAAGCCTTTGTTGATGAGGGTGTGGATCATGCGACTGTCGTCCACGCTGAGAATTTTTGGTGCGCTCATGGTATATGCTGATGGTTATTGGAGAACCGCGAAGACGTGTAGGATGAGGGGGTCCGGGTGGCCTTCCACGGCGAACGAGTTGTTGACACTGATGGTGGCGGACTTTGCGGAGATGGTGATTTTGTCGCCCCGCGCCACGCTGGGGATCGTGAGCGAGCAGTTGTAGCCGCGATCGCAGAGCATGGATTTAAGGTTTCCGGTGAACATGTTGGTGAGTTCCGCAACCACGTCGTTCACATCCTGCTCACCGGCGGCACCTCCGAAGATTTTCTCCGCGACCATCTGGGCAAGAGAGGGGGAGAAGGCGGTGTAGACAACGCCGTGCACCCGACCGCTGAGGCCGATCGAACCTGAGATCCCCGAAAGCACGGAGGGCTGCGGTGCTTGGGCATTCCCTTTGGCGGGAACGGCACCCAATCCGGCCATCGTCTGGAGGACTGTGGGAACAAAGTGGTTGATGATCTCGAGGAACATCGTGCTGTCTGGCGTGGGTTGGCTCATCTGAATAGGTGGGTGATGTGATCCGCAAACGGACAACGAAGCGGAGTCGGGGTATAAACCAAAGCGCACCGAACGAGTCAACCCTGATTCCAGACCGCCTGCTATTCGAGTTCCGCCGTGTGCACTTGGGAGACGGATCCGTTGAAAAACCAAGCCATGCGCTTTCCGTGGACAGGTTCCGCAGGGGTATTGGCCGACCAAGGGGCGCCCGAGACTCGTGGGTGCGACTGGTCGGCATCGGAAAATCCCCACGCCGAGGGTGGCACCACGGCCACCCGAAGGGGGGAAGCTGCCGCGGCGCCGGCGAGGGAGCCCCATGGATTTAATGTGGAGTCACCATCCGAAATTGCCATGTTCATGACAAATGTGCGCGAGGAGGCAAGAGCGGCGGCCCCCATTGCCTTGCGGTAGGCCGGAGGCACAAAGAGGCCGATCGTTTCGGGTTGCGACGGCGTTTCGATCCCGAGATAGGGCGCGAGTTCTCGGACCATGCGACCGCTGCGCGCGGGATCGAGTTCGGGCAACTGGCCCGGCCAGAGCGGGCCCGGCAGGCTGCCGTTGTGATCGGCGGCATAGGCCGGAATCGCGCTGCCGATGGCGCGCATGTTGCCCATGGCCTTCGAGCGGTCCGCTGAGGCGCTTGCAATTCCGAAGCCCCCGAGGGCAAGCGCCGCGAGAATGCCGACAATCGCGAGCGCGACCAACAACTCGACAAGAGTGAATGCGGCGCGGCGGCGTGTCATTTCACTGAATCCGTCGCGCCACCGGCGGGAACAAGCCGAATGATGCGGTCGGGCTGGTTCAGCACGACGTAAATAAATCCATCCGGCCCGCAACGCACATCGCGCACGCGTCCCACCGAGCCGTCGAAAACCACCTCGTCCTCAACCACCCTGCCCTCGCGCAAACGCAGGCGGTGGAGTCCGCCCCTCAGACCGCCAACGAAGAAGTCGCGGCTCCATGCGGGAAATTTGTCTCCATTGTAAAACGCGAGCCCACAGGTCGCGATCGAGGGTGTCCAGTGGTGCAACGGCGCATCGATGCCCTCCATTTCAGTCTTCGCCGTGAGCGGCGAACCGTCGTAATTCATGCCGAAACAAACAAGCGGCCATCCGAAATTCGCCCCCTTCCGGATCATGTTGAATTCATCCCCTCCGCGAGGCCCGTGCTCGGTGGCGTAGATCGCATGGGTTTGTGGATCGACCACGAGCCCCTGCGGGTTCCTGTGGCCATAGCTCCAGATTGCCGGGTGGGCATCGCTCCGGCCTGCAAACGGATTGTCCTCTGGAATGCGGCCGTCGGGGTGCAATCTGAGAATCTTGCCGTTTGGGACCGAAAGATTCTGGGCTTTCGCGGCGTCTCCGCGGTCGCCGATCGAAAAATACAGGTATCCGCGGTCGAAAACGATTCGCGATCCGAAATGGACTCCGCGCGTGGTGTGGGTGCCGGGATCGGCCTCGAAGACGGTCTCGCCGTCCACCCAGGCATTGCCGCTCAAACGCCCGCGCGTGACTTTTGTCATGCTGGTTTTCGTGTCGGGAGAGTCTGCGGGCAATGGCGCGGAATAGGTGAGATAAATCCAGCCGCTGGTGTCGAAGTCCGGCGCTGGCACGACATCCAGCAACCCACCCTGGCCGTTCGGAACAACCGATGGGATTCCGGAAACCGGCTCTGGCAGTGGATTCCAGGCTTCGTCGAGAATCCTGAGTCGACCGCCCCGCTCGGTGACCAACTTGCGACCATCCGGCAGGAACGCGAGCGCCCACGGAGTTTCCAATCCGCCGTCGACCACGGTCTCGAGCAGATAGGATTCATGGGTTGTTTTTACAGGAACAGTCGATGCGGCGGCGGCAACGGGCCTCGCCGAGGGCCGATTTGAGGATTCCTTCTCTCGGATATAGACGACGAGCGAGCGAATGACCTCCGGCGATAGCGCGCGCTTGAAGCCAGGCATGCCCGCATCGGGAATCCCCTCGGCGATCGCCTGCGAAATGGCCTGGTCAGTGGATCCGTGGTTCCAGCGCCCGTCAGCGAGGCTTCCCCCCGCTCCGCCCTGCATGGCGGCCCCGTGGCATGAGGCGCAATGCTCGCGGTAAACTTCCTCGACTTTTGTTTTCGCAGCGAGGGCCGATGCGGCAACAACGCAGCAGATTGCGGCGAATGAAAATAAACGAAGTGCTGGCATTGCCCCCTGTTACCAAGAAGCAGCCCGCTCTGGCATTGGAAAACAGACGCACAGGGCAATTGCCGCTTGGCTCAATCCGCGAAAGCCGCCGCCCCCATTGCGCGCTCGAATTACAAGCGATTCACCGTCCAGCGCACGGCGCCGCGCGCGCCGATCTCAAGCCACGCCCAACTCGCAGGCGCTCCCTTGTTGGGTTTGCCGACCGTGCCGGGATTGAGCACGCGGCAACCCTCCGCTATTTCATCCCTCGGCACATGCGTGTGCCCGTGAATCAAGACGTCGCACGGCGGCAACCTTCTTGGTGGGATATGCACCAGATGAAACCTCTTCCCGCCGCGCTCGAGGTTCAGCGTTTCCTGCAGGTCGAGGCCGCAATCGTTGTTGCCAAGCACCGCGAGAAACGGCCTGCCGATCGCGCGGCATGCCGCAAGCGTGTCGAGATTGCAAAAATCACCCAGGTGCCAAATCTCATCCGCCTCGCGCAACAACGCGACCAAGCCCTCGGGCAGGCGTCCATGAGTGTCGGCGATGACTGCGATGCGGTGCGCTGTGGCTTTCACAACCCGCCGCGCAATTTTTCCAGCGCCATGCGAGCGGCCTCGGCCGGTGCCATGCCATCCACCGCCCCGCTCTCGATCCACGCCTCGGTTTTTTTGAATGCCAACTCGACCGCAGGCGCCAACCGCTTGGCCTTTGCGACCGCAACCGCAGGTTGCACAGGACTTTTTAGCGGGGCAGCGGGCTCGGATTCGCCATTCAACCAAGCCTCCAACAACGGCTCGATGTCGGCGGGATCTTGGAATCTCTGCCACACCGCATCCTCGCGACCGGGGTCGATGCTGGCCACAAACTCCTCGGCAAGCGCGAAGCTTGGAGCGTGTCCGTGAATGAATTCCCGGCACTGGTCGCTGTGCATTTTCAAGCGGCCTTTCGTGCCCGTGCTGTATTTGCGCCCTTCCATGGCGCTCATTTCATCCGCCGCGCATTTTTAGTCCAACCATTTCGTTGCCCGGCGCGAGGCGGTTCGCATAGTCTCCCGCCCCATGCCGAAGGACACCTCGATCAAAAAAATTCTACTTATTGGCTCCGGTCCCATCGTGATCGGACAAGGCTGCGAATTCGACTACTCGGGGGTGCAAGCCTGCAAGGCGCTCGCTGAGGAAGGATACGAGGTCGTCCTCGTGAACTCGAATCCGGCCACCATCATGACCGACCCGGAGTTCGCGAACCGCACCTACGTGGAGCCGATCACTCCCGAGGCCATCGAGAAAATCCTGGAGCGCGAAAAGCCCGACGCTGTTCTTCCGACCCTCGGCGGCCAGACCGCCCTCAACGCCGCCATGGCCCTTGTGGAGAACGGCGCGCTGGAGCGCCACGGCGCACGTCTCATCGGCGCGAACGCCGAAGCCATCAAGCGCGGCGAGGACCGCCTCATCTTCAAAAACATCATGATCGAGATCGGGCTCGACTGCGCCCGCTCGGGAGTCGCCCACACCCTCGAGGAGGCCCGGCAAGTCGCCGTCGAGATCGGCACGTTCCCGCTCATCATCCGCCCCGCCTTCACCCTCGGCGGCGCTGGCGGAGGCATCGCCTACAACCGCGAGGAACTCGATGAAATCTGCCGCCGCGGCCTCGACCTCTCGCCCGTTAGCGAGGTGCTCGTGGAGGAATCCCTCCTCGGCTGGAAGGAATTCGAGATGGAGGTCATCCGAGACCGCGCCGACAACTGCGTGGTCATTTGCTCGATCGAAAACCTCGATCCCATGGGCGTCCACACCGGCGACTCGATCACCGTCGCCCCCATCCAGACCCTCACCGACAAGGAATACCAGGCCATGCGCGACGCGAGCTTCGCAGTCATCCGCGCGATCGGCGTGGAGACAGGCGGGTCGAACATCCAGTTCGCCATCAACCCCGCCGACGGCCGCATGGTCGTGATCGAAATGAACCCGCGCGTCTCTCGCAGCTCGGCCCTCGCTTCCAAGGCCACCGGATTTCCGATCGCCAAGATCGCCGCCAAACTCGCCGTGGGCTACACGCTGGACGAACTCAAAAACGACATCACCCAGGTCACTCCCGCCTGCTTCGAGCCCTCGATCGACTACGTCGTCACGAAAATCCCGCGCTTCACGTTTGAGAAATTCCCGAAGGCCGACCCCACCCTCACCACGCAAATGAAAAGCGTCGGCGAGGCCATGGCCATCGGCCGCACCTTTAAGGAATCCCTTCAAAAGGCCCTCCGCTCGCTTGAAATCGGCCGCTTCGGCCTCGGAGCCGACGGCAAGGATCTCGCCCCCGACATCGACACGATCCGCCAAAAACTCCGCACCCCGCTCCCAGAGCGCATTTTTTATATCCGCTACGGCTTCCTCGCAGGCCTCACCGTGGAGGAAATCCACGACCTCTCCTCGATCGACCGCTGGTTCCTCGAGCACATCCGCCTCATCGTGGAGGAGGAAAAACGCCTCGCCGCCCTCCCCTTCCCGCTCTCTGCCTCCGACTTCCGCCGCGCCAAGCGCTTCGGCTTCTCCGACCGCCAACTCGCGACCCTCTCCAAAACGACGGAACCCGAGGTTCGCAAGGCCCGCAAAGCCGCCGGCGTCGTGCCGACCTACCGCCTTGTGGACACCTGCGCCGCGGAATTCGAAGCAGTCACCCCCTACTACTACTCGACCTACGGCGACGAGGACGAGACGCGCCCGAGCGACAAAAAGAAAGTCATCATCCTCGGCGGCGGCCCGAACCGCATCGGCCAGGGCATCGAGTTCGACTACTGCTGCGTCCACGCCGCATTCGCCCTCAAGGAACTCGGCTGGGAAACCATCATGGTGAACTCGAACCCCGAGACCGTCTCGACCGACTACGACACCAGCGACAAACTCTACTTTGAGCCCCTCACCCTCGAGGACGTGCTAAACATCTACGAACGCGAACAAGCCGACGCGATCATCGTCCAATTCGGCGGCCAGACCCCGCTGAATCTTGCCCAAGGCCTTGAGGCAAACGGCTGCAACATCATCGGCACCCAGCCCGCCAGCATCGAAATGGCGGAGGACCGCAAGCACTTCGCCGCCATGCTCGACAAGCTCGGACTCAAGCAGACCCAAGGCGGCACCGCCACGAACGAGCAGGAGGCCGTGGATGTCGCCGCGCGCATCGGCTATCCAGTGCTCGTGCGCCCCTCCTTCGTCCTCGGCGGCCGCGCCATGGAGATCGTCCACGACGAGGCCGACCTCCGCCGCTACATCCGCACCGCCGTCGAAGCCAGCCCCGAACGCCCCGTGCTCGTCGACCGCTTCCTCGAAGACGCAACCGAGGTGGATGTCGATTGCATCGCCGACGGCGAACTCTGTGTCATCGGCGGCGTCATGGAACACATCGAGCAGGCAGGCATCCACTCGGGTGACAGTGCCTGCATGATCCCCAGCTTCTCCCTCTCGCCAGAGGTTCTCGACACCATCAAAAGCGCCACCAAAGCCATGGCGCTCGAACTCAAGGTGCGCGGCCTCATGAACGTCCAGTTCGCCGTGAAGGACG
>CAZRLX010000056.1:11863-15736 GCA_964601115.1 uncultured Chthoniobacter sp. | reverse complement strand
TCGAGCACCTGGCGTTCGCGCTCGGTGAGGGTGTCGAGCACGTCCTTGATCTTGTCCTTGAGAAGAACGATCGCAGCCATGTCGGCGGGGTTTTCCGCCCCCTTGTCCTCGATGAAATCGCCGTAGCTCGTGTCGTCGCTGTCGCCGACGGGGGCCTGGAGCGAGATCGGTTGCTGGGCCATCTTGAGGACGGCGCGCACGCGCTCGACAGGCA
Source organism: uncultured Chthoniobacter sp. (assembly GCA_964601115.1). Taxonomy (GTDB): domain Bacteria; phylum Verrucomicrobiota; class Verrucomicrobiia; order Chthoniobacterales; family Terrimicrobiaceae; genus UBA967. The sequence continues at coordinate 15,522 of CAZRLX010000056.1, read as the reverse complement.
ACTGGATTTCGTCGGAAATCTCCTCCGGAGACGGCTCGCGGCCGTATTCCTGCACGAGTTGCTTCTGCACGCGGATGAGCTTGTTGATCGTCTCGATCATGTGCACGGGAATGCGGATCGTGCGGGCCTGGTCGGCGATCGAGCGGGTGATCGCCTGGCGGATCCACCACGTGGCGTAGGTCGAAAATTTATAACCGCGACGGTATTCGAATTTTTCTACGGCCTTCATGAGGCCCATGTTGCCCTCTTGGATAAGGTCGAGGAACGACAGGCCGCGGTTGGTGTATTTCTTGGCGATCGAGATCACGAGGCGGAGGTTCGCCTCGACCATCTCGGTCTTGGCCTTCAAGGCACGGCGGTGCCAGACCTTCAACTCGGTGTGCTTGGCGTCCAGTTCATCGGGCGAGAGCCAGAAGCGGTGCTGCATCTCCTTGATCTCGGCCGTGTGCTGCCGGCGGAGTTTCGGGCTGGGGTCCTTCGCGTGTTTTTTGAGTTCGCTCTGGAGATTGATCATGGCCCGATGGTTTTCCTCCACCAGCACCACGAAATCCTCGATGACCTTCTGCTTGAAGAAAAACTTGGGATAAAGGGCCTGCAGCGACTGGAGCGACTTTGCGAATTTTTTGCGCTTCTCGTTCGCCTGCGAGAGCGGGGCGCACTCTTGGTAAAGTTTGGAAACGGAGTCCATCTGCCGCTTGAGTTGCTGGCAGAGACGGGGGAGGGCCTTCATGTAGCGCTCGCGGCTCTCGATTTTCTTGTCGAGGATGACGCGGTCGAAACGCTCGCGCTGGTCGATGAGTTTTTGCGCAAGATCGATATGGGCGCGGGCGACAAAGCCAAACCCGTAGAGCATCTCCTGCACCTTGAGTTCGGCAGCCTCGATGCGCATGGAGATTTCCACCTCCTGCTCGCGGGTGAGGAGCGGCACCTGTCCCATCTGCTTGAGATACATGCGGACCGGGTCGTCGAGGATGTCGAGCTTCGTGTCGGCTTTTTCCTCTTTCTCCTCCTTGTCTTCCTTTTCCTTTTCGTCCTTGTCGTCGTCCTCGTCGTCGTCCTTGCGGACTTCCTTCACGCGATCGACGTCGGAGGCTTCGATGATCTCGATCTCGACACCGCGGAGTTGGCTGATGATGAGGTCCAGATGCTCCGGGTCGCTGACGCCCTCGGGCAGGTGCTCGTCCAAGTCCTCATAGGTGAGGTAGCCCTGCTCCTTGGCGAGACGGATCAACTCGCGCACCTTGTCTTGAAGCATGCGGGGAATGTCCACGGTCGCCAGTTGCTGGGTCGTCGCCGCAGCGGCCGGTTGCTTGGATGCCTCGCTCTTGCCGGCGCGGGCCTTGGCATTGATGGATTTGATCGCCTCGGAAACGGGTGCGGGCTTGGCTTTCGTCTCGGTTTTGGGAACGGGTGCCGCCGACTTTTTGGGCGTTGATTTGGCCGATGGCGCCACCGGCTTCGGAGAAATTTTTTTGGTCGCCGTCGCGGCCGGCTTCTTGGCGGAAGGGGATGGCTTTACGAGTTTCGTGGCGGCGGGCTTCGCTGCCGCTGGCTTCGAGCTTTTCGGAGCCGGTTTCGCAACCGCTTTGGGTGCGGGTTTCGCCGCTTTTTTGGCCACAGGAGCCGGCTTTTTGGCTGCCGGCTTGGCTTTAGCCGGTGTCTTTTTGAGCGGGGCGGCCTTGGCCGGGGTTTTGGATTTCGGCGGGGTTTTTACCGTCTTCGCAGGGGCCTTTGCCTTGGGGGGCGTCGCTGCTTTTTTAGCGGAGTTGGAGGGCTTTGTGCTTTTTTGCGGCGGGGTTGCTTTGCGCGGCGGGGTTTTCGAAGAGGTGGATTTTGTTTTCAAGTTGCTTTCCTTTAGGCCTGTTCAAAGGGCCGGTGAACATCAGCCACTCGGATTTTCAGGTCAAGAATTTGTTTTTGGATTTTTTGGCGTTCCGGGGATGTTAATGCGGGGTTCGCGACCTCCGCCATGAGGATTTCCATTTGCTGATTAAGATTCCTTACATACATGCCCCGAGCAGTTTGCTTTGCTCGATCCAGCGGTTCCGGCATCGAGCGCTCTGTCGTGAGTGCGGTGAGAACGCGTTCTTCGGAGGGATCCAGTGTGGCAAGAAACGCAGCGGGCGGTGGGGCGCCGTCCTCGAAATCGACCGCCGCCACCTTGTCCACAAGGCTGCCGGCGCCCTCGTAGCGGGCCAACGGCGTTTGAGCACGCAACCAAGCGCGCACCTCGGCGCTTTGCACGGCAAGTTGGCAAAGAATCCGCATGCCGGGAGACAATTCGAGAACCGGGGATTCTATGGCGTTTGTTTCCTCGGGTCTGGAGTCGTTCGCCAGAGTAGGGGCTTTCATGAATTGGCGGATCGTGCTTTGCGGCACGCCGAGCCTCGTGGCCATTTTCCCGAGCGTCGATTCGCGCAGCACGGCATCCCCGACCAGCGCCAAGGCGGGAGCGAGGCGCCGGACGAGGCGGGATTTCGCGGCGGCGTCGGCAAGTTCTCCGGAGAGCGCGGCCTCGTTCAAGTTGTGGTCGAAGTAATCCTCCGCAGACTCGACCCTCTCCAGAAAGGCACTGGGTCCTTCCCTGCGAATCAACGAATCCGGATCGTCGCCCTGAGGCAGGCTCACGATCCGCACCAGCAAGCCCTGCGAAAACAATGCCGGCAGGGAGCGGTCGGCGGCTTTTTTGCCGGCGGCATCGGAATCGAAACACAGGAGCACCGTCTCGACATACCGTTTGAGCAAGCGCGCTTGGTCGGTGGTGAAGGCTGTTCCCTGCGGGGCAATGACGTGTCTGACTCCCGCCTCGAAAGCCGTGATGAGATCCAGTTGGCCTTCGCAGACGATCGCCGCGTTTTTTTCGATGAGATCGCGCTTGGTTTTGTCCAATCCGAAAAGGACGCGCCCCTTTGTGAACAGCGGCGTCTCGGGGGAGTTCACATACTTTGCGCCGTTGGAATCGGACTGGAGCACCCGCCCGCTGAACGCGACCACCTCGCCGTAGTCGTTGCGGATCGGAAACATGAGGCGGTCCCGAAAGCGGCTGTAAATCCGCCCGCCGCCCCCCTCGTCGCCGTCCTTGGACGAGGCCAACCCTCCCAAAGCGATCTCCTCCGGGGAAAACCGCCGCCCGCGCAGATACGCCAACAGTGCGTCCCAGGAATCCGGCGCGTAGCCCAGTTGCCAACTCTTGGCGGTCTCGACGCCGATCCCGCGCGATTTCAGATAATCCCTCGCATGGGCCGCGTCGGGGGATTTCATCAAATTCCTGTGGAACCACGCCGAGGCCTCTGCATGCAGTCCCAGCAGGCGCTCGCGCTGGCCGTGGCTTTTTGCGTCGTCGCCGGAGGACGCATCCTCGACCACCGGAATCCCCGCGCGCTGGGCCAGTCGCCGCACCGCGGTGGGAAAATCCACGTGCTCGTAGTCCATGACAAACCGCAACACACCCCCGCCCGCGCCGCACCCGAAACAATGGAAGGACTGCCGCGCGGGGTTCACATGGAAGGATGGGGACTTCTCCCGATGGAACGGGCACAACGCACGAAAGCTCGTTCCGGCCCGTTTGAGCGGGAAGTAGGATCCAACAAGCTCGACGATGTCCGTGGCGTCGGCGACACGTTGGATTGTTTCTTCGGCGATGAGTCCCACGCGGGCAA
>CAZRLX010000056.1:1796-11763 GCA_964601115.1 uncultured Chthoniobacter sp. | reverse complement strand
GCCGCGCCGGTCGCCGGCTCGGGCCAGGAAATTCCAGAGACGATGAATGCGAAAATCGTGTCGTATTTTTCAGGCTACTTCCGCAGCGTGGCGCAGAAAAACGGCTACCATCCCGAATTGGTCGATGGGTTCATGAACCTCGACAAGGAGGTCAAAGTCGGCGGCGAAGTCATCAATCCCAAGGGATCGCTCCTCACCCTCAGCGCGCAGGAGGCCACGCGACAAATCGGCGGCAAGCCGCTCCTGGCCTCGGGCATCGCGGCCGACATCCCCGCCGTGGCCGTGGAATGCGGACTCGACCCCGACCGCATCATCCGCATCGAGCCCTCGGGCTTCGAGACGGCAGCCCAGTGGATCACGATGCTCGCCCCGCTCCTCCTGCTGGGCGGCGTGATGGGTGCATGGCTGGAATTCAAGGCGCCGGGGTTCGGAGCGGCGGGTGTGCTTGCGGGTGTTTGCTTTCTGCTCTTCTTCGGCGGCCACTACATCGCGGGGCTCACAGGCTTCGAAATGATCGCCCTGTTCGTGCTGGGTGTGGTGTTCATTCTGCTGGAGTTCCTCTTTTTTCCCGGTGTCGTGGTGCTGGCCCTCGGCGGGACGATCATGGTCGTCGTGGCGCTGTTTTTCTCTATGGCGGACTTTTATCCCGCCCAACCGATCGAAATCTCTTTTGAAATGTTCCGCACGCCGATGCTGAATCTCAGCCTCGCGATCGGCGGATCCGTGCTTGGCATCGCGCTACTTGGGCGCATGCTGCCCTCCATGCCATTCCTGCGCGGATTGTTTCTCTCCTCAAAAATGCCCGAGGGCTCCTCGGCCAAAGTCGTCACCGAGCTCGGCACGGCCTCGACCATCGCGCCCGGCGACCGCGGCACCGCCGTCACCATTCTCCGCCCGGCGGGCCGCGCGAAAATCGGCTCGGAAATGTTCGATGTGATCTCCAGCGGGGAATTCCTCGAAGCGGGCACCCCCGTCGAAGTCCTGGCAATCAGCGCCTCCAATATCGTGGTCGGCCGCGCAGAGTCCGAGCCAAGCCCTCAAAGATAATCCGAAAACTCGTAGAGCTTGGGATCGCGTGCGGGTTGCCGTTGGGCTTTCACGGCACGTGCCGAGGCTTCGCTCCCATCCTCCCCGTCCATCCCAGGAAAATCCATGCTGTCGAACGCGTCGCCGAATTCCTCCTCAAGTTTCTCGGGATCCTCGCCGGCCTCGAGCCGCCGGATCATGTGCTCCATCTCTGACGGCATCTTCTGGCCGGTGGCCTCGGTCATTTTTCGCATCATGTGCCCGAGGGCGCGGGGGTCGGGATTGTTCTCGTCCAATCCGGCCATGTCGCGCTCCATCTCGGCCATCATGCGCTCCATGCGGGGGTCGTCCATGCCGCCGGCGTCCACCGGTTGCTCCTCCTTGGCCTTGCCTGTGACGGCGAACCTCGACACCACGCGCTCCATCCTGGCATTCGGGTCGTCGGGGCACCGTGGTGTTTTTTCAGCCATCGAGAGGCTCCTGGCGAAAAACGAGTAAATCCTGTTCGTGTCGGGAGAGTGGAATTCGTAGATCGGCATACGCAAAAATGGGGTGGAAACCATGCGTGCGCCCGCGCGCGTTTTCAACACCGAATCATTCCCCCCTTGGCGGGAGGAGAGCATTGGCATTAGCCTCGCGGGGTGGAATCCGGCCCGGACTACGATGTCATTGTGATCGGCGGCGCGCTCACAGGTGCCGCCACAGCGTTTTTGCTCAAACGGCGCGATCCGGAATTGCGGATTCTGGTTGTCGAAAAAACCTCTGTCTTCAAGCGCCGCGTCGGCGAAGCCACGACGGAGGTCAGCGGGTGGTTTCTGACCCGCATGCTCGGCCTCGGCGGGTTTCTCGCCCGCACGCAAATCCCAAAAAACGGACTGCGCTTCTGGTTTGCCAGCGACAAAAACCACCCGCTTGCGGAATGCTCGGAACTCGGCGGCAGCTATCTTTCCACGGTGCCGGCCTTTTTGATCGACCGGTCCGCTGTGGACACCGAAATCCTCGAACGCGCGGAGGCGCTGGGCGTGGACATCCTCCGCCCCGCACGGGTGATCGAAACCACCCTCTCCTCCGGCGGGCTTCAAACCTTGCGCGTGGAGCATTCCCACATCGAAAAAACCCTCCGCGCCCGCTGGGTCGTCGATGCCTCGGGCGTAAAAGCCGAACTCGCCCGCGCCAACGACTGGATCGAACCCAACACAGCCCACCCCACCCTTGCCGCATGGTCCCGCTGGCGCACCACCCGCGAGTGGGACTCGTTGGAAAATGCGGAGGCCGCTTCAGATTGGAACACCGCCTTTCAAGGCATCCGCGGCACCGCCACGAACCATTTCGCGGGCGACGGCTGGTGGGCATGGTGGATCCAGCTCCGCTCCGGCGAGGTCAGCATCGGCGCGGTGATCGACCAGCGCGCCGCCTCATGGCCGGGGCCCGGTGGAACTGTCGGCGAAAAACTCCGAAGCTTCCTCTCGCAACACCCGGCCGCCCGCGAGATGCTAAAGGACGCCGAGTTTCTCGAAGGCGATGTGCATTTCCGCAGGAACCTTCCCTACGCGTCTCGCCGATTCGCGGGCGACGGATTTGTCCTCGCCGGCGATGCCTCGGCTTTTCTCGATCCTCTCTACAGCCCGGGCATGGATTGGATCGCCTACACCGTCGCATCCGCCGTGCACCTCATCCTTCGATGGCGCTCCGGCGAGGACATTTCATCGCTTGTGGACTGCATGAACGGGCACCTGACCGCCAGTTACGCCCGCCAGTTCGAAGCCCTCTACCGCGACAAATACGACTACATCGGCGACCACTCGCTCATGCGCTCCGCCTTCCGCCTCGATATCGCGAGCTACTACCTCTTCGTGGTCCTCCCCATCTACAAATCGGGCGAATCCAAACTCCGCATCCCGCCGTTCGCCACATGGCATTCGACCCCGTTTTTCCACCTCATGCGCCTTTACAATTCCCGCCTGGCCGCCATCGGCCGCGAGCGGCGGCGCCGGGGTGCCTTCGGCAAAAACAACACCCGCCGGCGCGATCTCGTGCCGGGCTTCAATTTCCGCATCCCGCACCTGGTGAAAACATTCCTGCACGGACTCGGCATCTGGCTGGGCCTCGAACTCCGTGAAGGCTGGCGCACATGGCTCACCCCTCTACCGCGGCGCAACCCTGCCGCAAACCGGCAAATACCCGACCCCTCGCCCGCGGCTTCATAGTCGATTTTTCTCCGCATGGTTCCGGCGGGTTGGTAAATTCCCAACCCACCACCGCCCATGGAAACGCCCGACCCACCGGATCAAGAGCTCGTCGCCCGCACCCAGGCGGGGGACGCCCGGGCGTATGACGAGCTAGTGCGCCGCTACAGCCCGCGCCTCTACGGGCTCGTCTACAACATGACCTCGAGCCACGAGGACACCAACGACCTCCTCCAGGAGATTTTCGCCAAGGGCTACCGCTCGATCAAAAGCTTCCAAGGAAAATCCTCCTTCCACACCTGGATGCACACCATCTCGGTCAACATGACCATCAACTTCCTGAAAAAACGGAACCGCCGCCGCACCATGAGCCTCGACGACGTCGACAGCGGCGTGCTCAACGATCCCGATTTCATCGAAGCCACCAGTTCCGCCGACCCCTCCAACGAGGCGAATCTCGGCGAACTTCAAAAAAAACTGAACGAATCACTCATGAAGCTGTCCCATGATCACAGAGCCGTCGTTACCATGTTCGACATCCAAGGAATGCCACACGCGGAAATCGCGAAAATCCTGAAAGTCTCGGAAGGAACCGTCCGCTCCAGACTTTTTTACGCCCACAAGCAATTGCAAAACCTCCTGCGCGAGTTTATCAACCCCTGACCGACATGGATCACAACGAGAGCGTCTCCCGTCTTCTCCGGCTTAAACGCTACGAGCAACCTCCACCCGGTTACTTTGAAGATTTTTTGTCCGAGTTCCAATGCCGCCAACGTGCCGAAGTCATCCAGCGCCCCCTCTGGGCCATCGCACGGGACAGGGTGCTCCGGTTTCTTGCACCTCCCTCCGCCCCCCGCCTGGTCATGGCCGCCTCCTTCGCGGCGGTCGTTCTTGCCAGCACGTTGCTCGTCGGCCCTGAAACACAGGTTTCCCCCATCTCCGGCCCCGACGAAAAAACCTCGCTCAGCCTTGCGGGCACAGCACCATCTCTTCCCATGCCGAAAACCTCCCTCCGTCCCTCAAAACCGGTTTCCTCGGTCCAATACGTCCTTCCGCCAAGGCCGGTCGGCTATGCCTCGGCCCGCACCTTTTAACGACGTGGTGTTTTTTCAAAAGGCCCTCCTTGTTGCCTTGGCCGCCCTCGCGGCGAGTCCGGCCGCGCACTCCGAAGAACCCCCTTCCGAAAGGCCGGACCTCCAAGCCCAGCTCGACTCCATTTTCAACAGAAGTCGCCCAGCGGTTGTCCGCGTCAGGGCTTGCGACGATCTCGGGGTCCGCCTTGGCAGCGGGTTTTTCATCGACCCCGCCGGCACCATCTACACCCACACCGGCGTGGTCGCCAAAGCCCATGATGTCCGCGTCATCTTCAACGACCGCTCCATGGAAGCCACCGTTGTGGCGGCAGACGAGCGCAGCGGCATCGCTGTCCTGAAAACCGACTGCGTCAGCCCGTTCCTCACCCTTGGCACTTCCAGCGGCATCAAAAAAGGCACCCCGGTCGTCTCGATCGGCTACCCGGAGGATTTCGATGCCACGGCCAGCCTGGGCATGATCGCCGATCGCGACAAGCACCACAGGGGGAGATATTTTGCCACATCACACCTCCGCGCGAACCTCGCGGTCCAATGCGGCCAGGGGGGCAGCCCCGTGCTGGGATTGGATGGCAAGGTCGTCGGTGTCGTCGTCTCCCAGATCGGCGGTGGCGCATCCTGCTATGTCCTCCCCATCGAAGCTGCCGAGAAAGTTCGCGGCGACATCATGCGTTTTGGCGAACTCCGCCCGGGCTGGGTCGGCGTGGAGGTCGAGGAAAGCGAGTCTCCGGTCATGGGCTCCACCGCCCGCATCGCCAAACTCGTCTCCGCCGAGCCCGACTCGGCCGATGGTCTGCGCGAAGGCGACACCCTCCTGAGCATCGGTGGCCGCCCTGTGGCCTCCGGCGAGGATATTCTGGAGGCTTCGTTTTTTCTGACCGCCGGCGACCCGACCGAGATTCAAGTCGTGCGCGACGGCTCACCGCTCACCCTGTCAGTGAAGCCCAAGCTGCACCCCGCCGCGAACTCCGGCGAACTCCACGCCGGGCCCTCAGAGCAGGGCATGCCCACCCTCCGCTAAGGACCGCTACTCCTTCCGGCATCTCCAGTAAACAGCCAACGCACTACCGATCAGGCTGTGCACCACACTCGACAGCGCCGCAGGCACGGCCGTGAGTGGATTGGCCGCGAAATGGCTTCTTGCCATCACCGCCGCAAGCCCGGAATTTTGCATCCCCACTTCGATCGACACAGCCTCGGCCTCCGCCGGTCCCAGCCGGCAAAGTCTTGCCGCCACCCAGCCAAGCAAAAATCCCGCCCCGTGCAGCAACACGACAGCGGCAAACAAGACCACCACATTTTCCATGATCGCCTCGCGATTGCGCCCGATAATGCTCGCGCAAATCATGCTGATCAGTAGGACCGACACCAGCGGCCCAACCGATCCCGCCGGATCCGCCAACCTCGGCAGCCGGTGATGCAACACCACCCCGAGCACAACCGGAGCGACCACCACCTGCAACGCCGTCAACACCATTCCCCAGCCATCGACCGGTAGCCAGGCCCCGGCCAGCCAATGCGTCAACATCGGTGTCACCACCACAGCCGCCAGCGTGGAACAAAACGTCATCACCACCGACAACGCGACATTCGCCCGCGCAATGAACGCCACAACATTCGACGCCGTGCCACCGGGACAGCACGCCACAAGAATCACCCCGACAGCCAGATCGGGAGGCAGACGCATCGACGTCGCCACCAACCACCCCGCTGCGGGCATGATTGTGAACTGTGCAACAAACCCGATCCCGACCGCCCAAGGCATCCGCAAGACCGCCTTGAACGCCCCTGTATCCAACGTCACGCCCATTCCCAACATGATGAACGCCAAAGCCCACGTAATCCACGATCCGGAAAACCAAATAAACGCCTCCGGCCATGCCAATGCAGCGCCGCAAAACACAATCAACCACACAGGAAACCAATTCGCAGCGGCGAGGAGTCGAGCTTGCATCCCCGGGAGTAAAGCCCCGCGGGCCCAGAACGCAAAGCCGCATTTGCCGCAAGCCCAGCCCGGTCCCCGCGCACCATGGGAAAAAAAACTTGCTGGCCGATTCCACACACCCCACCTTTGTCAGCCCTTCACCCACGCTTCCTATTACCGCGATGGACCATCAAGCCCGCAGCCAACCGGATCTCATGCCGGAGAATTCTTCCAGACCCGCATCACGTCGGATCCTCCCAACAGGGCGTCCTTAAAGCACTACCCTTTTTCCTGATGTCCAGCTCCAAACGCCGCGAGACGATCGATGTCATGATCCACTGCCCGGGATCACACGGTGTGATCGCGGACCAAATCCATCGGCAGGCCACCGCATTGCACGAACTCGGCATCCGCGTTCTCCTTCTCTGCGCGCCGGGATTCATCCGCACCCGGAATGCCGCCTACCCGGTTCTTCCGTGCATGGGAGAGGGCGCCACCGGCAACACCACAAACCTCACCAGTCGCAAGCTGAGCAAAGCGTTCCAAACCATCCGCAACCAGTTTCGCTTCGCCTGGCATGTGTTTCAAAAACGCCCCTCCCTCGTGCTTTCGGGGAGCCATGTGGACGCCCAGGCCGCCGTCTGGATTTGGCCCCATCTCTTTCTGGCGCTCTTCCGCAAGGTCATCTACGCGATGAATCTCCATCTCCCCGTCCGCGACAACCAACTCGGCCCGAAGTGGTGGCAGCATTTTTCCTCGCGCATTGCCTACAAGCCCTACCGCATTGCCGTCGCCCACAAGCGCTTCCCGCCTCCTTCCCCGATCCCCAAATTCATCCGCACCGTGGAGGCCCCCATCGGCCCGGACCCCATCCTCCACTCAAAGGAAAGCTCCCGGCAAATCCGGAAAAGTTGGATGGCTCCCCGCGGGTGCAAAGTCTTCCTCGCCTTCGGCAGCGTCCGAAACCACAAAAATCTCGACCTCTCGATCCGCGCACTCCTCGACAACCCCAAAGCCCATCTGGTCATCCTCGGCACCGTCTCCTCCCACCGTGACCGGCCGCTCAAATACTACCAGATGCTCGCCGACGATCTCGGCGTCTCGAAACGCGTCTTCATCTCGGACGAGTTCGTTTCCGAGGAAAAGCGGGTCGCTTACTTCGCAGCGGCCGATTTCATTTTGATGACCTACTCGTCATCCTACCACTCGCAGTCGGGCACGCTCTCGACAGCCGCCCAGGCGCGCCGCCTCGTTCTGGCATCCAGCGGCACCAGCCCCATGCGCGATCTCGTCGAGCATTTCGGTCTGGGGCTCTACGTCCCCCCCGATTCCAGCGACGCCATCGCCGATGGCATGGCCACCCTCATCCACACCGATCTTCCTGAACCCGCCTGGGACGCCTTTCTTGAATACGCCACTTGGGAAACAAACGTTTCGAGGCTCCTCGAAGCGGCCGGCGACTACGTGCAGGGCGCGCAAACACACACCCGCCAATTCGAGGGACTCGAGGACGAAGCCATGCCCGTTCCTTCGCTTCTCAGCGCGCGCGATTTGCTCCCACCCTCGACCCGCGCCCGCCGCGCCGCCGTTAAAAAGCCACCAAACCCGCGAAAAACACCCAAACCCCGCGCCACTCCCAAGAAAAAGGCCGAAGTCGCCGAACCCCCAAAACGCCGCGCCGCCACCCGCCGCAAAAAAACCGCTCCCGAACCCGTGCAGGAGCCACCGGCCTCGCGCAAGCGACGCCCCTACACGCGACGCAAGAAATCCGCCGCCGCCGTCACCCCGCCGCTGGAAGACGTGGCCGCATAGAAACTCCGCGCCACCGGATCGCATGGCCAACAGACCCTCGACGCCCTCCAACCACGCGCGATGAGCGGCCACTGGTTTTCCTTCAGCCTTCCCGATTTTTCCTACTCGTTCCTGAGTATTCTTTTCGAAGGTATCCCCTTCATTCTGTTCGGGACACTGCTCTCGGGCCTCATCGACCAATTCCTCCCGGCCCGCGTCATGACACGCCTCATCCCCAGCCGCCCGTCCGTAGGCATTTGCGTCAGCGCCTTTCTGGGCCTCGTCTTTCCCATGTGCGAATGCGGCATCGTCCCGGTCATCCGCCGCCTCGTCGCCAAGGGCCTGCCTGTCTCGAACGCAGTGGCCTACATGCTTGCGGCGCCAATCGTGAATCCCATCACCGCGATCAGCACCTACGCCGCATTCCGCGGCCAGGGCGCCGAGGAGTTCACCGCACTCCGCCTCGGCCTCGGCGCTTTTGTCGCAGCCATCGCGGGCTTCGCCGTTCTCAACCTTCCCATCCGCGCGGTTCTCAAAAAATCCGTCCTCGACCAATGCGGCCACACCCATGACGCGCCGCACAGCAAACCCCTCGGTCGCCGACTCGCCGCCGCCATGCACGCGGGCACCCGCGATTTTCTCGATGTCACAGTCTATTTTGTCCTCGGTGTCGCCGTGGCCTCCCTCTTCGGCACCGCCATCAACCAGGAAATCTTCCTCCCGCTCGCCCTCAAGGAATCCCTCGCCGTGCCGTCCATGATGACCCTCGCGGCCATCCTCTCGCTGTGCAGCTCCTCGGACGCCTTCATCGCGGCGACCTTCGTCAGCTTCCCGGCGGTTGCGAAACTCGCCTTCATGGTGTTCGGTCCCATGGTCGATTTGAAACTCCTGTTCGTCTACAACATGGTCTTCACACGCCGCTTCGTCGCGGGTCTCGCCATTGGCCTCTTCATCCTCGTCGGCCTCCTCTCGCTCCGGCTGGGCATCGTCTTTCCATGAGCGCGCGCCTCCACCGTCTGGCCATTCCCGCCGTCCTTCTCCTCTGGGGCGCGGTCCTCCTCCACTTCTGCCTCAGCGGCCGCATCGTCTCCTACCTCCACCCCTCCTTCCAGTGGCTCGCCCTTGCCGCCGGGGTTGCACTCGCACTTCTCGCCGCAGCTGTTTTTTTCTTCCCCGAAGACCACTGCTGCGAAAGCGGCTGCGGCTCCCACGACCACCACTCCCTGGGCCTCGCCTCCCTCGCCGTGCTTGTCGTGCCCCTCCTGGCCACCGCCTCGATCTCCCAAGACCACTTCAGCACATCGACCGTCCTCAACCGCGGAGTGGTCGACCATATCGACGACCTCCCCGCATTCTCTCCCGCGCTCGATCCGGCACTCCCCAGACACGACGGCACCATCGGCGAGGGGACCATGATGGACCCCGCCCTCTACCTCCAAACCAACGCCGACGGCCGCATCGTCGCCGAAACCGTCGATCTCATGTATGCCGCGACGGATGAAATAATGCGCGCGGATTTCGACGGGCGCGAAGTCGAAGTCGTTGGCCAACTTGTTCCCGCACGCAGCGGAAACCCGGCCGAAAACCGCTTCCATCTCGTCCGGCTCTTCGTCATGTGCTGCGCGGCGGATGCACGCCCCGCGGGAATCGTTGTGGAAACAAGCGATCGGGTGGATTTCGGCGAATCCAGCTGGGTCAAAGTCACCGGCCGCGCCACCTTTCCCGTCGAAAACGGCCGCCACAAGGCCGTCTTGAGGGCGGACCGGGTCGTCCCAACCGACCCTCCACGCGAATCATTCATCTATTAGACAACCCATGAAACACCTCCTGCCACTCCTCTGCGCCGCTCTCATACTCGTTCCAAACGTCCACGCCGCAATGCGCGGCGCCTGGATCGCCAGCGTCCACAACATCAACTTCCCCTCGAAGCCCGGCCTCTCCGAATCCGC
>CAZRLX010000056.1:0-1696 GCA_964601115.1 uncultured Chthoniobacter sp. | reverse complement strand
GCCACCCACACCCGCGCCCCGAACCACATCTCCCGCCGCCTCCCGCAATTCACCTACAAGATCGGCAACGTGCTCTGGATGGATCCCGGCGCCCCGGAGGTCCGCCGCCACATCAACGACGTCGTCCGCGATCTCGTCACCCGCTACGACATCGCGGGCGTCCACATGGACGATTATTTCTACCCCTACCCGACACCGAAGGGCGGCCTGCCGAAATTCCCCGACGACAAAACCCATGCCGCCCACATCAAAGCCGGCGGCTCGCTTTCCAAAGCGAACTGGCGCCGCCACAACGTCAACACCCTCATCAAGGAAATCAATCACACCATCCGCTCCGTCCGCCCGAATGTGAAATTCGGCGTCAGCCCCTTCGGCATCTACACCAAAGGCGCGCCGTCGGATGTCAAAGCGGGCGTCGACCAATACAACGACCTGTTTTCCGACCCGCTCGCCTGGATGAAGGAGGGCTGGGTCGACTACCTCGCTCCGCAACTCTATTGGCCGGACGCCGGACCGCAGAGCTTCTCGTCGCTCCTCCGTTGGTGGCGCCACCCGCAAGTCAACCCCCGGGGCATCCCGATCCTCCCGGGCATCGCCCTCGACCGCATGACCTCCCACGGCTGGGACCGCCGCGAGATCGACCGCCAACTCGCCATCGAAAAATCCACCAAGCCCCGCACCTCCGGCGGATTTCTCCTCTGGAACATCGACCCCCTCGTCAAAAACACCAAGGGCGTCCTCAACTCCGTCCGCTCGTATTGACCACCGCGCAATTCCATGTCTTGACCCCGCAAGACAGCGCGTGACATCATTCGCCGTCAGTAAAAACCCTGCCTTATTGTGGATACCAAAGAAATACGCACACTCATCGACCTCATGAAGAAAAACGGCGTCGCCGTTTTCAAAATGGAACGCGAAGGGTTCAAAATCACCCTCAAAACCTCCGAGGCCACCGGCCAGATTCGTGTCAGCCAACCGCTGCTTGCCCCGGTCGCCGATCCTGCTCCACAAGCGGTTGCCGCCGCCCCCGCGGCACCTGCCGCACCGGCTCCCGCAGCCGGACCCGAAATTAAATCCCCAATGGTCGGCACCTTCTACTCCGCCTCCTCTCCCGAAGCCGCCCCGTTCGTCAGCGTCGGACAAGAGGTCACTCCCGACACGGTCGTCTGCATCATCGAGGCCATGAAGGTCATGAACGAAGTCAAGGCCGAGACCTCCGGTGTCATCGCCGAGGTATGCGCTGAAAACGGCAAGCCCGTCCAATTCGGTCAGGCCCTCTTCCGCCTCAAATAACGCCCGGGCCTCACCGCTCCATGTTCAAAAAAATCCTCATCGCCAACCGCGGCGAGATCGCCCTTCGCATCATCCGCGCCTGCAAGGAACTCGGCATCCAGTCCGTCGCCATCTACTCCGAGCCCGACATCGACAGCCTCCATGTCCAGTTCGCCGACGAAGCCATCTGCATCGGCCCCGCAAACAGCTCAGAAAGCTACCTCAAAATCGACCGCATCATCAGCGCCGCAGAGATCGCCGACGCCGACGCCATCCACCCAGGCTACGGCTTCCTCGCCGAAAACGCCCACTTCGCCGAGGTCTGCGCCTCCTGCAATATCAAGTTCATCGGCCCCACCCCCGAAGCCATCCGGCTCATGGGCGACAAAAATTCCGCCCGCGACTGCGCCCGCAAGGCCGGCGT
>CAZRLX010000055.1:0-15837 GCA_964601115.1 uncultured Chthoniobacter sp. | reverse complement strand
ATCCGGCGGCATTGGAAAAAATCCAGATGGCGGATTTGGCGGTGATCGTGTGGCCGTATGCGATCCTCGGCGGCGTGGTGCTTCTGGCGTTGCTCGTGTTCGCGCTGAGCCGGTTGCCCGACTCGACCTCCCATGAGGCGCGGAATTCGAGTATCGCCGCCTCGCTCGGGCGACTCCTGCGCACGCCGGACTACGTGTGGGGTGTGGTGGCGCAGGCATTCTATGTCGGGGTGCAGATCATGGTTTGGACGTTCATCATCCAATACGCGGTGAACGAACTCGGCCTCCCGGCGAAGGAGGCGCAGGGCTACAACATTTTGGCGATGGTCGTCTTCGTGAGCAGCCGGTTTGTCTGCACCTACCTGTTGAAATTTTTCAATCCCGGCATGCTGCTGGCGGCGCTGGCGGTGGCTGGCGGGGCCTTGCTTCTCGGGGCGATCTTCATTCACGGCATGCTTGGCCTCTACTGCATGGTTGGCGTGTCGGCCTGCATGTCGCTCATGTTCCCCACGATCTATGGCATCGCACTGAGCGGTCTCGGGGAGGATGCCAAGCTGGGATCGGCGGGATTGATCTGCGCGATCGGCGGCGGGTGCGTGATGCCGCCGCTGCAGGCATTGATCATGGACGGAAGCGGCATCGCGCTCGGGGCGTTTACCCTCTCGGCGACGAGGGCGTCGTTTTTCCTGCCGCTCTTCTGCTTTGTGGTGATTGCCTTCTACGGCACACGTTCGTTCCTCGCCGCGCGGCGGTGAGGATCAGGCGGGCTTGGCCACCAGCGAGCGGTTCCTGAAGACAGCCACCGCGACGAAGAGGAGTTCGGCGGAGACAAAGGCCACCGCGCCCGGCAGACCGCCGCTGCCGAAGCCGTAGCTGTGCAGTCCCACGCCGAGGATGAAGTTCACGCCATACCAGGCCATGATGATCGATTGGAAGGCGAGGACGGCGCCCACGGCCATACCGAAGCCAGCCCATTTTCCGGCGATGCGGCCGTGGAGAAGGAAAAGATACGTCAGCAGTGCGATGAGTGCCCATGTCTCCTTCGGATCCCAATCCCAGAAGCGGCCCCACGAGTAGTTCGCCCACACGGCACCGAGGATGGTGCCGACGGCCAGCAGGAGGACGCCGATCTGGATGGTGCGGTAGAGGTAGTTGTTCAATGCCGGCGAGGGTTTCGATCCGAAGATCACCTTGCCGAGGATGATATGACCGACGCCGAGAGCGAGCGCGAAGGCGCCGTAACTGAGCGTGATGCTGAGCACGTGGGTGGTGAGCCAGAAATTGTCGGCAAGCACCGGCACAAGCGGGTTGATCGACGGATCGAGGATCACAGGCTGTGTGTCGGCGAGGATCAGCGACGCCACGGCGACTGGCACGGCCCCGAGCAGGAAATACCGGCAGCGGTAGATAGCCTCGAAGACCAGCGCGAAGAAGATCGTGCCGAAAGCGACCCATACGACGGATTCATACATGTTGGTCACCGGCGCGCGGCCCGAGATGAGGATGCGCAGCACGAAGCCTGCGATCTGCAGCAGAAACCCCGCACCGCCGAACAGCCAGCCCAGCGCGTAGCCGGTGCGACCGGGGATCGCGAGGAGTATGACGCCGGCGATCAAATACAGAATCCAAGCCCAGCGGAAGGGGTGGATTTTCTGGTAGGCCACCTCGACGGCGATCTTGCCTGGATCCGCTTGGAAGCGGGGTTCCTCACGCGCCTGTTCGGAGCGAAGGAGGGTCAACCCGTTGTCGAAGACTTGCTGGTTGTTTTCAACAAATCCGCGGCGAAGTTCCGCCAGCGCGGGGTCGTCGGGCGTGAGCGGGCTCCATGCGGCGGCGCCGGTGGGCAGGAGCGTGACGAGTTTTCCCGAGACCAGCCCTTCGAAAAGCGCGAGGCGCATGCCGATCGTCGAAATCTCGCGCTGGATCACGTCGAGTTTCATCTTGGGGTTTTTCGCGCGGGCGTCGGAGACTTCCCTCAGCGCGTTGCGGAGGGCTTCGCTGGCGGCGAGTTCGCGGTAGCTGAAGAGTTTTTGCGAGGGGTCGAGGCCCGCTTGATCCTTGAATTTGCGGTTGCCGATGAGAATGAGTTGTTCGTTTTCCCAGCCTTGCGGGGCGAGCCAGATCGAGGCGACGGTGAAGACAGATCCAAGGGTGCGGCCGTCCTTCGTCTTGAACGATGGTTTGCCGGTCATGCCGAGCATCGTTTCGTGGGCGAAGACGAGGAACGGCTTTTTGCGTCCGCCCTCCTGAATGGCGATGTTGTCGAGGCCCGAGATGTCGAGGGCGCGGAGCGCGGGCGTGGTCGTCAACGCAATGGCGGCGATGGCGAGAGCGAGGCGGAGGAGTCGAGTCATGACGGTCGTGTGGTTGATTTGGGTTTCAGGTAGAACATGATCGTGATGCCGACACAAATGAGCAGCGAACCAATCCATTTGAAGAGCCAGCCTGGATCGTAGAGGACCTGCAGGGTGGTCTCGCCGAGGTCGCGCGGATTCCATTCGGCTTGGGAGAATTTGTAGTTGATGCCAGTGAAGTTCGAAAGAAGTGTGCCTGGAAAGCTCGCGGGGTGGTTCATGCGGGCGGTGCCGGATTTCAGCGCGCCGGTGGCAGAGTCCTGGAATTCCACGCTCGCGATGAAATTCGACGGCGTCTCGGTGCCCTCGTAGCGCGGCACCTCGAAATCCACGAGGCGAATGGAGAACGGCACGGGGCGGAGTTCCAAGCCGTAGCCGATGCGCACCACATTTTTGCCGTCGGTGAGCGAGGTGATCTCGCCGCTTGGCACCCAGCGAGGCGGGGCGTCGGCGATCCCGGGGGAAACGAGTCTGGCGCGGAAGCCGGGAATGCCCATCTCTCCATCGGGAAGCGCGGGGCCTGGCTTTACCACTGTGGCGATCTCGGCTTTCGGGAGCGTCTCGACGACCTCCGCCTGCCAGTCGGCCCATCCCAAGGCGAAGGTGTCGCCTTTTTTCGCAGTGCCGCCGGCATAAGCCTGGCCGGAACGCTGGAGTTGGTAGGCGATGCCATCGGAGGTTGGGGCAAGCACAAGAGAAGGCTTGTCGTCACCGGTGGGCGACTGGATGCGCACGAGCGCGGCGGGGTTTTCGGGCTGGGCGGATTTTGTCGCGGGGCGGCCGTCGCGCATTTCGAAGTCGGGCCAATAGTCCTCGACGGTCACCAGCGCTCCACCGGCCGAGACCGGTTTTTTCATGATCTCCTCGCGCAGATACGTCGCGGAGGTGCTGTCCGGGGTGGCGATGATGACCTTTCGTCCGTCATCCGAGAGAGACACCGTCACGCCGGTGGGGGTGTTGGAGCCTTGGACCACCGGGGCGAATCGGCCGAAGACCATCTGGGTCTCGGTGGGAGACGCTCCCGCGGCGGCGGGGGGGTCGCGCTGGAGCACGATCGTGGCCAGACCGAAGAAATCCTTTTCCGCCGTGCCGTCGAGCACAAGCGGCATGTCAACGGTCTCCCCCATGCGGGCACTGGTCATGCGGAGGAACACACCGGGGCCACCCTTGGTCGATGGCACCAGCGTTTCCTCCTTGAGGAGATTGTCGCTGAAGCCGTCGGCAACGATCTTCAAGTCGCTCGCCGGAACCTTGAACTCGCGGGGGCGTTTTTCCGTGGGGCGCGTGGCCGAGGCGTCGAACGGCATCACGTAAAGCGCGGTGTCGTTCGGGCTTTCGACCTGGATGATGCTGCGGTTCACGGTGATTTTGCGCACCGGGGGCTTGTCCTTGTGGAGGGTGACATTGCCCTCGAAGCCGGTGTGGATGCCGATCATCGCGCCAACAAGGAGAATGATGATGCCGTAGTGCGTGATGATGAAGCCGGTGTGTTTTTTTTCCCATGGCCAGCGGGTGAGGGTCACGGCGAAGAGGTTGATGCAGAGGACACCGAGCCAGACGAGGAACCACGGGGCCTTGTAGATGTAAACCTGGGCGATTTTGGTGCTGAACTCCGACTCGGCGATCGTCGCCGCTGCGCAGGCGATGGCGATGGTGGCGAGGAGGACGAGGGCGAGTTGAAGTGAGCCAAGCCAGTGGATGATGCGCCAACCGAGGGAGTTGCGTTTGCGGGCCTCGACAAGCGAGCGGCGGGCGGCGGGGGTCAGCGGGGCGTTGCTTTTCAAACGTGCTCCTTTCGAAGTTGTTGGAGCGAGGCGCACACGGACACCATGCCCACGGACATGCCGAGCATCATCGCGGCGTAGGTGGCGAAAAATTGCATGCCCGGGAGCGTGGGGACGATGTGCGACATGACCCACGCGGCGGCTTCCATACCCGCAAGCATGCCGAAGAGGCCGGCAACCCAGCAAAGGAGTCGCCCGCGCCCGCGGCGCTCAAAGGCCACCATTTGCAGCGAGGCGAGCACCATTGAGGCGTCCATCCAGTTCAGTTTCGCAAAGATCCCGAGTCCCATCGTCGAGTCGGCGCATCCGCAAAGGCACACGCCATTCCGCACGACGGCGGCGAATCCGGCATCCGCCCACCACCCGAGAAGCATCGCGAGGCCGCCGAGGGAGAACATGCCGAGGGTCATCTCGGCGAGCTTGGTGATCGGGCGCCTGAGGAGGGCGAGCCAGCAGAGGGCGCCCGTGGCGAGAAACAAAGCCAGAAAGCCGTAGGCGGCCACACCTTGGAATCCGCCCAGATAAACGATCAACGGCCCCTGCAGCGCGAGCGTGGCCGAGGGAACAATGAGGCGCCATGGCACGGCGGGGAGCATGGGTTTGGAGACGGGGCGCGCGGCGTTTCCCGTTTGTGCCAGCGCACGCCATGTCACGGTGAAGCTCGAGACCAGCATGAGAACAGCGGCGAGGACGGGGTGGATGATGCCGCATGCCGCGAGCGAGATGCCGACGATATTGTAGAAGGCGGCGATGCGAATGTTGGTGTGGATGGCTTGGACGGCCTGCCTGCAGCGGGCGATGGCAAAGGGCACGGCCGAGAGGTCTGCTGAGGCGAGTTCGCCGGTGGCGGTCTCGCGGGCGAGCGCGCTGCCGGAGCCGATGGCAAGCGCCGCCGAGGCCTCGGACATCGCCGGGGCGTCGTTCACCCCGTCGCCCACGAAGAGCACCTTGCGGCCGCCGGATTCGAGATTTTTGACGAGGCGCGTCTTGTCTGCGGGCGCGAGGCCCGCGTGGACATTGGGCAATCCATGGGCTGCTGCTGCTTCCGGGCGGTCGCCGGTCATGATTTCGCAATGCAGGCCCAGGCGGCCGAGTTCCTCGAGGGTGGTCAGCGCGCCCTCGCGGAGTTTTTCGCGGAGCGCGGCGATGCCGGCGATCGAGCCGTCGGCGACGATGTAGACCAGATGGGCGGCTTCGCCTTTGAGGGTCGAGGCGAGGGAGTCCGCGAGCTGTTGCTGGCCGACGGGCAGGAGCGATTTGTTGCCGATGCGGTAGGAGACGCCATCCACCGCGCCCTCCAGCCCCGCTCCCGCCAAGAGAGTGACAGGCACGGGCTCCACTCCCGGCAGGCGAAACGCCCGAGCGACGGGATGCGTGCTGGAGGCCTCAAGGCGCGCCACGGCGTTCAGCAGCCGCTGGCGGTCGATGCCAGGCGCCTCCACAAAATCGACGCGTTCCAGTTCCTCTTCGCCCAGCGTGCCTGTTTTATCGAAGACCACGGTATCGACCTGCGAGAGTTTTTCCACGAGGTCGCCGTCCCTCGGCACGATGCCGCGCTTGGCGAGAGCGGCGAGGGCGGACCAGATGCCCACTGGCGTTGCAAGTCCCATCGAGCAGGGGCAGGCGACAAGAACAACGGCGAGGCCATTGAACACGCCGACGATCCAGCTTTCCCTCCATGTCCAAAAAGCGAAGGTTGCCGCCGAGACGGCGAGAACCGAGGGAAGAAACCATGCCACGAGGCGGTCGGCCTCGCGTTGCAGGCGCGACGGGCGTGATTGGGCTTCGCTCACCGTGATGAGAATGGCGTCGAGGCGGCGTTCGTTTCCGGCAACAGTGGCCTCGATCGTGAGCATGCCATCCAACGAATACCCGCCGGCAAACACACGGTCGCCGGGGCGTTTGACGACAGGGAACGGCTCGCCGGTGAGGGCCGTCTCCCGCACAAAGGCGGTGCCCTCGAGCACGATGCCATCCGCCGGCACCGGTGCCCCCGCGCGCACGACGAGGCGGTCGCCGGCCTCGATGGTCGAGGCGTTGACCGTCTCGGTCGAGCCGCAGCAGGTGAGGCGCTCGCAGGTTTCAAACTCGCGACCGAGGGCCTTGGCCGCTTCAAGCGCGGCCTGGCGGCGGCGCTCGCCAACGAGTTTTCCGAACATGGAAATGGCCACAAGAATGGCGACGACCTCGTAGTAGATGCTGCCGTAGCCGGTGAGGGTCGAGTGCACGGAGACGCCGAACGCGGCGGCGATGCCCGCGAGGAAGAGTTGGTCGATGACGATGCGGCCGTGGCGAGCTGCCTCCCATGCCTCGCGGAGAATCGGAAGGCCCGCCAGCAGGAAAACCGCCAGCGCCGAGGCGGCGAGCACGCCGTGGATCACCCAGCGCGACGAGGGGTCCGGCGGCGAGAGGTTCACCGCCAGGCTGAAGATCATGGATTGGCCAGCGACCAGCGCCGCGATGGCCAGACGCGTCCACTCGCCCGCGCCACGGGTGGCGGCGGTTGGTGGATTCGAGCATGCGCAGCAGGTGGACATGGGCGTCACACGCTACTGGCGGGGCGGTGATTTTCAAGCACCACCGAACGGGAGCGTGCTTGGCACGGCGGGGGCGGTTGCGTTAGGCAACGGGTTCTTCATGACGCCGTTCGGGATTGTTTTGCCTGTGTTTCTGGTGCTTGCGGCGGGATACGCGCTGCGGCGGTTGGGCGTTTTCACCGAGGAGGGGGACAGGTCGTTGCTTGGCGTGTTGGTGAAGCTCTTTGTGCCCTGCCTCGCGCTGGATGTGATCGTCGGCAACGAGGCGTTGTTGCGCCCCTCGAACTGGCTTTTGCCGCCGCTCGCCGGCTTCGCGATCGCCGCGATGGGGTATGGGGTTTGTCTTGGGGCGGGAAGGCTTTTTCTGCGCGGCCCGGGAGCGGCGGGGACCTTCGCCTCGGTGGCGGGGTTGCAAAATTACTCATACATCCCGCTGCCGTTGTGTCAGGCGCTCTTCGACCGCGAGGTGGTGGGGGTGCTGTTCGCCTTCAACCTCGGGGTGGAAGTGGCGATGTGGACGCTCGGCGTGGCATTGTTCCCCGGTGGGCGGATACGTGGAAGGTGGCGCTCGATTTTGCTCAATCCGCCGGTGTTGGCTGTAGTGGCAGCCCAGATTCTGAATGTGCTCGGCGCCTCGGCATTGTTCCCGCAGGCGCTTGACGGGGCGCTGCACATGCTCGGGCTTTGCGCCGTGCCGGTGGGCTTGCTGGTGACCGGTGCCGTGCTGGCGGACCACATGAACCCCGGCATCCTCCGCTCGGGGTGGGCTGGGATGGCGTTGGGATTGGTTCTCCGGTTGGGATTTCTTCCGCTGTTGATTCTCTTGGCGGCGGTGTGGTTGCCGGTGGATCCGGCGTTGAAAAAAGTCCTCGTCGTGCAGTCCGCGATGCCTGCGGCGGTGTTTCCGGTGGTGCTTGCGAAAATGCACGGCGGCGACATGCCGGTGGCCTTGCGTGTTGTTTTTGCAACGTCGATTCCAGCCTTGGTGACGATTCCTCTCTGGCTGGAGTGGGCGATGCGTTTTGTGGAGTGAGCGGAGTGCCGCCGCGCGGGGCCTTTATTTTTCCAATACGATCACGTCGGCGCTGGTGAGGTCGCGGTGGGATTCAGAGGTTTTCTGCCACTCGGCCTCGAGGATGAGGACGAGGAATTCACGGCCCTCGAAAGTCCATGGGAAGCCTGGAGGCGTCGCGGCGGACTCGGCGGTTGCGGGATCGATCATCGAGAGGTCGAAGGAGTGGAGTTTTTTTGATCCGGCGTAGGCTCCCAATTCGTTTTTACTGCGCCAGATTTTGAGTTTTTCGCCAGAGGCGGTTTTGCCAAGTGGAACGATGCCACAGCGGATTCCGTGGATGAGGCGGTAGCCTTCGATGGAGATCGGGCGTTCCGTGGGCCAATCGAATTTGATTTGGGCTGATCCATCGTAGTTGACCTGGGGCAGGCCGAGTTTTTTTCGGGCGGCGTTGGCGATGTCGTATTTCGTGGGTTTTCTTTCGAGATCGAGCGGGCCGGTGAAGCGTTCCACGACAGACTGGTCGTAATTGTAGGCGAGGTAGCGGAGCGTGGAGGCGATCCGCCTTTCGTTGTCCATGGACCGGTTGGCGAGGAGTTGTTCCAACTGATGCGTTTGGCTGCGCAGGCAGACCTCTTGCGAACTCAAGGGCCCAAAGGCGGCGACGAGGCAGAAGACCGCAAGCAGGGCCGGGGCGAAGGCGGGCGGGGCGGAGCGGCGGATCAGCACGACGAGACAACACACGACAATCCAAATGGCGATCGCGAGGGCTGCATAGCGCTCGGTGGTGAATCCGTAGTCCTCGATGCGGCGCGCGAGGGCCATGAAAAGCAGAATGCTGAAAATGGGAAACGTAACGGGAAAAATCCGCGAGAAGGCTTTGGCCCAGACCCTGTCAGACCGCCAGGGCATGAGCAACCATTGCGCGGCGAGGCCGTAGCATCCAAGCACCAGCACCGGTAGAGCAACCATGCCGTTGGGGAGTTCCCATTCGATCGAAATGCGAATCGCATACGCGGCGAGGATGGCGGTGAAGAGAAATCCAATCGGGATGAGCGCCCATTGGCAAAGCCGACCCCAAACCGCGAAGCCGGGCTGTTTGGAATCGAGATCGGCCCGCGCTGCGGGCAGGAGCATGACGACGGCGAGCGGCGCGATGAGGAATCCGCAGACGGCCATGACATCGCTGTGGACGCCTGAAAGCTCAAGATCGAACAGCGTGCGGAGGCTTTCGAGGGCAAGCATCAAGCCGATGAGAACAACCATCGTGAGAATTTTCGCGAGGATGAGTGCGTTTAGCGCGCCGATGTTTGTGCGCCACCAATTGGATTTGGGGTTCGCGACAAGTCCTGGCACGGCGCTGGCAGACGCGGCGGCAGCGAGCCAGACGAGGAGAAAGGTGAGGCCGTCTTTTTCCGGATCGAGAAATTGCCAATTGGCCCAGATGGCAAGCAGTGCGGCGGATTGGAAAATCCAGCGCGGGCGGGGGAAAAGTTCCCCGGCGTATGCGGCCGCGACGAGGATTGGAAAGGCGAATGCGACCGAGGCGGCGATGCGGAATCCGAGTTTTTCCAACGTTTCGGAGTCGGAGTGGTTGAGGGCGATTATTGCAGCAGTGCCGAGAAGTCCGGCGAGGATCACGAGTGGGAATCGGCGGAGGCCATCGGCAAGGGCTTGCCAGATCGGTTGTAGGGAGGGGAAACTCATGGTTTTGGATTCCAGTATTTTCAGCGGTAAATGCTTCCGGCTTCAGGCGCTCCGTGCCGGAGAGGCGAATGCCTTGGCGAAGGAGATCCAGACTTTATGGCGGGGGACTTTGATGTTTTCGCCCAGTGGGTGGGCGGCGATGAGGTCGAGGGTTTGGCGTGCGAGGTCGAGCGGCAGGAGGCAGGCGGCGCGGAGGGAACGCGGGCGCATGGCGGCGGCGTAGGTGTCGCCTGAGGCAAGCCACTCGCGCACGCGTTGCATTTCGATATAGAAGCGCTCGTCGGGAATGTAGACCCTGCCTGCATCGGCATCGCGGCGGCGGTCGCGGAGGATGTTGACGAGCTGGAGTGCCTCGCCAAAGCGGCGTGCCACAGGCAGGAGGTCCTGAGCAGGAAGTGTCGAGCAGTCGGGAATGTGGCGCAGGCAGAGGCGTGCCCAAAATTCCCCCACGCTGCCTGCGACGAGGCCGATGTAACGATCGAGTTCCTCGGGCGTAAGGGGCGGTGTTGGCGGCGCAGCGAGATCTGTGGAGAACCGCTCCACGTCGAAGAGCTGGCCCTCTAAAATAATGCGCCAGACCGCGCGAATGTCGTCTGCCTCGGGGAGCGAGTTCAATGCCTCGAGAAGCGAAGGGAGGCGCTGAACGAGTTCGGCGTCGGTGCCAACCAGTCCCAGATCGGGAATTGTTTCGGGAAAGGAATCCGGTAGCGAGCGGAGGAGGGCAGTGCGTTGGAAGGCGGGGGCGGTCGAGGCGTCGGCGATGGTGTCCGAGGCGCGCGCGAGCAGGTAGGCGAGCGAGAGCGTCGGCCGGATGCTTTTTGGAAGGATGCGAAGCGAGAGCTGAAACGAGCGCGCCGCTTTTTTGAGAAGGGCCTCGAAGGCGTAGGTGTCGAGCAGTGCTGGAAGAACGGGGCCGGCGTGGCGTGGAGCGGGGGTCACAGTCGGAAATACTCCTCGGCGATGGCGGCCGAGATGTCGTTCAGGCGGGCTTGTGTCTGGTCGAGATATTCGTGGAGGCCGACCTTGAAGATGCTGTCGGGGTTCGTGAAATCGAGGGTCGAGCGGAGCATGCCGGAAAGGCGCTCGGCCTCGTTTTTGAAATGCCCGCGGTCGGTGCCGGAGATGCTGTGGAGGGCCTGGTCGAGGGCATCCACGCAAAAGCGGATCGAACGGGGAAAGGTGTCGTGGAGCACGAGAAAACCGGCAACGTCCCAGCTGGTGACACGACCGTGGAAAATCTTGAAGTAGGCCTCCATGGCGCTGCAGGAGCGGAGGACGGCGTTCCACTGGGTGATGTCGACGTTGCCGCCGACCTGCTCTCCGCTGGGCAGGAGGACGTGGTATTTCAGGTCGAGCACGCGGGAGGTCGAGTCGGCGCGTTCGATGAATTTGCCCGCCTGGAGGAATTGCCACCCCTCGCCGTGCGTCATGGTGGCGTCTGTCGTGCCTTGGAAGCTGTGGAGGCTGTCGACGAGCGAGCGGTAGAAATCGATGGGGCTTTCCTTGTGGGCGGCGCGGGCGCTGTCGCTGCGGAGATACAGGTAGAGCCTGTTCAGAAGCTCCCACATTTCGCTCGAGATCTGCTCGCGCACGGTGCGGGCGTTTTCGCGGACGATGGTGATGCAGGTGAGAATCGAGTTCGGGTTCGATCGCTCGAAGGTGATGAAATCCATCACGGCATCGGCGCTGAAAGTTTTGTGGATGCTGTGGAAGAGCTCCTGGTCGAGAAGAGTGGCGAGGATCGGCTCCCATTGCTGGCGGAGGCGGCCGCCGAGCTGGTCCTCGTTGTCGAGTTCGAGCTGGATGTTTACATCGAGGACGCGGGCACTGGTCTCGGCGCGCTCGATATAGCGGCTCATCCAGTAGCAGGAATCGGCGACGCGGCTCAGCATGGGGCCTCCTCGCTGTCGAGCACCCAGGTGTCCTTGCTGCCGCCGCCTTGCGACGAGTTCACGACGAGCGACCCCTTGCGCATGGCGACGCGGGTGAGGCCGCCGGGGATGATTTTCACGGATTCGCCCATGAGGATGTAGGGGCGGAGGTCGATGTGGCGGCCCTCGAAGGTGCCGTCCACATAGCACGGCGAGCGCGAGAGGCTGATCACGGGCTGGGCGATATAGCCGCGGGGGTCGGCTTCGATGGCGGCACGGAATTTGGCGACCTCCTCGCGGCTGGCCTGCGGGCCGATCATCATACCGTAGCCGCCGCTCTCGTTCGCGGCTTTGATGACGAGGTTTTCGAGGTTTTCGAGGATGTATTTGCGGTCGCTGTCCACGGCGGAGAGGTAGGTTTCAACGTTTGGAAGGATCGGATCCTCGCCGAGGTAGAATTTGATCATCGCCGGCACGTAGTAGTAGGTCACCTTGTCGTCCGCCACGCCGGTGCCGAGGGCGTTGGCGAGATTCACATTGCCCTCGCGGTAGGCGTTCACGATGCCAGGCACGCCGAGCACCGAGTCTTTGCGGAAGACGGTGGGGTCGAGGAAGTCGTCATCGACGCGGCGGTAGATGACATCGACCTGCTTCAGGCCCTTTGTGGTCTTCATGTAGACCTTTGCGTCCTTCACGACGAGATCCTGGCTGACAACGATCTCGATGCCCATCGCTCGGGCGAGGAACGAATGCTCGAAATAGGCCGAGTTGTAGATGCCGGGGGTGAGGACCACGACGGTGGGATCGGGGTTTCCCTGCGGGGCGACATGGCGCAGGGCGGCGAGGAGTTCCTGCGGGTAGCCATCTACCGGCCGCACCGGATGCTTGCGGAAGAGCTTGGGAAACACGCGCTTCATGGCCTGGCGGTTCTCCAGCATATAGGAGACGCCCGAGGGGCAGCGGCCGTTGTCCTCGAGCACGAGATAGCGCCCGTCGCCGTCGCGGATCATGTCCGAACCGCAGATGTGTATATAAATGTCGTGGGGCACGTCCATGCCCACGAGCTCGGGCCGGTAGTGCTTGGCGGTGCGGATGATTTCCAGAGGGATCACGCCCTCCTTCACGATGCGCTGGTCGTGGTAGATGTCGTGGAGGAAGAGGTTCAACGCGCGCAGGCGTTGTTCGAGGCCCCGCTCGATGTGGCGCCACTCGTCGGCGGGAATGATGCGCGGCACGAGGTCGAACGGCATGATGCGCTCGGTGCCCTCGTCGCCGCTGTAGACGGTGAAGGTGATGCCTTGGTTCAGATAGGTTTGCTCGGCCAGGGAACGCTTCAACTCGAACGCCGCGCGGTCCATTTCCGAAAAACGCTCGAGGAGGGACTCGTAGTGCGGGCGGACCGACCCGTCGGCATGGAACATCTCGTCGTAGAAACCGCCCGTGTCGTAGTTCTGGAAAAACCCTTGCATTCCTCAAGGAAGCTTCAGCAAAAGCGATGCGGTCTGGAAAGGGAAAAATGGTTGGCTTGGAATTTCATCCACACCGCGGTGGGAAAGTCTGTTCAGATGGGTGACTGGCGCGGGGCGCACCCGACGGCACCCGAGGCAGGCGCGCTCCCCGAGACCTGGCGCTGCCGCGCCAGTGAGCCCGCCAACCCAATGACCGGGCGACCTATTGTTCGATTGCTTCGGGCGTTGGCGAGGGCGTTGGCGAGGGAAGGAACTCGTCGGGGAGTAGCGGATCGATGAGATTGAAGTCGATTTCGGCGGGGTTCGCAGGAAATTGCTCCGCGGGAGGCTGGAAGGCTGCGGGGGCGTGCGCGAAGCGGATATGGAGGCCAGCGTTTCTGAGGAAGACATCGCGGCCGGTTTCCGAGGTGGAGCGTTCCAGGGTGAGGACGACCGAGTTGTCGCCTTGGCGGAGTTTGTCCACGGGGAGGAACAGCGACCCGGTCCGCCAGCCCGCATAGATCAACGAGCCGTTCCAGTCCATGACCAGCGACGGATCGTCGAGCTGGAAGCCAGCCATGTTCACGGTGCCGATGGCGTTCCCATTCACCGCGACCTGGATTTTGGCGGCGGGATCGAGGCCCAGCGCCTCGAGGCGGAGCATCGCGCCCTCCATGTCGCCTTCCACCGGCACGACGAACTCGAGCGCGTCCTCGAGTTGTTCGGTTTCAGCCGCGAGTTCGGCTTCGATGATGTTGCCGTTCCACAGATCGCCGCCCAGCGGGATCGGCCGCGAGCCGTTGACCTCGCGGTCCTCGAACACGCGCAGATCGGAATCGATCATCACCGGCGAGCGTTTCAATCCCGACACCGCCACGGTGTCCTCGCGCAGCGGAGCCACCGCCAGGCTGATCAAGGCATCGAAATTCCCGTAGTAGGACACAAGAAGCGATCCCCCTTCGCTGGCCAGCGATTTCGGCACGAGCACCGTGCGGGAGTTCAATCCCACCGCCGTTCCAATCCCGCCGAGGCCATGCGAGAGCACGGTCAGGTCCCCTTTCGCGTCGCGCCACTCGACCGCAGGTCCGCCATCACCATCGTCCTGGAACACGACCGTGAGCGCGTAGGCCTCGGGACCCGAGTGCAGCCACAGCGGCCCCACGGGGATGTCGACCGTCTGTGTTTCCGCATCCACCACCGCCTCGCCCGCCATCCACGCCGGTGAGACACTGCGCGTGATCCCCGGTTGGAGCGAGAGCAGGAACGAATCAAACGTGCCCCCGCCCGACATGCCGACCCCACGCACGGCGCTCGAGAGCGCCAGGCACGCCAGCAGCAGAAGTGCGGTCGATCGAAAATGCATGGGGCATTTCCCTACCGCATCGGGAGCATTGGGCAAGCGGCAAAAGACCGGCGGAATTGACCACAGAGGACACAGGGGACACAGAGGTGAAATTGGAATTGAGAGGAATGATGGGCGTCCGACCGTGTGGAGACCCGCCCGCTTCGGCCTGTAGCGGCGCTCTATGAGCGCCGATGGCGAATCGCACCCGCTGCTTTCAGACCGCTGCCAAACAATATAAATTCTCACGCCGCGTGCTTTGGATTTCCGTGACTGTGCTACAGGTGCCGATGTTCTCCGGGGGGATTTTTCAGTGGAAAAGCGCCGGAATTTTTTGTGTGCGAAAACGGCGGTAAATCGAAAAATCCGCGCGGTCGGTGGTGAGCACTTGTGCCTTTGGGTGCCTTTCCGAGAGCACGACGAGCGAGGCGTCTCCCACGTCCATCGTTGGATATTTGAGCATGAGTTCCTGAGTGCGATGGAGGTCTTCAGGCCATGGCCGGAGCAGTTCGATGGCACCTCGGGAAACCAACGAGAGAAGGGCGTGGACAGGCTGGGTGTTGCCACCAAGATGCCAACATGCCTCTCCCAAAACCACTTCGCTGGTGTGGAGCGGTCCTTTTACCTTTTCAAGAACTGAAACACTCCATGCAAGCCATTGGTCCGAGGCGTTGAGCCAACCGATCAGGGGGCCTGCGTCAACGAGAGTCCGGACTTCCATAACCCTCCCGAACGGAGAGATCCGCAGGACCATGGAACATTCCGCGATAAGGGGCGGCCAGCGAGGCGAAGTCGACCGGACCCTCCAATTCCCTCGTCAAAGCACGCCGGATTGTTTCTGAAAAATGCTCCTTCTTCAGCGCGGCCGCCTTGCGGAGCTTGTCATTCAAGCTGTCGGGAATCTTCGCAGTGATCGTTTTCATGACTTACGGAGCGTATGACCGCAAGGTCCTGCGTCAACTTGATTCACGGCGCGCGTCTTAGAGGGCACGGTCGTCCCGACCGTCTACAGACCGGTCCGCTGCCGCCTGTGGCGGCGCTCTATGAGCGCCGTTGGCGAATCGCAACCGCCGGTCACAGACCGCCGGGTTGTTTCGGGAAAACGCGACGCCAGATGCCGTATTTGGCGATGCAGCGGAGCGCGCTGATGCCGTCCCGCCAGCCGATTTTCTTCCCCTCCGCATAGGTTCGGCCGTGGTAGGAGATGGCGACCTCGTAGATTCTCGCGCCGAGGAAAGCCGTCTTGGCGACGATTTCGGGTTCGAACCCGAAGCGGTTCTCCTCGATCTCGATGGACTGCACGAGTTCGCGGCGAAACGCTTTGTGGCAGGCCTCCATGTCGGTCATGTTCAGGTTGGTCGCCATGTTGGAAAGCAGCGTCAGCAACCGGTTGCCCATCGCGTGCCAGAAGTAGAGGACGCGGTGCGCTCCCGAGCCGATGAAGCGCGAGCCGAAGACCGCGTCCGCCTTGTTTGAGAGGATGGGTGCGATCAGGTGGGGATACTCCGCGGGATCGTATTCCAGATCGGCATCCTGGATCACGACGATCGGTCCTGTGGCGGCCGAGATCGCCGTGCGGATCGCCGCGCCCTTCCCATGGTTGCGCGCGTGGCACAGCACACGGACCCGCGGATCGGATTTGGAAATCGCCTCGAGAATCCTCGGGGTGGCATCGGTCGAGCAGTCGTCCACCACCACCACCTCGTGCACGCAATCCTGCGCCAGGACCATCCCGAGAATCCGTTCGATCGTGGCCTCTTCGTTGTAGGCGGGCATGGCCAC
>CAZRLX010000054.1:0-15955 GCA_964601115.1 uncultured Chthoniobacter sp. | reverse complement strand
AAAAACCGCTCGAACTCGGCATCGCCAATCGCCTGGATTTCCGGAGACAAAAAGGAAAACGCCTCGCCCACCTTCACCAAAAGGCTGTCGAGCCGCGCCTCGCGCGAGAGCGCCTCCGCATCGGAACTGTCCCCGGCGACCATCAGGGCCGCATATTGGTTGAGCTGGTCGGTCAGCAAATCGATCCCTTTCTCAAATTCCAGACACTCCGCAAGCACGGTTGCCGATTCCGCAAGCCGCCCCCTGAATTCCGCCACCCGCCCATAGCTTGACTGGAGTTTCTTGAAATCCTCCTCCCACCCCTCGGACGTCTTGTAAAGCTGGGTCAAATCCCATGTGTCGGACTCGGAAACCTCGGATCGAAGCGGCGTGTGCGATTCAGTCATACGCGCGAACCCTACCAACCCCACCCGTCCATGCAAAGCCCCGCCACCTCTCCCCGGACACGAAAAAACCCGTCCGCTTGTCGCGAACGGGTTTTTCTTCAGCGTCAATGCGGCCGGCCTCAGCGCGAGGCGGTCACATCCTCACTGATCACCGCGCCTGTTTTCTCACCCTGCTTGGCGGGTTTCTCGACTGGCTTGGCTGTCGGGACATTCGGGCTGACCTTCCAGAATTTCGGCTGGAACCCGTCCCAGTTCCCGAGAACCTCCTTGGCCCTCGGGCTGCCGGTGTAGTCGAGATGGCGCTGGATCAATCCCTTGAGCGCGGCGATATCGCCGGCGTCCGCAAGGCGCGAGATCGAGACCAATTGCTGGTTGTATCGGATCGAGAAGCTGTCCTCGAGATCGAGCACATAGGCGACACCGCCTGTCATGCCCGCACCGAAATTTTTCCCGGTGGCTCCAAGGATCACGACCGTGCCGTTCGTCATGTATTCGCACCCGTGATCGCCAACCCCTTCGATCACCGCCGTGCCGCCGGAGTTGCGGACACAGAAACGCTCGCCGGCGCGTCCGTTGGCATACAGATAGCCGCCTGTCGCTCCATACATCACGGTGTTGCCCGCGATCATCGCGTCCTGCGGTTTGAAGAGGGCATTCGGGATCGGCTTGATTACGATCTCACCGCCGCTCATGACCTTGCCGACATAGTCGTTGGCCTCGCCCGTGAGAATCAGGCGCACACCGGGCGAGAGGAACGCTCCAAGGCTCTGTCCCGCACTGCCCTCGAGCTTGAGCTCGACCGTGCCGTCGGCGATTCCCTCCTCGCCCCACTCGTAACCGATCTCGCCGGACACCTGCGTGCCAATCGAGCGATTGGTGTTTTCCACCTCGTAGGAGAGGGAAATGGGCTTGCCGTCGGTGATGGCGTCCTTGGCGTCCTGGAGCACGGTCTCGTCGAGCGTCTGGTCCTCGGGCCCGTCATTGCGCGTGCGCGTGGCGTGGCGCACGGCGGTCGGATCGTCCTTGGCGACGTTCACAAGAAGTCGCGACAGGTCGAGTGTGTTGGCTTTCGGGTGATCCGGCACCTCGCGCTGGCGGAGGCACTCGACCCGGCCAACCATCTCTTCGATCGATCGAAAGCCAAGGCGGGCCATGATCTGGCGAACCTCTTCGGCGACGCCGTTGAAGAACGCGACGACATTCTCAGGCCGTCCCTTGAACTTCGCACGGAGGCGGTCGTCGAGCGTGGCGACCCCAACCGGGCATGTGTTCAGGTGGCACTGGCGCACATAAACACATCCCAACGCGATCAACGCGGCGGTGCCGAAGTTGAATTCCTCGGCTCCCAGAAGCGCGGCATAAACAATATCCTCGCCGGTTCGCATGCCGCCGTCGGTGCGAAGCGTCACACGATTGCGAAGCCCGTTCAGCATAAGCACCTGGTGGGCCTCGGCGACACCGAGTTCCCAGGGTCCACCCGCATGTTTGATTGAACTGAGCGGCGAGGCACCCGTGCCGCCGTCGTGCCCGCTGACCAGAATGATATCGGCATGGGCCTTGGCGACACCGGCGGCGATGGTTCCGACGCCGGCGGTGGAAACGAGCTTCACGCACACGCGGGCGCGCGGGTTCACTTGCTTCAGGTCGTAGATGAGCTGCGCAAGATCCTCGATCGAGTAGATGTCGTGGTGCGGTGGAGGCGAAATCAAGGTCACGCCCTCGACCGAATGGCGCAGCTTGGCGATGTAGCCGCTGACCTTGTGGCCGGGCAATTGCCCGCCCTCGCCGGGCTTCGCACCCTGGGCCATCTTGATTTCGATTTCCTTTGCGCTGGCCAGATACGCGGCGGAGACACCGAAGCGACCGGAGGCGATTTGCTTGATCGCGCTGTTTGCCCAATCGCCATTGTCACGGCGCTTGAAGCGCGCGGGATCCTCGCCTCCCTCGCCGCTGTTCGACTTGCCGCCGATGCGGTTCATGGCGATCGCCAAAGCCTCGTGTGCCTCCGGGCTCAACGCTCCAAGCGACATGCCAGCCGTCGTGAAACGCCAGCGGATGTCCTCGATGGGCTCGACCTCGTCGATCGGGATCGGGCCTTCCTCGGTGGGCAAAATCTCAAGCAGATCGCGGAGCGAGAGCGGAGAGTTGGCTTTGATCGCCTCGACATATTTCTTGTAGTCCTCGGCCTTGCCCGCCTTGTCGGCTCCCTTGATGCCCACATAGGCATGGAAACTTTGCAGAACCGGTGGCGTTACCGCGTGAACCTCGCCACCGCGCCGGAAACGGAAATACCCGGCGTCCGACAATTTTCCTGGTTCGACGGGCACCTCCCCGGCATAGGCCATGGCGTGGCGGGTCAG
Organism: uncultured Chthoniobacter sp.; assembly: GCA_964601115.1. Classification (GTDB taxonomy): domain Bacteria; phylum Verrucomicrobiota; class Verrucomicrobiia; order Chthoniobacterales; family Terrimicrobiaceae; genus UBA967. The sequence continues at coordinate 13,209 of CAZRLX010000054.1, read as the reverse complement.
GCTCTCGAGCGCGATCTCCTTGAACCCGATGCCCTCGACCTGCGAAGCGGTGCCTTTGAAACAACGCTCGATCAACCCGGTGGAAATGCCGATGGCCTCGAAAATCTGCGCCCCGCGGTAGCTGTTCACCACCGAGATGCCCATCTTGGACATAATCTTCAGCAATCCGGCCTCGAGTGCCTTGCGGTAGTTCACGAGCGATTTGCCATAGTCCTCGACAGTGCCGCTCCGCTCGAGCACTTCGCGGATGGTTTCAAATGCCAGATACGGATGGATCGCCGCCGCGCCGTAGCCGATCAGGCAGGCGATCTGGTGGACATCGCGGGCCTCGCCGGTGTCGCAGAGGATGCCGGCCTTCATGCGCTTGCCGACACGGATCAAGTGGTGGTGGACGGCTCCGGTGGCCAGCAACATGGGCACAGGAACAGTCGCATGGTCGACGCCGCGGTCGGAGAGAATCAAAATGCGCGCTCCGGCATCAATGGCGGCCTCCGCCTCGTTGCATATACGCTCAACGGCTTTTTCAAGCCCCGCCTCGGCTTCCGACGCGTTCCACAAGGTGGAGACGGTGACCGCTTTGTGCTCACCACCGAGGTTGCACAGCGTGTCGAACTCGGCGTCGATCAGGATCGGCGACTCGATATGCACCAACCGGGCGTGCTCAGGGGATTCAGCGAGCAGGTTTTTCCTCCAACCGAGGACGGTCGTGAGGCTCATGACAAGCTTCTCGCGGATCGGGTCGATCGGCGGATTCGTCACCTGTGCGAAGAGTTGCTTGAAGTAGGTGTAAAGCAGGCGCGGCTTGTGCGAAAGCACCGCGAGCGGCGTGTCGTCGCCCATGGAACCGACAGGCTCCGCCCCGTCTTTGATCATGGGCTTGATTACCATGTCGACCTCTTCGGAGGAATAGCCGAACGCGATCTGTCGCTGTGTCAGGCCAAGGATGTCGAGTTCGCCGGCGGGGGTCGCGATGGACTCCTCGCCGAGTTGCGGCAGACGCTTGAGGTTGTTCTCAAGCCACTCGCCGTAGGGCTTGGCTGTGGCGAGGGACGTCTTGATATCGTTGTCGCGTAGAAGTTTTCCGGTGGAGGTGTCGATGGCGATCATCTCGCCGGGGGCCAAACGGCCTTTTTCGACAATGGTCTCCTGATCGAGTTCCGACCCGCCAACCTCGGAGGCGATGATAAACACACCGTCCTCTGTGATATTGTATCGTGCGGGGCGCAAGCCGTTCCGGTCGAGGCAGGCCCCGGCAGTCACACCGTCGGTGAACACAAGGGCGGCCGGGCCGTCCCAAGGCTCGCAGAAGCAGCGGTGGTAATCGTAGAACTCCTGAAGTTCCTTCGAGATCGTGGGATCGGAGCGATACGCCGGCGGCACGAGCATCGTCATCGAGTGAAGGATGCTGCGCCCGCTCATCGTCAAGATTTCAAGCGCGTTGTCGAGGCTCGCGGAATCGGAGCCTCCTGGCTGGATGATCGGCTTGAGCAGGTCGATGTCCTTGCCCCAGAAATCGGCCTGTAATTCCGCCTCGCGGGCGTGCATCCAGTTCCGGTTGCCGCGCACGGTGTTGATCTCGCCATTGTGAGCCAAGGCGCGGAAGGGCTGCGACAAGGGCCAGGTGGGAAATGTGTTCGTGCTGTAGCGCTGATGGAACAAGGCAATCGCCGTCTCGTAGTTCGGGTTCGCCAGGTCGGGATAGAATTTTTCCAACGAAGACGAGACCAACAGGCCCTTGTAGGAAATCGTGCGGTGCGAGAATGACGGAATGTAGAAATTGCGAATCTTGTCGGCGGCGGCGCGGTCCTCGATCTCGTTGCGCGCAAGGAACAGGCGGCGCTCGTAGTCGTCATCCGACATACCCGCCGGACGCCCAACGAGGATGTGCTCGATGAGCGGCATCGTCATCTGCGCCTTGTCGCCGAGCACGTTGTCGTTCACCGGCACCTCGCGCCAACCGAAGACAAACAACTCGCGCTTTTCGAGCACTTCTTCCGTGATGGCCTTGGCCCGGGCCATTTCATACTCGTTGTCCTGCGGGAAAAACATGACACCGACGCCGAGATCGCTGTCGTTGTAGAGGGTGTGCCCGAGTTTCTCCACCTCAGGACGGAAAATCTTGTAGGGAATCTGGGTCGTGACGCCTGCGCCATCGCCGGTCTTCGCATCGGCATCCAACGCGCCGCGGTGAACAAGGCTGCACAACGAGACAAGCGCCGTTTCCAGAATCGCATTCGAGCGTTCGCCGCTGATTTTGGCGACAAATCCGACACCGCAGGCGTCGTGCTCCATTTCGGGATGATACAGGCTGGTGGATTGGTGGAGTGGCAATGCGTGGTTCATGAAATCTGTAGAAAAACGAGCCAGCAAGTTTCGCTCCAAAATCCGGAATGTGGAGGAATTTTTTGGAAAAACACCTCCTCGCCCGCTTCTCCGCTCCCGATGATCCTGCGGACCAACACAGCGGGGACCCGCTTCTCAGGCGTGTCGCGCAATCGCCTCGGGCTTCAGCACGCCGATATACGGCAGGTTCCGGTAGCGCTCGTTGTAATCGAGCCCATAGCCGACGACGAACTCGTCGGGAATGTCGAATCCCACATGGTCTGCGCTGATTTCCGCAGCGCGCTGCACGTTTTTGCGCAAAAGCACACACGAACGGACATCCAACGCCCCGGACTCGGCCTCGAGGCGTTCCTTGATCGCCTTGAGCGTGCGCCCGCTGTCGAGGATGTCGTCGAGAATCAACACATGCCGCCCGCGCACGTCGGCAAGACGGCTCTGGCGGAACTCGATGCGCCCGGTGGATTGCGTGCCGCGGTAACTCGAGACACTCCACGAGTCGATCTGGATCGGCAACGGGACCCGCCGCAGCAGGTCCGCCATAAAAACAAAGCTGCCGTTCAAAATCGCAATCACCGTCAATTCCTTGCCATGGTATTCCTCGGTGAGTTCCCTCGCCATGGCATCGATGCGGGCGAGGATTTCCGTTTCGTGGTAAAGCACGCGGGCAATGTCCGTGACCATGCGGCCATGTTCATAGAGCGGCCGTTCGCTCTGGCAAGCGCTATTGAAGCACCCCCAACGAGCGCAGCCTGCCGTCCTCCAGCGCGAACACCTCGCGGCTCACCGGATAAACGGCGTTCAGATACGTTTGGATGATCTCCTCGGCCTTGAGCAGATGCGCGTCGTCCTGCCGGGAAAAAACATACACCACATTCCTGTGCGGCATGGCCACGAGCAGATCGGGACCAAGCGTGTCGCGGAACATGGCGCCGAACTCCGGCGCAAGCACCGTGGAGGCGGTCAGCGGATGCACCCCGCGCAATTCGGCATGGCGAATGACGCCATTCCCGTCGCGAACAAAAACTGGTTTCAACCCTGCCAACACGCGCGAGGCGGTTTTCAAGGCCTCGACGCGGACCTGGGCATAAGTCATGTGGACGGATTTTTTCTGCTCGCGCGTCAATGGCTCTGGCTCGCCCCCGACCATCCGGCAGACCGAGATGACCGTGCGGCGCGACCCCTCGATCGGCCGCCGCATCTTGTGCTCTGAAAACGACGGCCCCACCAACAGCGCCCATTCGTCCGCAGCCACACCCGCACCCGCCATGGCGAACATCACAAAAACACAAAGCGCGCTTTTGAGTTTCCATCCGCGTCTGGTAACAATGCCGCTCAACATGATCGCATTTTTAGAAGGAACACTCGCCGAATCCCTCCCCACCCAAGTCGTCGTGAATGTCCATGGCGTCGGGTATCAAGTGGTGATCCCCATATCAAGCTTCGAGCGCCTTCCCGCCGTGGGCGCGCCTGTCAAAATCCTCACCCACCTCGCCGTGCGCGAGGACGCCCACGTTCTCTACGGCTTCATGACACAGGGCGAGCGGGACCTCTTCCGCCTCCTCCTCAACCATGTCAGCGGCGTGGGCCCGAAGATCGCCCTCGCGGTCCTCAGCGGTCTCTCGGTTGAAATGTTCAAATCGGCTGTCGTTGCGGGCGACACGGGCACGATCTCGAAAATCAGCGGCGTGGGGAAAAAAACAGCCGAGCGAATCGTGCTGGAGTTGAAGGACAAGGTCGGTGTGGCGGCGGAGTGGGAGGCCTCGAGCGCCAAAAACGCGCCGGGGGCGGACGACATCCACTTCCACGATGCCGTGCTGGCGCTCATCTCCCTTGGCTACAAACAAGTCGAGGCACACAAGGCGATCCGCACTGTCACAAAAAGCGGCGAACCGATGCCTTCCTCCGAGGAACTCGTGCGCCTGGCCCTCAAGGTTCTCTCATGAGTCCGCTGGAGGCCGCCCGCTCAATCCACCGCGCCCTTCCCTCAGGCGGATTGTTCCACGAAAAGGAATGGCGCATCGCCCCGCGTCCCTTCGATCTCCCGGAGGGCTTCGCCGAGGAACTCGAAAAACTCGGCCACCGCCTCACCCTCTTCGTCCGTGCCTGTGAACTCCTCTACCGCCAGAGCGTCAAGGGCCGCCAACCCGCTTGGGTGGCCGATCTGCTGGATGCCGGCAAGCCGCCCGATCTCGTCACGTTTCAACGCGAACACACTGCAGCAGGCGATGTTCCTCGCGTGATCCGACCGGATGTCATTCTCACCGATGACGGCTACACGATCGCCGAACTCGACAGCGTGCCGGGTGGCATTGGACTGACCGCATGGCTGGCGAAAACCTACGCAGAGCTTGGATTCGATGTCCTCGGCGGGGCGGACGGCATGCTGCGCGGCTTTGCCGAAATCCTCCCTGGCGGAGATATCGTGGTCTCCGAGGAGGCCTCGACCTACCGCCCGGAAATGGAGTGGCTCGCCACGGAATTGAATTCACTCCATGCCGGCAAGCCTCTCTGGCGCGTGCTCGACTCCTCGCCACGCACCGATTTCCAGGAGCGAATCTACCGATTTTTCGAACTCTTCGATCTCGCCAATGTCCCCGCCGCCGCCGCGCTCATGGAGGGGGTGCGCTCGAAACACCTGCGCGTCACCCCTCCGTTCAAGCCTGCCCTCGAGGAAAAACTCTGGTTCGCTCTCTTCTGGCTTAAGCCGCTCGAGGACTTCTGGAACCGCGAACTCGGCGAACGCGCCTTCCAGTCCCTGCAAAAAGTCATTCCCTACACTTGGCTCGTCGACCCCTCCCCCCTGCCCCGCCATGCGGTCCTTCCCCGACTTGAGGCACACTCGTGGGACGAGGTTGCCCGCTTCAGCCAGAAACGGCGCAACTTCATCCTCAAAATCAGCGGCTTTTCAGAAAATGCCTGGGGCTCGCGTGGCGTGTCCGTCGCCTCGGACATGCCACAGCACGAGTGGAAATCAACCCTCGAGGCGGCGCTCGAGGCGTTCCCGAAACACCCGCACATCCTCCAGGTGTTCCATCCGGGCCGATTGTTCGACACTGAATTCTGGACACCCCACACCGACAGCATCACCTCGATGCGCGGCAGAGTGCGGCTTTGCCCGTATTACTTCAACAGCGACAAAAACCGCATCCTCGGCGGCGCGCTGGCGACGATTTGCCCGGACGACAAGAAACTCCTCCATGGCATGCGCGATGCCATTCTCGCTCCAGCGGCTTGAAAAAAACCACCTCCCGCACCGGATGTTGATCTTCGCGGCATTCACCTCCACGCTTCGCCCATGACCCTTGCATCCCTCACCGCGCGCGCCAGTGAACCCGGCACCCTCTCTACTGATGAGATCCACGCCGCATGCACCCTCCTGCTCGACGACTCCCAATCCGTGGAACACCGGGCCGCATTTCTCGGCACCCTCCACCGCCGGGGAGAGACTCCGGGGGAGATCGCCGCGTTCGTGGATCTCCTGCTCGAGCATGCTGTGCCTTTTCCGGTCTCGGGTGAGGGATGCCTCGATGTGTGCGGCACCGGAGGTGACAAGGCGGGCTTTTTCAATATCTCCACCACCACCATGTTCGTTGCGGCGGGTGCGGGCGCTCGCATTATCAAACACGGTAATCGCGGCATCACCTCGAAATCCGGAGGGGCGGATGTCCTCGAGGCTCTCGGCGTCAAAATCGACCTCTCGCCTGCCGAAGCCGCCGCCGCCTTGGAGAAAGCCGGGTGTTGCTTCCTCTTCGCCCCCGCATGGCATCCGGCGTTCAAAGCCGTCGTCTCGGTCCGAAAACTCCTCGCGGAGCAAGGCTCAGCGAGCATCTTCAACATGATCGGACCGCTCTTGAACCCCGCACGCCCTGATTTCCAGCTCGCTGGAGTGTTCGACCCGACCCTTGTCGCCACCTACGCGGCCGTGTTCAAAAATCTCGGACGCAAACGCGCCTGGGCGGCTCACGGCTCTGGTCCCGACGGTCTCCGTCTCGACGAGGTTTCCCCTCTCGGCATCACCCATCTGACAGCCTGGGAAAACAGCACCATGCGCTCTTTCGAAATCAACCCCGCCGATTTCGGAATCACCTCCCCCTCGGCCAACGAACTCCTCGGCGGCGATGCCACCCAAAACGCAAAAATCATCGCGTCCATTCTCGCTGGAGACACAAAAGGCACCGCCCGGCAGGCTGTCCTACTGAACTCCGCCGCGGCACTCGCCGTAGCCGGCATCGCTCCCGATCTTGGCTCTGCCCACGCGCTTGCCACCGAATCCATCGACAGCGGCAGGGCGCTCGCCGTCCTTGAAAAACTCCGAGCTGCCTGACTCAGGAATACTGCAACGCCATCGATCGCGCGATGGAGGCGATCCGCTCGCACAATTCGGAGGGCTCGAGCACCTTCGCGTGCATCCCCCAGCCGAGAATCCAGTTCTCAAGATCAGGCGCCAACCCGACCTCGAGGGTCATCACCGCCCCGCCTCCGGGCACATCCTTCATGCGCTGCGACGGATGCCACACCCGCTCGGCGGCAAGCCGCGCGGCGAACGCATCCAACCGGATCACCACCCGCGAGGGCTTGGGCGTTTCAAAGGCGGAAAAACTCGAGGCGAACATCTCTTCCACCGAGAAATCATCCTGCGGCTTGAATGTCGCCTTCATGATCTTCGGCTTGCTCAACCGCGCCAGGGCGAACGTGCGCTTCTTGTCGCGCACCAGATCGTGCCCGATCAGATACCACTGGTTGTCGATGCACCCGAGGTGATACGGCTCGACCCTCCGGCGCTCGGATTTCTTGCCGCTCAATTTGTGGTAGTCGAACTCCACCACCCGGTGCGCAAGCACTGCGCTGGACAGCACATCAAAGATTTTCAACTCCTGCACCGCATAACCGACCGGCCGGAACGAGATCGCCTCCTCCAACTCCTGGAAGGAAAACATCCCCTCGCCATCGAGGTTGCTTGTCATTTTCTCAAAAGCCGACCTCAACGGCTTTTCAAACACCGTGCCCCGGTATTGATCCAGCGACTTCTGCGCCACAAGCAACGCCACGACCTCCCCCTCGGACATCGCAATCCTCGGAAAAGCCGACACGGGCTTTGTGTAATAAAACCCCCGGTGCAACGCGTCATACTCGATCGGCAACCGCAACTGGTCGCGCATGAAATCCAAATCCCTCATCACCGTCTTGCACGACACCTCGAACTCGACGGACAACGAGGTGCAATTCGGATACCCGCTGTCCTTGATCAAATCGTGAATCCGCATCATGCGAGCCATCGGCGGCCTCGAGGTGCGTTCCTCGCGACTCCGCCGCACGGGCTTCCGTGGCACGGCCAATGCCAACTCCCCGCTCTGCGCGGCGGCGGCCTCGTTTGTGGATTCCATATCGATGCTCATGGACGCTTTGAATCATTCCCTTCGCGCGGATCAGCGGTCTTCGCTGGCTTGATGCTCGCGCCCTCGCGGATTCCCACGCCCTGATGGTAAACCATCATGCCGCCATAGTGGCCTGCCTTCGCAACCTGCCACCCAGCCCCCACCGAGGCTAACGCGCATAACAGCGCAACCACTCTCGCAGTCCTCACAAACCTTCCGAGCAACGCGGACAAAATCGCCAACCCCGCTGTGACCACTCCCAGTGTTCTGGCCGTCTCACCGGCCTCGGCATGCTCGTCCAATAAATGGTCAGCCGCCGGGGACAACTCACCAAGCCTGTCGGCCTCGTGCTCACCCGTTTCCACAGCGACAATCGCTCCGGCGGCCCCCAGTGACAGAATCAACGCGGCGGGAAGCGCCCACCGCCGCCAAATCACCGCCATCCATGCCAGCAACCCGCCGACCAGCAACAAGGCCACCGGAAAATGAACAACCGCCGGATGCAACGGATCGGGCACGGAAATCATGCGCGACCTCTATACCAACAGCACATTGGCCGAAAAGGGGTTTCTTCACCCCATTGCCACGTCCGCCTTTTTGCTCCCACTCCCGCCGACACTGGCATAAATTCCCCGCCCCATGATCAAGGTGGAAAATCTCACCAAGCGCTACGGCTCGTTCACCGCCGTGGACGGCATCGATTTCGAGGTCCAAAAGGGCGAGATCGTTGGCTTCCTCGGCCCGAACGGCGCGGGCAAGAGCACCACCATGAAAATGCTCGCGGGCTACCTCCCTCCGACCTCCGGACGTGCCGAGGTCGCGGGCTTCGATGTCTTCACCGATTCCCTCCGCGCCCGTGAACACATTGGCTACACCCCCGAAAACGTGCCGCTCCCGCTCGACATGAGGGTTTCCGAATACCTCCGCTACCGCGCCGCCCTCAAGGGTGTCCCTGGCCGCCGACTCCGCGAGCGCATCGGCGATGTGCTGGAACTGTGCGGCCTCACCGATGTCTCCCGCAAAATCATCGGCCACCTCTCGAAAGGCTACCGCCAACGCGTGGGCCTCGCCGACGCTCTCGTCCACGAACCGGACCTCCTCATCCTCGACGAACCCACCATCGGCCTCGACCCGAACCAAATCCGCCTCATCCGGAATCTCATTCGCAACCTCCGCCGCCACCACACCATCCTGCTCTCCACCCACATCCTCCCGGAGGTGGAAATGCTCTGCTCGCGCGTGATCATCATCAACCGCGGCCGCATCGAAGCCCTCGACACCCCCCAAAACCTCCGCGCACGCCTCGGCCAAACCGGCCATATCCTCTTCGACGCCGTCGTGCCGGACGCCCGCAGCGCCGCCGGCATGCTCCGCAAAATCGAGGGCGTCCAAACCGTCTCGCACCGCGCCGATGGCGACTGGACGGTCTTCACCATCGAGGCGTCCGAGGGCCACGACCCCCGCGAGTCACTCTACTCCCATGCCATGGATCAAAAATGGCGTGTCCGCGAAATCAGCCGCCCGCCGGTTTCACTCGAGGACGTTTTCGCCGAAGTCACAAGCGGAGAGGACCACTGAACCATGAGACGCCTCCTCATCCTCACCCGCCGCGAGATCGCCTCGGCCTTCCACCAACCCCTCGCCTACGTCGTCCTCTTCTTTTTCCTCCTCGTCACCGGATTCAACTTCCACGCGGGCGTCTCGCTGCTGAACCGCTCGCCGGGCTCCACCACCATGGTCGAGGCGTTTTTCAACACCGTCTACTTCTGGTTCCCCTTCGTCCTCGCCTTCCCGCTCGTCACCATGCGCGTGTTTTCCGAAGAGGCGAAACTCGGCACCCTGGAAACCCTCATGACCGCCCCCGTGCGCGACATCCAGGTCGTGCTGGCGAAATACACCGGCTGCGTCTTTTTCCAAATCATCCTCTGGGCCCCGAGCCTGCTTTACTTCCTCGCCTTCGAGACCATCACCGGGGAAAAAGCCACAGGCGCCGCCGGAAGCTACCTCGGCGCCTACGGCATGCTCCTCCTCATGGGCTTCCTCTTCACCGCCATCGGCTGCCTCGCCTCGGCCCTCACCAACAACCAGATCGTGGCCGCCATCGTTTCCTTCTCGGCCATTCTGTTCCTCTTTTTCATCGGCCTCCTCGCATTCATCCTGCCCGCCTCGGGCGGCCTCCTCCGCGAACTCACCTATTACATCTCCCCTGTCGAACACATGATGGATTTCTCGCGGGGCATCGTGGACACCCGCCCGGTGGTCTTCTATCTCAGCTCGTCGCTCCTCGTGCTCTTCGCGACATTCCACATCTTCCAATACCGCCGCTGGAAAGCATGAACCCGCACCGCACCAGCATCAAAATCGGCGTCGGTCTCCAGATTCTCTCGGCCGTTGTCATCTACCTGCTCGTCAACCACCTCGGGTTCGTCCACTACGAACGCTTCGATTTCTCGCGCTCGCAAAAGTTCGCCCTCGCCGCGCAAACCAAGACCGTCCTCAAGGAATTCAAGCAACCCCTCCAAATCATCATCGTTAGCTCCCCGACATTCCTCTCGCCTTCGAGCGCTCTCCTGCCGGACCTGCGGAATCTCATGACCGAGTTCCTTTTCAACAAACGCGAGGGACTCCTCGTGGAATACGTGGACCCCACACGCAATCTCACCCGCGCGGAGGACCTCAAAACCAAATACAACCTCTCCCGCATCGATGACCTCGTCATTGTCGAACACGATGGCCGCCACCGCCTGCTCAACATCCTCGACACCGGCGAATTCGATTTCTCCCAGGTTCCTCAAGGCGGGCCTCCCGTCCTCCTCTCTTTTCGCGGCGAACAGGCCATCACCGCCGCCATGCTGCAACTCCTGAAACCCGACACCGAAAATGTCGCCTTTCTCCAAGGCCACGGGGAACCCGACCCGGCCCGCCAACTCTCGACCCTCTCGTCGGCCATCACCGACCAGAACGCCCGCGTCCAAACACTCTCCCTCGCCTCCTCCGACGCCGTGCCGCCGGATGTCTCGGCCATCGTCATCGCCGCGCCGAAATCCGATCTGGACGAACGCGAATCCGCCATCCTCGCCGCATGGCTCCGCGCGGGCGGCAGAATGCTCGTCCTCCTCGACCCCAATGCCGACACGCCGAACCTGCGCGCCCTCCTCGCCACAGCGGGCATCGTTCCACGCAACGACCGCGTCCTCCGCCTCATCCAACTCCCCTTCGCCACCGGCATCCTCCGCGATGTCACCGGCCAGGTCATGCAGGACGCCGAAATCACCCGCCGCCTCGAGGGCATGAACATCCTCTTCCCGGGCGCCACACAAAGCCTCGCCATCAACCAGGAACTCATCAAAACCGAAAAAATCCGCATCCGCCCCCTCGTCGAACCCGCCGAGGAATTCTGGGGAGAAACAGACCATGCCCCGAACCAACCGGATGGCGTCAGCTACCAGGATGGCGTCGACCACGGCCAACCCCTCGTCATCGCCGCCTCGGCGGACCGCAATGCCGTGGAGGACGACCGCGTCAAAGTCCAATCCTCGCGCCTCATCGTCATGGGAACCTCGCAGTTCGCATTTGACGCCTCGCTTACCCCGCAGGGGCTCGACCTCCTCGTCGGCTCGATCAATTCCCTCATCAACCGCTCGGAAGTCAGCGGCATCACTCCAAAAACCTCCACCCGATTCCTCCTCCACCTCACCGACGAGCAACTCTCACGCCTCGCCCTTGTGGTCATGATCGCCATGCCCTGCGCCTCGGCGCTGCTCGGGCTGCTTGTTTGGATTCGCCGCCGCGCATGAGCCGCCTCGCCACCGTCCTCATCGTCCTCGCGGCCATCGGACTCGCGGTCTTTGTCGGCACCACCACCCGCTGGCGCTTTTCGCCCGACCGCCTCGCCACCGTGGGATCGCCGCTCTTCCGCTTCGACCCGTCGGAAATCCACGGCATCAAAATCAAAAACGGCGACACCACCTACACCCTCGAGCAATCCGGCGAAGGATGGCGGATTTCCAACGGTGCCACCACCGACGAGGCATCCCCAGCCATGGTGCGCGCCCTCCTTCAAGCGGCCCTCGAATCCCCCATCCTCGACCGCATCGATGCCTCGGAAGTGGGCGACGACAAAAAACTCTCCACCTTCGGCGTCAGCAAAAGCAGCCTCCAAATCGACTTCCTCGGGGACAGGCCGGGCACCCTCCTCATCGGCAAATCCAGCCCGGACAACTCCCGCACCTACGTTTCATTCAAACACTCGAACACCATCCACCTCGTCCCGAAAAGCTTCACAGACCTCGTCTCCATCGACCCCGCCGCCTTCCGCGAACGGAAACTGCTAACGATCGATCCGGCAACCGTGGAACACATCACCCTGCGAAGCGGCCCCTCGCTCATCGAACTCAAGCGCAACGGCTCGACCTGGCACATCCTCAAGCCGGTGCGCGACCAAGCCGACCCCGCCGCAGTCCAGCGCCTCCTCGACGCCATCTCCCAAACAGCAATCCAATCTTTCAGTGGCAAAAAAAACACCGGCGAGGCTCTCGATTTTTCAGGCTCGATCGAACTCCGCTCCCTGGCCACGGACGCGCCGATCCTCATCTCCCTCACCCGCCCAAACGAATCGGGCATCCGCTCCGTGGAACTTCAGCCCCGCAATATCTCGGGACTCCTCCCCCCATCCGCACCCGACCTCCTCGCCATCGATCTCGACTTGCTCCGCGACCGCGCCCTCGCCCGCGTCAATCCCGACATGGTGGATCTCGTCAAAATTAAAACCCCGCGATCCAATCTCGCCATCCACCGGAACGGCGACACATGGCAACCAACCACTGTCAACATCGACGATCTCGTGAAAACCCTCGCCTCCACTCGCGTCTCGTCCTACCGCCCGGCCACGCCGGCTGCCATTCAGGAAACCTCCCTTGCCGATCCTCCCTACCGCATCGAGTTCACCGCCCTCCTCTCGGAGAACACCCCCGAGGCCCTCGCGGGCGAGCATCCCGTCCTCGGTCTTTCGATCGGACCGAAACTGCCAGATGCCACCGTGCCGGTGCTCATCACCGGATCGCCGGAGATTCGCTTCGTTCCCGCCACCTTCCTCGACGCCCTCGACGGACTCTGATCGCGCATTGCCAACTCCCGTCCGCTCCGTTTTCCTACCGCCACCTTTTTTCAAAAATCATGACCTCTGCCAGCATCCGCCAGTCCTTCCTCGATTTCTTCCGCGAAAAACAGCACACCATCGTCCCCTCTTCGAGCCTCATGCCGGACTCGCCGAACCTCCTGTTCACAAACGCGGGCATGAACCAGTTCGTTCCGTTCTTCCTCGACCAGAAATCCCCCGATGTCTCGAAATGGGCGGGCGCGCTGCCCTCATCGGACCAGCGCGCGGCGGACACCCAGAAATGCATCCGCGCCGGAGGCAAACACAACGACCTCGATGATGTCGGCCTCGACACCTACCACCACACCTTCTTCGAGATGCTCGGGAACTGGT
>CAZRLX010000053.1:0-16681 GCA_964601115.1 uncultured Chthoniobacter sp. | reverse complement strand
AGGCTCGGTGGGTTGCTCTGGCATTTGGAGTTAGCGGGGTTGGCGCTTGAAAATATTTAATTCTTTCAGCCTGCGGTGAAGGGTGCGGCGGCTGATGCCGAGGAGGGTGGCGGCCTTGCTGCGGTTTCCACGGGCGTCCTCGAGAGCGCGGAGGATCAGGGCCGTTTCGGATTCCCTCAAATTTAATGCGTGATCCTGGAACGGTTGGCTTTTATCAAAGACCGGCTGGGCAACCGGAGTGAACGAGCCATTTTTGACCGAGGCGGGAAGGTCTCGCAGGGTGATTTCCTTTCCAGAAGCCATGACCACTCCGTGTTCGATGGCGGTGCGAAGTTCGCGGACATTCCCAGGCCAGTCGTATTCGAGAAGGCTGTGAGTGGCTTCGAGGGAGAGTGGGCGCACCGGCTTGGCGTTCTCCAGCGCGGCGTCCTTGAGGAATGCCTCGATCAACAGCGGAATGTCGACCTTGCGATCGCGCAAGGGGGGCATAGTGAGGGGCACGACGTGAAGGCGGAAAAACAAGTCGTCACGGAATTTTCCCTCCGCGACGAGTTTTGCGAGATCCTTGTTGGTGGCGGCGACGAGCCGGACATCGGCCGTGATGGTCTGCGAGCCGCCCACGCGCTCGAAGGTGCGCTCGCCGAGCACGCGGAGGATTTTGACTTGGGTGGCGTGGTCGATTTCACCGATCTCGTCGAGGAACAGCGTGCCGCCCTTGGCTTGCTCGAAACGCCCGATGCGGCGTTCGAACGCGCCGGTGAACGCGCCTTTTTCATGACCGAAGAGTTCGCTCGCGAGGAGTTCGGGGGTCAATGCCGCGCAGTGGACGGCGATGAATTTTTCATTCGCCCGAGGGCTGAGGTGGTGGATGGCGTGGGCGGCGAGTTCCTTGCCGGTGCCGCTTTCGCCTTGGATGAGAACGGTGGCCCGGGAGGGGGCGACTTGTTTGATGATTTCGAAGACCTCGACCATGGCGGGCGAGCGGCCAATCATGCCTTCGACGGTGTTTTGTTTTTCGACTTTCGAGCGGAGTTCCTTGTTTTCTCGCGAGGTGTCGCGCTCGCGAAGGGCCCTCTTGATGAGCATCTCCAGGCGATCGATATTCACGGGCTTGGTGACGAAATCATAGGCGCCGCGCTTCATCGCCTCTACGGCGGTGTCCACGGAACCGTAGGCGGTCATCATGATGCAGATCGGCGGGTTGGGGAGCTTGGTAACCGTCTCGATGAGCGACATGCCATCCTCGCCGCCAAGGCGCAGGTCCGTGAGGATCACATCGGCCGGCATCGCCTCCAAGGTGGTCAACGCGCTTTCGACGTCCGCCGCGACATACACCTCGAACTCGTCCCCGAGGGCGTTGCGAAGACCATCGCGGGTATTCTTTTCATCGTCGACAATGAGCAGGACGGCGGACATGCGGACCGCAGTAAACTCAAAACGCCGTGAGGCATCAACCCTCCATCGCGTGGCGGCGAGGGTGCGGCATTCGGGGTTTCGATCGGCAAGTTGTGTGTTGACCTTTTCCCGAGGCTGCCGATACCTTTCCGCGCTCTCGCCGCCGCCATGCATGGTCCGTGACTGGTCCGAAATGGGGAGGCGGGGTCCCGAATCCCTTAAAATATCTTAAAATCATTATGGAAACAGCCACCCGATTGAAACAACTCACCCCATCCCTGACCTTGGCGATCGACAGCAAGGCAAAGGCCATGAAAGCCGAGGGGATCGAGGTCTTTGGATTCGGAGCAGGCGAGCCTGACATGGACACGCCCGAGCACATCAAGGCGGCAGCCATCGCAGCGCTTCAAGAGGGTCGCACGAAATACACGCCGAGTTCCGGTATTCCCGAGTTGAGGCAGGCCATTTCCCAAAAATTTCTCAAAGACAACGGTCTTGATTACAAGCCGCACCAGGTGATCGTGAGCAGCGGAGCCAAGCAATCGTGCTTCAATGCAATCGCCGCCGTGGTGAACGAGGGCGACGAGGTGTTGATTCCCGCCCCCTATTGGCTCAGCTATCCCGAGATGGTGAGGATCGTCGGTGGCGAGCCGGTGATCGTGCAGACGCGCGAGGAAAACAACTGGAAGATTACGCCCGAGGATTTCGAGAGCATGATGTCTCCCGCCACCAAGATGATCATCCTCAACAGCCCCGGAAACCCCACAGGCGCTGTTTACACGAGGGAGGAATTGAAGGCCCTCGCCGATGTCGCGGCAGAGGAGGACATCTATATTCTCTCCGATGAAATCTACGAGAAGCTCACCTACGATGGTGCCGAGCATGTGAGCATGGCTTCAGTGTCCCCCGAGGCCTACGACCTGACGATCACGGTGAACGGCTTCAGCAAAGCCTACTCGATGACCGGATGGAGACTTGGATACCTCGCCGCCCCCGAGGCGGTCGCCAAGGCGATCGACTCCATGCAGAGTCACATGACCTCGAATGCCTGCTCCTTCGCCCAATACGGCGGACTTGCCGCGTTGACCGGCGACCAGCAGTGCGTCACCGACATGCGCGAGGAGTTCGATATCCGTCGCCAATACATGTTCGAGCGTTTGACACAGATTCCAGGCATCACCGCAGTCAAGCCGCAAGGCGCGTTCTACGTCTTGGCGAACATCAGCGCGCTCGGGTTGAAGTCGCAAAACTTCGCCGACCGCCTGCTCAGCAAGGGGAATGTCGCCGTGGTTCCCGGTGTCGCCTTCGGTGATGACCGCACAGTTCGACTCAGCTACGCCACAAGCCTCGATGTGATCAAGAGCGGCCTCGACCGGATCGAGGAGTTCTGCAAGTCGCTTTAAAAAACTTCGAGGTTTTCACAAAAAAAGTTTGACGCATGGTCAGCCATGCCATACCAAGTATGGCATGAAGATGACAATGCACATAGACGAAGCCTTGTTGAACAGGGTGATCGAAAGGTTCGGGTTTTCCAGCAAGACCGAGGCCGTTGAGATGGCTCTCAAGGAAATGGACAGGAAAGCCAGGTTCAAGGAGGTCGTGAGCAAGGGGATCGGGTTGACGCCCGAGGAAATGAAAAATGCCGTGGATCCCGATTACGACATCATGTCCATGAGGGCAGCCGAGAGCAGCGTTCCATACGGGAGAAAATATGGCAGCAAGCGTTCTCGTTGACAGCAATGTCTACATCGGGCTGCTGAGGCGCGGAGTCGATCCTGTCGTCAGCTTGGGCGACTGGATCGGCAATGGCGATCTGGTGATCTGCGGGATGGTCCGGATGGAGGTCGAGCGCGGGTTGCGGATCGAGAAAATCCGGCGGCGGGTGGCAGGATTTTTTGATGTGATGATCAATGTGCCCACCACCAACAAAATCTGGGAGGATTCCACAGAGACCGCGTGGGCGTTGGGAAGAAAAGGGATCACAGTGCCGGCGCAGGATATATTGATCGCGGAGAGTGCCGCCGCGATCGGTGCGGCCGTGTTGACCGATGACGGGCATTTTTCAAAGATTCCCGGTGTGCACATGCTTATGCCCGGTGAGGAATTGCCCGACTGGTAGACAAATCAGGCGTCAACGCTGGGCGCTGGAAGTTCAGTAGCCCTCGGCGCGCTTGAGCAGGAATTCCGCAATCTTTCGGGAGGCCGAGGGTTTTTGCATTTGGAGGAGGTTTTTTCTCCATGTGCGCCAGAGGTTGGAATCGTTCGCCATGGCACCTTTGACGAGGTGCAGGACATGCTCCGGGCTTTGCGAGGCGAGCGCTCCGATGGCCGATTGTTGGATGAGCGCGATGTTGCCCTCCTCCTGGCCGGGAACGATATGGCTGACGATGAATGGAATTTGCGCGGCGATGGCTTCTTGAACCGTGGCGCCGCCCGCTTTGCCGATGAACAAATGGTGAGAGCCCATGAGTTCCGGCATTTTGTCCGTCCAGCCGATGAGGTTTCCGCGGCGGGGAAGACGGGCTTTGGTCAGCGCCGCGTGGGTGTCCTTGCGGCGGCCGGTGATGACACTCACTGAGACGCCGTCGAGGGTCGCGAGCAATTCGAGCGTGTTGATGGCGCGTTCCTGCGGTCCGCCGGGGAAGAAAAGCAGGTTCCATGTCCCTGCGCGCGGCGGGGGGGCGGGGATGAATTCCTCGAATTCGAGCCCGACGGGAAATCCCAACGTGTGGATTTTTTCCTCTGGCACACCGCCGCGTCGAAGAACGTCGGCGGTGGGTTCGTCTGCCACGATGGCACCGTCGCAGGGGTAGTGATACCAGGTCTGGTTGATCATCGTGGAATCCGTGATGACCATGTAAAAAGGAACTGAAGGGGCAGGGGCTGCGGCGTTGATTTTTTGCATCACATAGCCGAAGACCGGGTAGGTCGAGGCGATGATGTCCGGTTTGAACTCGCGGATGAGACCGCTGACGGCGCTGGTCAACTGGGCAAGGAGCGGAGCCATGCCCTCAATGACCGCCGGGCGGCTGAGCATGGTGAAGACGATTTTCCAGAGGCGGGGGTAGTTGTTGATCGCAGCGCTGTAGCCCCGCTGGATGAGGCGGTTCACAACAGGGTTCGTGCGGGTGTAGGGATCGACAACAAGAACCTCCGCGCTGTTGCCCGCGGCCGAGGCGATGGCGTTGCGGATGTTGCGGGCGGCGGTGTTGTGGCCTTCGCCCATGCTGGCGGTCAGAATCAGGACTCGAGTGGGATGGTTGCTCACTGGGACTGCGGCATCTTTGCAAAAAGATTGTTCAAATCAAGCGACTCGAGCGGAGGGCGTGGGGTGTCTCATCGGCGCGCTTGCCAAGGCGGGGCGCAATTTCCATGATGCGGTGAATGGAAGAAATCATCCAACTGCTCCAAAAAAACGCCCTCATGCCGCGTGATGAGATGGCCCGTTTGCTGAACAAGCCAAAAGAAGAGGTCGAGGCGGTGATCGCGGCACTGGAGTCCGACGGGGTGATTCTCGGTTACCAACCCGTGTTGAACCGCGA
This sequence comes from uncultured Chthoniobacter sp., assembly GCA_964601115.1. Classification (GTDB taxonomy): domain Bacteria; phylum Verrucomicrobiota; class Verrucomicrobiia; order Chthoniobacterales; family Terrimicrobiaceae; genus UBA967. The sequence goes on along the minus strand of CAZRLX010000053.1, from coordinate 11,744 downwards.
GAAGTGGGGCACGAACACAGTCACTGCGGTCATCGAGGTGAAAATCACCCCGGAGCGCGACGGGGGATTCGACCGCATCGCCTCGCGCATCGCGAAATTCGAGGAGGTGCAGAGCTGCTATCTCGTGAGCGGGGGCTATGACTTGCTGATCATTGTCGAGGCGCCGAACCTCCGTGCCGCGGCTGGTTTTGTGGCCGAGAAGTTGAGCACGATCGAGGCGGTCCAATCCACCGCCACGCATTTCCGTCTTAAGACCTACAAGGAAAACGGCACCTTCCACCACCTTGATGTCGCCACGGAGCGCCTCGCTGTCACGCCGTGAGCATCACGATCGCAGCCCACATCCGCGACATTCCCCGCTCGGGAATTCGCGACTTTTTTGAAATCGTCCAAACGATGGAGGACGTCGTGTCCCTCGGCATCGGCGAGCCCGATTTCGCCACGCCATGGCATATCCGCGAGGCCGCCATTTACGCGCTGGAGCGCGGGAGGACCGGCTACACGTCGAATCTCGGCCTGCCGAGGCTGCGCCGCAGTATCTCAAGTTATGTGCAGCAACACTTCGGTGTGCGCTACGAGCCGCTTTCCGAGGTTCTTGTCACGGTCGGCGTGTCCGAGGCGATCGATCTTGCGCTGCGGGCGATTTTGAATCCAGGCGACGGCGTGCTCTACCACGAGCCGTGCTACGTGTCGTATGCCCCCACGATCGTAATGGCGCGCGGCGAACCGCAGGTCGTGCAGACCCGCGACGAGGATGCCTTCGCGCTCCGCGCCGAGGATTTGGAAAAGGCGATTCGCCCTAACACGCGCGTGCTCATGCTGAATTTCCCGACGAACCCCACAGGTGCGACGATGTCGCCGGAGGAGTTGGAGAAAATCGCGGGGGTGTGCGTGAAGCACGACCTGATTGTGTTGAGCGACGAGATTTACAGCGAGTTGACCTTCGATGGAGGCAAGCACACGAGCATCGTGGCGTTTCCTGGCATGAAGGAACGCACGGTCTTTTTGCACGGGTTGTCCAAGGCCTTTGCGATGACTGGGTGGCGGATCGGCTTTGCATGCGCCCCGGCGGTCTTGATCGAGGCGATGATGAAAATCCACCAGTATTCGATCCTCTGCGCTTCGATCATGGGCCAGGATGCCGCGGTCGAGGCTCTGGAACGCGGTGAATCGAGTGTGGCGGCGATGCGGAGCGAATACCAGATGCGGCGAAACTACATCGTGTCCTCGCTGAATGAGATGGGCCTGGAGTGCCGTTCGCCGCGCGGTTCGTTCTATGTTTTTCCAAAAATCACATCCACCGGACTCTCGAGCCGCGAGTTTTCCATGGGGCTGCTAAACTCCAAGAAAGTCGCTGTTGTCCCGGGCACCGCGTTCGGCGCTTGTGGCGAGGGGCATGTGCGTTGCAGTTTCGCCACGGGCCTCGAGCAGATCAAAATCGCGATGGCGCGCATGGCGGAATTTTGTTCGGAGATTCCCTCGACGAAATAGCCGAAGGGTGCGTCGGGCTTGTTCAACCGACAGCGGGTTGCTGTTGGGTGAGGCAATGGAAGGCACCGAGTCCCCAGATGAGTTCGCGGCAGTCGATCGGAACGATGCGGCGGTCAGGGAACGCCTCGTGCAGTGCCGAGAGAGCCCATGAGTCGTTCGCCTCGCCGAAGACGGGGAGCAGGACGACGGTGTTCGCGATGTAGAAATTCGCGTAGCTTGCGGGGAGGCGCTGTCCGTCACGCATGATGCGCGTCGGCATGGGGAGCGTGAAGACGTGGAGCGGTTCGCCGCCGGGCAGGCGGGTGGTGTGGAGCTTGTCCAGATTTCGCTGGAGAGGCTCGAAATTCGGGTCCGATTCGTCCTCTTCCACTGCGGTTATGACGGTTGATGGTCCGATGAATCTGGTGATGTCGTCGACGTGGCCATCCGTATCATCGCCCTCGATGCCGTCTCCGAGCCAGATGATGGATTTGAATCCGAGCGTGTCGCGGAGCTTTTTTTCGATTTGGTGTTTGTCCAGTGAAGGATTGCGGTTTGCGTTCAGCAGGCAACTTTCGGTGGTGAGGACAACACCTTGGCCGTTTGTATCGATCGAGCCTCCCTCGAGGATGAAATGCGACTCGTCGATGAGCGGGACACCAAGCGCCTTTGCCACGGCGGGTGGCACGGCATTGTCCTCGTCAAAAGGAGAGAGCTTGAAGCCCCACGCATTGAACCCGAAATTCACCGCCGCAAGGCGAGGAGCCTCGTCGCGCACGAGAAACACCGGTCCGTGGTCGCGGCACCATGGCTCGTCTGTCTGGATGTGGAAAAACTCGATGCGTTCTGGCGGGCAGGATTTCAGAAGTTGGCGGACGGTTTTTTCCTGCGCGGAACCGCTCACGTTGATGCGCACGATCTCGGATTCTGCGAGCGTCTCCGCCATTTTCACAAAGGTGGGGATGACGCGGTCGTAGCTGCCGGGGAAGCTGTTTCCCTCGGGGTGGGGCCAGGAAATCCAGGTCGCTTCATGGCGCTCCCATTCCGCTGGCATCCTGTAACCTTTTTCGGAGGGAGTTTTGTGCGTCATGTAAGAGATAGGTTTCCCATCCGAAGGCGCGAGGACAAGGGCAAACTGTGTGAAAATTTTCGGAACGGAAAAACACGCGCAGTGGGTGGCTGGACACGTTTTTGTGAAATTTTCGACCCCTTCGCACTCCACCCTTGACCGCATGATCGCGTGGACGTGCAGTGGGGCATGGATTTTTCCAAATGCGAACATTTCATCAACCGCGAGTTGAGTTGGCTGGAGTTCAATCAGCGGGTCTTGGATCAGGCGTTCGACGAGTCGAACCCCCTCCTCGAGCGCCTGAAGTTTCTTTGTATCGTGAGTTCAAACCTCGACGAGTTCTTCGAGGTCAGGGTGGCGGGCCTGAAGCAGCAAAAACTGATCGGCGCCTCGCGCGTGGAGGCGGATGGATTGTCTTCCAGCGAAACACTGGCGCGGATCAGTGAGCGCTCGCGGCGCATGGTGGACGATCAATACCGGTGCTGGCGCGAGTTGCTGCAACCGGCGCTCGAGCGCGAGCAGATTCGCTTTCACAACTACCCCGATGTGCCGTCCGATGAGCGGGCTTACTTTGAGAAATATTTCCAAGAGTCGATCTATCCGGTGTTGACACCGCTTGCGGTCGATCCGGCGCATCCGTTTCCGCAGTTGCTGAACAAAAGCCTGAACGTGATTGTGGAGCTGGAGGGCGAGGGGATCAGCACGGATATCGCCGTGGTGCAGGCGCCGCGCATCCTTCCCCGAGTCGTGCCGTTTCCGAAAGGCAAGGAGGGCACCGACTATGTGTTTCTGGGCAACATCATTCAGAACCACGTGCAGTCGCTGTTCCACGGCGTGAAGGTCAAGGGGGCGCACCTGTTCCGCGTCACGCGCAACAGCAATCTCTACGTTGACGAAGAGGAGGCTGGAAACCTACTCCATGCGATCGAGGAGGAGTTGCGCAAAGTGAACCGCGGAGCGGCGGTGCGCCTCGAAGTGAAGACGGACTGCCCGCCGCACGTGCTTGAGCGCTTGCTCGATATTTTCAATCTTGAGGAGGAGGACGTGTTCAGGATCGACGGGCCGCTGAACTTCTCGCGCCTCATGCCGCTGGCCATGCAGATCGACCGCCCGGACCTGCGCTACAAGCGCTTCACGCCGTGCACGGTGGTGTCGCTGGATGCCGAGTCGGACCTTTTTTACCACATCCGGAAAGGCGACATCCTGCTTCACCATCCGTATGACAGCTTTCAGACGGTGGTGGATTTTCTGGCGCAGGCCGCCGAGGACCCGCATGTGCTTGCGATCAAGCAAACGCTTTACCGCACGAGTTCGGACTCGCCGATAGTGCACTCGTTGATCGCGGCGGCGCGCAACGGGAAGCAGGTCACGGCAGTGATCGAGTTGAAGGCACGCTTCGACGAGGCGGCGAATATCAACTGGGCGCGCCTCATGCGAGAGGCCGGGGTGGATGTGGTCTATGGTGTGACGGGACTCAAGACGCACGCGAAGGCGATGCTCGTGATCCGGAGCGAGGGCGAGAAAATCCGGCGCTACGCTCACTTGGGCACGGGCAACTACCATCCATCCACCGCGAAGATTTACACCGACCTGAGCTTGTTGACGGCACGCGAGTCGGTCACCACGGATCTTGCGGAGACATTCAATTGTCTGACCGGCGTGTCGCGATTCCCCGGCATGCGTGATTTGATGGTCGCGCCTTGGTCGCTCTACGAGGGATTTATCCACCATATCGACAAGGAAATCGAACACGCCAAGGCCGGTCGGTCGTGCGGCATTTATGCGAAAGTGAACTCGCTGGTGGAGGAGGGGATCATCGAGGCTCTCTACCGCGCATCGGCCGCTGGTGTGCCTGTGCGTCTGCTTGTGCGGGGCATGTGCGCTCTGAAGGTCGGCATCCCGGGGGTGAGCGAAAATATCGAGCTGAGGAGCATCGTGGGCCGCTTCCTCGAGCACAGCCGGATTTACCATTTCACAAACGGCGGGGAGCCCGAGATTTTTCTGGGAAGCGCGGATTGGATGCCGCGAAATCTTTTCCGTCGGGTTGAGACTGTCTTCCCGGTGCATGCCCCGGGCATGCGCAAGCACGTGGAGGAAATCCTTGAATGGTTCTGGCGCGACAACGTGAAGGCGCAAGTGATGCAGCCTGACGGAACGTATGTGTTTCGTGGAAGGTTGGAGGGCGAGGAACCTTTCGACGCGCAGGCGGAATTTCTCGCCGACGCACAGCACCGTCGCAAATCCCACCATGTGCGGCATGAGCACGGGGGGATTTCCCTCGACACTCGAAACGTCGCGAAATAGTCGTCACTCCCATGAGCACCAACAGCGAAATCATCCTGTCGAGGGAATGCGATGCCGTTCAGATTCCAAGCGGCCACCCGATTGTCCTGCCCTCGGGCATGTCTGTGGTGATCACCCAGTCACTGGGCGGCACATATACCGTGGCCACACCCGGCGGGTTGGCGCGGATCGACTTGAAGGATTCCGATGCGCTCGGATTGGATCCCGAGAAGGGGATCGAAAAAATCCAAGTCACTGGTGATCTCCAAGAGGCTGTCTGGAACCAACTCAAAACCGTGTTCGACCCGGAAATCCCAGTGAATGTGGTGGACCTGGGTTTGATCTACGATTGCACGCTGAATTCCGCCGATGGAAAAACCTCGGTGCTCGTGAAAATGACGCTCACCGCACCGGGGTGCGGCATGGGGCCCACGATAGCGGCCGATGCGCGCTCAAAGATTCTTGCGCTCGACGGCATCGATGAGGCGGATGTGGAGTTGGTCTGGGATCCGCCGTGGAACCAGTCGATGATCAGCGAGGCCGGCAAGATGAAGCTCGGCATCCTCTGATTGATCCTACCATTTTCTCACTTTTGAGAACCAGAAGACGGTCAGTCCGGCGCCAACGGCGAGGATGTTGACGAGGTAGAACGGCCACAGGATTTGCTCTCCGGGGAGGGGGAGGGCGACGTTCATCGAGAAGACGCCCACGACGAGATTTGCCATCATGATGGCGATTGTCCAGATGGTGAACTTTTTGATGAGCGTATTTAGGTTGTGGCTCACGATCGAGGCTCGGGCGTCCATGAGACCCGCGATAACCTGCGAGTAGATCTCCGATCGGCGGAGGCACTGCTGGTTTTCGATGATGATGTCCTCGAGGATGCCGGTCTGATCGTGGTCGAACCCCAGGCGCACGGCCATGGATTTCATTTTGTCGAAGAGCGCGCCGTTCGAATTGATCGCGTTCAGGATGTAGACGAGGCTTTTTTCCAGCGCGAACATGTTGAGGAGATAGCGTGTCTCCATGGAGGTGATGATGCGGCGCTCGAGCGAGTCGGAGAGCATGTTGATCGCTTTCAAATGGCCCTCGAAGTGGCTGATGCTCTGATAGAGGAGGCGCAGGACGACGTCCTGGATCGAGAAAATCCGAAGCGGCGCGCGCCCCTCGAACAAAGGCGCGTCGTCCGGCATGACCACCACCACGCGGTCCTCGTAGATGAAGACGCCAGTAGATGTGAGCTTGAGCAGAAAATTGTCATCCGCCGAAAAACTCTTCGGCCGTTTGAAAATGAATGCCGCATGATCGGTTTCGAATTCGAGACGGGAGAGTTCCTCCGGATCCAGAGAAGACTGCAACGTGTGGTAATCGATGTTGTAGTATTCCATGAGGTCCGCCTCGTCCTCGATCGTCGGGCTGTTGAAGACGATGACCTGGGCGTCTGCCGGTTGGCATTTCACCACCGTTCCAGCCTCCTCCGCGACGCGGTAATACGATCTCACGCCTCCCTGAGATTGGGCGGGCTTTGTGTCGACAGCTTCCAAGCCGGCGAGGGGGTCCTCCACGTCTGCGTCATTCGACATGCCGAACAATCTGACCATTTTCAAATCTGCGTCGATGCGATTTTTCCCGTGGTGAAAAATTTCACAATGCTCCCCGGAGGTCGGTTTTCGCGCTTGGGATTGTTTCGGGAGTCGTGGTGGTTAGTGTGTGGTTTCGATGCCTCAAGTCCGCTTTAAAATTATTCCACCGATTGACCGATCGGGTGATCCTGTGACTCTTGCCATGGAACACGGCGGCGGTGAACCGCTGGAGTTGGCATGGGAACCGCCATACCACGTTGGTGAAATCGAGGTCCCTGCGGGCACAAGCCTCCGCTATCGGATTCAACGTGCGTCCGGGGCCTGCGAGGTCGATGCCTTTGGCAGTCTCATGGCGACCCGCTCGCATGACACATGGCTGGACGACACGATTGTTCATGTTGTTGCGGATTGGGAGGACCGCTTTGTCGGTCGGTTGGAGCGTGTGACCGTGCCTTCAGAGATTCTGGAAGCCGACCGGGATGTGCTTGTGTGGTTGCCTCCAGGGTATTTTGAAAACGAGGCTTCTCAATTTCCTTTGATCATCGGGTTTGACGGAAGTCGTCTTTTTAATCCCGCGACAAGCCCCTCCGGAGTCGACTGGGCATTGGACGAGACGGTGGGCCTTTTGTCCCGCCGTGGAGTCATGCCCGAGTGCATCGTCGCCGGAGTGGTTGAACCCGCGGGCGAGGACGCCTCAGGACACTCGCTGAGGGATGTCGAATTGTCCGAGGAACGCGGCGGAGAGCGCTTCTCGAGGTTTGCTGCCCTCGAGCTGACGCCATTTTTGGAACGGCATTACCGCACGATTCCGAAGAGCGCCTCGCGCACAGTTGTCGGCGCGGGGTTGGGGGGGCTTCGTGCATTTTGGACCGCGCTGGGCTACCCTGAGATCTTTGCCCGCGCCGCTTGCCTGTCCACTTCGTTTGAGGACATCTCCCAGTCCATCCCCGCAAGCTCGCGCTCACTGCTTGCCGTGGAGGAGGGAATGTTTCCCCCCGGAGCGGGCCGCTTCTATTTTGACCACGGAGACACCGGCCTCGACGAATGCTATGAGATTTACCACACGATCCTTTCCGGTTTGTTGCGAGAGAAAGGCTGGGGTGTCGGGCGTGACTTCGAGATCAGGCGCGTGACCGCCAGCGGGCATGACGATCTTTCTTGGAGGGCACGGATCGGCGATGCCCTGCGCTGGTTGGCGGGTCAGACCTCGCGATAGTGCAGGCTGAGCACACGCATCGACTCGCCGTTTTTCTCCGCCGTGTAAAAAAACAACCGCAGCGACATGAATCCCTGCACCCACTGGTAGCCCGCCAGAGTCATGAGCACATCCTGCTCGCGGTTGCGATCCCGCACCACCAGTCGCCCCGGGCCGTATTTTTTATCCACATTTCGGCGCACCTCGTCGAAGAAGCGCTCGTATTGGGACGTGTCCCAGGAATTGTTGCCATATTGAAGTTCCACCTCCGACAAACCACCGTCCTTGAAATAAAACACAGTGCGGTCCAAGTGGCGTTGGGGAATCCCCTGCACAACGAGCACCTCGCCGCTGCCAGTCTTCTTGCGTTCGATGATGTTCGCCTTGGTGCCAGAGAGGCTTTGTTCCACTCGCTTCATCGAGTCGCCCCATTGGAAGTTGAACGGCACACGGATTTCGGAAGCGGCATTCAACGTGGAAGCCATTGCCACGATCATGTATCCCACCCAAAATAGCCTGAATGCACCCATGGCGTTCAATTTCCTTGGAAGCAGCGCGCTCGTCAACTGCATGCTTCATCTCCCTTCTTGATAAATGCACCAGGCGGAAATGTGGGAAAAAACTCATTGCCAAGTGACTGGAAAAGGGCGAATAACCCGATCTGCAGAATTGATCAGGAATTGGTGGACAGCCCAGGAAGACACTTTCGGGCGGTTTGAAACCCGGCAGTCGGGAACAGACCTCGATCGTTTGCGAAAAGAAAAAAGTAATATCAATATGGGTAACAAACTCTACGTCGGCAATCTGTCCTTCAACACGACCGAAATCGCCATCCAAGACCTGTTCTCACAATTCGGCACAGTCTCCGAAGTCCTGCTTATGCAAGACAAGTTCACCGGTCGCTCACGCGGCTTCGCCTTCGTGACGATGGCCTCGGACTCAGAAGCTCAAGCAGCAGTCAACCAAGCCCACGGCCGCGAATTGGACGGCCGCGCGCTCACTGTCAATGAAGCTCGTCCCCGTGAGGATCGCCCCGCAGGAGGCGGTGGTGGCTTTGGCGGCCCTCGCCGTGACTTCCGCGGCGGTGGCGGCGGTGGTGGACGTGAAGAGCGTCGTTTTGGTGGCGGTGGCGGTGGTGGCGGTGGACGCCGCGATTACGATCGCCGCTGATATCAGCTGCTAAAGTTCATTCAATCCCAAGGGACGCCTGGCATGTTTCCAGGCGTCCCTTTTTTTTCGAAACTTTGAATTGACGTTCCAAGGGTGCTGGAATAAATAGGAATCCTCTCGCGCGGGTGTAACTCAGTTGGTAGAGTGCAACCTTGCCAAGGTTGATGTCGCGAGTTCGAGTCTCGTCACCCGCTCCCCCCACTATTCATGCGTCTGAATTCGGGCAAAATCTGAATCAAATTGTGATAGTCGCTTTCTGATTCTTTGGGTGTTGGCGGCGATTCGTCGTGTTCCGATTCTTGAGAGTGGGCAACGGTTCGCGACACGTGACTGGAAATGACGACGTTTTTTTCAGGAAAAGTTTTGATCCCCCTGCGGATGTCCGACCAGCGCGTTTAGTGTGACGGGCGAAATGATCGCTCAACTTCTCTCCCTGCTATCTGCAATCGTCCGCTATCCAGGCTCTGGCATGCGCCCTCGAAAGAGCAACGAATGGCAAAGCGAGTTTCTATTTGTTCCGGAAAAACGTCCCTGCGTGCCTGCCGAGCCTATGACGCGGGGAGGCGTTGCCTCGCGTGTCGGCAAGTCCGACCATCGCCCACGATGAAACGTCGAGATTTTCTCACCCTCTGCGGCCTTGCAACCGGCTCCGTGATTGTCCCGCCACCCATTGCCCGACTCATTCGTGACACATCCGTGCTTGCCGGTGAGCCATTGGTCATTGCTACGCCCCGCGCAAAGTTTTCGACGATTTACGCCGCGAGTGACTACGTCGACTACACACTGCTTTTCGGCGACCCGGATGCCGAGCCGGATTTGCCCTCATGGAGAGATTTTATCGACAGCCGGGGGGTGAATCTCGACTGCGACGAGGATCGCTTTGATTTTCTGGAACAATATTTCGCATGGGACCGTTCCTCAGGTGAACCCGAACCGGACATCCCGCTTGTGGAAGAGATCGATGGTGGCGTTCGCGCTTTTTACATGGAGTGGGATTTTGAAATGCACGAGAGCCCGATGGCGCTTGCCTACCACTACTTGAACGACCTCCCCCTCTGCCCCGGCGATGGACGCATTGAAGTCGATCCGCTCGGAGAGCTTGATTTCATCGAGGGCGATCGCCCCGGTTCGAACCTGACCTATGTGCGTGCCCCGAACCTCGCCACGCTCGCCTGCCTCCAGCACCGCCTCAACGAACTGGACGAAAACATCCTCATCGAAATCCGCTGAGTTCCCGGCCCGCAAATCCGAATTCCCGCAAACAACCCAACACACCACCATAATGAACATCCAAGCCCGACTCGACCACGCCACCATCCTCGCCAACCAAGGCCGCCCGGTGCACCTCGCCCTCGAACTCATCGCCCCGCAGGCCGAAGCCACCTCGCGGCGACCCATGGCCTTCTGCGCCGTGCTCGACCGTAGCGGGTCCATGGGAGGCGAGCCCCTTTCAAAAGCCAAGGCTGCATGTGAATCAATCATTCGCAACCTGCGGGCCCACGACCAATTCGCCCTGGTTGTGTTCGACGACCACGCCGAAGTCGTCCTGCCTATGGGAACCGTGACCCGCAAGAGTGCCGCCATTCAAGCGATTCGCCGCATTCATGACCGCGGCAGCACGAATCTCACCGCTGGTTGGATGCTCGGGCGCGACGAACTGCGCAAAGCGCCCGATTCCACCACCCGCCGCACCCTTCTGTTGAGCGATGGACATCTCAATGTGGGAATCACAGCTCCCGACGAGGTCGCCCGCGTGGTCTCCGACGGTCTCGAGCGTTCACGCATCCGCACGGCCACGCTGGGATTCGGGGACGGCTATGACGAAAATCTCCTCGAGAGGCTTGCCGGTTGCTCGGGAGGGAATTTCTACGACGCGAATTCGGCGGAAAAACTTCCTGCCATTTTCGAGGCGGAGTTGGAGGGCTTGCAACGAACCGCCTGCCAGAATGTCCGCGTGAGGATTCGCAAGCTCGACTTCTGCGAGAACTGGATTCTCTACGCCTCCTACCACTCGGTGGTTCTTCCCGACGGGCGGATCGAGATTTCCCTTGGCGATCTCACAAGCGAGGAGTCGGCCACACTCGTCTTCCACCTCGATGTGCTGCCGCTTCCATTGTTGCCCGGTGGAGAGCCCTCTGCCTCCCTCGAGGGCGAGCGCCTCGTTGAGTTGGAAATCCTCTGGGACGACCTCACCGCACCGGACCTCGCCTCCCGCACGCACACTCAAACTGTTCGCATCCTGCCCACACAGGATCCAGGCGATATTCGGATCGACGAGGATGTGATTCCCGCCGTCGCGACACAATGCGCGGGCCTCGCCGTTGAAAAAGCCACCGATGCCGCCAACAAGCAGGAAACCCAAAAGGCCGTGCGCATCCTGAGGGAGGCGCTTGCCAAACTCGAAGCCCTCGGCAACGCCGCCAAAGCCGCCGACGGCTTGGAGGCGCTGCGTTCGCTGCTTACCACCATCGAGGACTACGGATCCCTCGACGCCCGGGCGAGCAAATCGGCAAAATTCCGATCCAGTCACATGCGCAAGATGAAAAGCATGGCCGCATGGACGCTCGACGAGCAGGCTCCCTCATATTCCGTGAAAAAAATCACCCCTCCACAAAAGCCCGACGACACATCGAAATCCTGATCGCATGAAATCAACCCCAACGCCCATCGCCATCATCCTCACCGGCACGCTTGCCCTCACCGGGTGCGCAGCTTGGAATAAATACGATCTCCGGAATGTCAGCATCACGGCTCCGTCAGGATCGCCTTCAGTGGCTGTCGCATGCGTGGATCAACGCGAGTTGCTCCGCAAAGGCGACATCGGCCCCGAGTTGATCGGCGTTACACGAAGTGGGTTTGGGACCCCCTGCCGGGTGAAAACCGCCACGAAATCCCCCGTGGCGAAGGAAATCGCCGAGGTCGTCGTCAGAGGATTTGGCTCCAATCGCAAACTTGCCCCGCCGATGTCCTATGC
>CAZRLX010000052.1:0-16683 GCA_964601115.1 uncultured Chthoniobacter sp. | reverse complement strand
TTGGGGGTGGCTTTGGGTCTTGGCCGCGGGTCGCACGGGGTGGATGGTTGCGGCGAGGGGCCGGTGCGATTGACCGCGCCGACAAATCCGGTGGATGTGCTGAGCGGGCCAAGAATCGGCATCAGCCGCTCCGTGGATTTGCCTTGGCGGTTTGTGGTGGCCGGGAGCGGGTGTCTGAGCGCGCCGCTGCGGGTCAGGCTGGCTTGAAGTCGACCTGTTGTTTGAACATGTCGACTTTGTCCACGGCGACGGTGATTTTGTCGCCGACCTTGTAGGTTTTTTTTGTCCTTCGGCCGATGAGGCGGCAGCGGGGGGCATCGAAGACAAAGAAGTCGTCAGGCAGGGCGGAGATGTGCACGAGGCCGGTGAGGAGGAATTCGGGAAGCTCGACGAACAGGCCGAAGTTCCGCGCATCCATGATAACGGCGTGGAATGCTTTCCTTTTTTTTGAGGCCGCCTGCAGTTGGAAGAACTCGAGTTTTTTGAGTCGGACGGACTCGCGTTCGGCATCCGCCGCGGTGCGTTCGGTGGTCGAGAGGTGTTCGGAAACGCTGGCGAGCGATGTGGAATCGGGGCCGGATTTCGAGAGGCCGAGGCGGCGCTCCAGGGCGCGGTGGACGAGAAGGTCGCTGTAGCGGCGGATCGGGCTGGTGAAGTGAGTGTAGTCCGCCTTCGAGAGTCCGTAGTGGCCGAGGGGTTCGGTGAAATAGCGGGCGCGCTTGAGGCTTTTCAGGAGGGCGATCTTGACAGCGGCAGAGAAGGGTTTTCCGGGAAGTTGGGCGAGGAGTCGCTGGATTTCGCCGCGTTGGGTGAGGTCGCCCGCGCGGAGGCCTTGGGATGCCGCGAATTCGCGGAATTCCAGGAGTTTCTCCGGGTCGGGTTTTTCGTGGATGCGGTAGACGGTGGGCTGCTTGCGGAGCTTGAGTTCGCGCGCGACCAGTTCGTTGGCCAGGAGCATGAGTTCCTCGATCAGTTGGTGGGAGATGTCGTTCTCGAGGCGCTCGAGGTCCACGGGGCGTCCGAGATCGTCGAGGCGCACTTTGATTTCGGGGAAGTCGAGGTCGAGCGATCCGGCGGCGAACCGCTTCTTGCGGAGGAGCGAGGAAAGTTCCCATGCGGTATGGACATGGTTGGCGAGGGGGTCCTTGCCGGGTGCCTTTTCCAGAATGGCCAGCGCCTGCTTGTAGGTCAGACGGTGGGCGCTGCGGATGACGGTCTTCGCAAAGCGGACGGATCGCGGTTTGCCCGATTTGTCGATCTCTGCGAGGACGGAGAAAGCGAGACGGTCGACATGTGGCTTGAGGCTGCAGATGCCGTTGCTGAGCGTCTCGGGGAGCATCGGAATGACGCGGTCCACGAGGTAGATGCTGTTGCCGCGGGTGCTTGCCTCCTTGTCGAGGGGCGTGCGGGGTTTCACGTAGTGGGAGACATCGGCGATATGAATGCCGACATTCCATCCGTTTCGGGTGCGCTCGATTTGAATGGCGTCGTCGAAATCCTTCGCGTCGTCAGGATCGATCGTGAAAACGAACTGGCCCCGCAAGTCCAGGCGGTCTGCGGCGTCGCGCGGATCGATCTCGGGGCAGATGCTCGAGGCGAGGCGTTGGACATCTGCGGGAAATTCCTGGGGCAAGTTGTGCTTGCGGATGATCGAGAGCATGTCCACGCCGGGCGCGTTGGCTGGTCCGAGCACTTCGATGATGTGGCCTTCCGGGTTGAGGTGGCGGCTCTCCCAGGCATCGAGTTTCGCCACGACCTTGTCGCCGGGTTTCGCTTTGAGCGAGGCGTCCGGCGGCGGCACGTAGAGGTCCTTGACGATGCGCGGATCATCGGGAACCACGTAGTGGAATTTTTTGGACTGCTGGAGGGTGCCGACAATCGTGGAATTTGCGCGGGTGAGGATGCGGATGACACGGCCTTCCTTTTTCGCGCCGGTGGCGTCTCCGCGAAATCCGCCAACGCCCGGAGTGACGATGCGGGCCACCACGCGGTCTCCGTGCATGGCTGTCGAGGTGTTCTCGGCGCGCACGAGCAGGTCCTTGCCGTCCGGCGTCTCGCTGAGAACATGGGAGGATCCGTTCGCGTGGAACTGGATGACTCCGGTGAAGAGGTCGGCCAATTCGGGGATGATGTAGCGGTGCTTGCGGACCCTGGCGATCTCGCCTTGGAGTTCGAGGTGTTTGAGGGCCTGCTCCAGTTGGTCGTGTTTGGAGACGGGAATCCTGAGGGCCTGAGCCAACTCATGGGAGTTCATCGCGGAGCCGGCGAGTGCTTGGAGGATTTCTCCCCGCAGGGATTGATCGGGCGGCTGCACTTGGGGGCGGTCTTTGACAGGACGGGAATTCCTGCGGGGGTGGGACTGGCCGGCGAGTGACCCGGCGGAAGACTTCTTGCGATTGCCACGGGCCGGGGACTTCGAATTCCCCGGGGGGCGTATTGATTTCATGTGCCATCCATCGTCTTCCGCGGGGACTCTGGCAAGCATGGGTTTTTTTGGGGTCGACTCGGCAAATTGCTCCAAGCAAAGTCTGCGTTCATGAAATCCGTGCGCATCGTCGAGCAGTTGGCCATCTTTATCGCAAACCGCCCCGGCAAGCTCGCGGACCTGTGCGATGCCCTCGCCGAGGAGAAAATCAACATCTACGGGCTGACCATCTCCGACACGGTCGACCATGCCGCTGTGCGCATGGTGGTGAGCGACACACGCCGGGCGATCGCCCTGCTCGAGGCGAGGGGGGTGCTGGTGCTCGAGAGCGAGGTATTGATGATTGAAAACGACAACCGGCCCGGAAGCCTGTCGCGCATCGCCGATGCGATGTCCAAGGTGAAAGTGAATATCGAGTATGCGTATCTGGCCTCGATGCCCGCGGCGAAGCGAGGGTTGCTGATCCTGCGGGTGTCGGACGTCGACAAGGCCTTGAAGGTGCTGCAGCGACTTGTTGTCGATGCCTGAAATTTCTCCATGAACACAAAACAAAACGAATTCGCCGCAGCCACAGGCGAGATCAAGGGAGCCTACGATGAGCCTTCATTTTTGAAGTTGGCAATCGAGTTGCGCTCGCAGTTGGTCCACCCGTCGCAAATCGCCTTGGTGTTTGCCACGCCCGATTACAAGCCCTTCCTCGCGGAAATGTGCGAAACGCTGAGGGTCGACGGCCATATCATCAATGTCGCCGGCTGCACGGTCGGTGGATGGATCGCCGGGGACAAGGAGATGGAGACGGGTTCCGGGTGCACGGTAATCGCTCTGCGCGCCGAGATTGGCGAGCCGGTGCCGCTTGTCTCCGGGCAGTTTCTGGCTGCTGGCTCGCCTTGGCTTGCCGTGCCGCCGAATGGTTGGATCACGCTCGGGAATCCCTATTCCTTTCCGATGGACGAGTGGCTTGCCGAGTCCAACAAACGCCACCACGGCGTGCCGGTTGTGGGCGGTCTTGCCAGCGGGGGATCAGAATCCAACACCATGGTGTTCATCAATGGCACCGAGGTGCAGGCCTGCGCAGTGCCGGTGTTCGGGCGCACGCGCATCGTTCCGATGATCACGCAGGGTTGCCGACCGATCGGCGAGCCTCTTCCAGTCACCAATGCCGAGCAGAATGTAATCTATGCGCTTGGCTGCAAGCCGGCTTATCAGGTGCTCGACACGGTGTTTCAGACACTGAGCGACGAGGACAAATCCAACGCTCGAGGCAACCTGCTCGCGGGGCTCGCGGGAAGCGAATACATCGATGAATTCCACTCGGGGGATTTTGTGGTGCGCCACATCATCGGCGCGGATCCCGAAAGCGGTGCGGTGGTGATCGCCGGCGCGCCGCGTGTCGGGCAGACGCTGCAATACCAGCTGCGCAACCGCGAGGCTGCGGTGGAGGACCTCAAGAGAGCCTTCAATCCGAAACGCACGGAGTTGAGGAAGGCATTCGCCGCGCTTCTTTTTTCATGCCTCGGGAGGGGTGAGGCGTTTTTCGGGGTGAAAAACCAGGATGCGGAGTTTCTATCCGGCGTCATGGAGGGCAAGCCCGTGGGTGGTTTTTTCTGCAACGGCGAGATCGCGCCCGTTTGGGGAGTGAATTCCCTCCACGGGTATTCGGCGGTTGCGGCCATGCTGATCGATGCCAAATTGCCGAGGTCCAAGCCCAAGGCATGAGATTTGCATTTATTCTTTTACTTCCCGTTCTGGCCGCTGGAGCGTGGTTCGCTCACCAGTCTGGCATGGTTGAGTTCGGCGAATCCCCGGATGCACCTGCGACCGCCAAGGTGAAGCGCGCGGACATCGCTCCTGTATTGCTGTTGTCGGGCGAGGTGGCTCCGGCGTTTCAGATCGATGTGAAACCCGAGACCGGAGGGCGCGTGGCCGAAATTCATGTCTCCTCCGGTCAGCAGGTGAAGCAAGGCGACCCGCTCTTGACGATCGATCCGCGGGATTTGCTCAACGAGCGCGCCGGTGCCGAGGCCGAGGTCGAAGGGGCGAGGCTGTCGCTTGAGAAGAGCCAGGGCAACTTCGAGCGGGCACGGAAGCTGTATCAAAAAAAATTGCTCAGCCATGAGGAGTTCAAAAACCTCGAGGCGGATTTCAAGATCGTCCAGAACGAGCTGGAGCGCTCCCTGCGGCGTCTTCAGATCGTCGATGACCGCCTGTCCAAGACAAGGATTCTGGCACCATTCGACGGCACCGTTCTCGAGGTGCTCGTGAGCGAAGGTCAGGTCGTTGTTGGCGCGGCGAGTGTCAATTCCGGCACGAGCCTGATGACATTGGCGAATGTCTCGAGGCTGTTGATCAGCACACACGTCAACCAACTCGACGCGGCGAGGATTTCCGAGGGCGATGAATTGACCGTGATCGCTCCGAATGCCGACGGGGAGGGGTTGCAGGCACGCATCGACCGGATCGCGCCGCTCGCCACGGTGAAGAACAATATCAAGGGATTTGCCGTCACCGGAAGTCTTGGCGGAGAGGGGCACGGCTTGAAGCCCGGCGTCTCCGTCAGCATGCGCGTGCCCGTTGGCTTTTCGAAGGATGTGCTTTCGGTGCCCTTGACCAGCGTCTTCGAGGAGGGTGGCGACAAGGTGGTCTACGTCTTGACCGACGCCGGGATCGAGCGCCGCAAGGTCGGGGTTGGTTTGTCCGACTCCAAGCGGGTGGAAATCACCAGCGGCTTGGGCGAAGGCGAGGATGTGCTCACGGAAAAACCCGCGTCGGACGCGGTTGTCACGCAAACCTCGTGAGCCTGATTTCGCTGCAGGGTGTGTCCAAGGTTTACCGGGTCGGCGACCAGGAGATCCGGGCCTTGGATGGGATCGACCTGCGGATTGAGGAGGGAGAGTTTGTGTCGATCATCGGACCGAGCGGCAGTGGAAAGTCCACGCTCATGCATTTACTCGGTTGCTTGGACACGCCGACCGCCGGCAGCATGGAAATTTGCGGCCGGGAAATGGCGCGGGCCGGAGCGGTGGACTTGGCGCGCATGAGGAACCGGGAGATCGGCTTTGTGTTCCAGTCGTTCAACCTGCTGCCGCGACTTGATGTGCTGGCGAATATCGAGCTGCCGTTGATTTACAGCGGGATTCCAGTCGCCGAGAGGCGGGAGCGCGCGCGGCGCGTGGCTGGCGATGTGGGGTTGGCGGATCGCCTGGCAAACAGACCTGCGCAGTTAAGCGGCGGCCAGTGCCAGCGTGTGGCGATCGCGCGGGCGCTGGTGAACAACCCGAGAATCGTCTTCGGCGACGAGCCAACGGGAAACCTCGATTCTGCCACGGGCACGAGGATTTTGGAAATGTTCGACCAACTGAACGCCGCGGGCAAAACGGTCGTTCTTGTGACGCACGATCCGGAGATCGCCGCGCGCAGTCGCAGGGTCATCGAAATCCACGACGGGCGTATCAGGAGGGATCGCAAGGCATGAACATTCTTGTGGCAATCCAAACAGGCCTGCGCGAAATCGGTTCGCACAAGTTCCGCAGCGCCCTGTCGATGCTCGGAATCATTCTCGGAGTGAGCAGCCTGATCGCCACGATGGCGCTGACACGCGGGATGGAGGAGGGAACGAGGACGTTCATGCAGCAGTTGGGTGGATTGGAGTTGGTGCGTGTGACGCCCAAGGAACCGTCGGCCGAAATGTTCGAGTTCGCCGTATTGTCGCCGGGCCGCACCTTGCGCGATGCGGAGGCTGTTTTGGCGAATGCGCCGCTGATTTCGCATGTCTCGCCAGAGTTGACCATGCGAACAACAGTGTCCCGCGAGGATGGTGGCAAGCCCGAGCGTTGGACTGTCACCGGTGCGATGCCCGGATATTTTGTCATCGGCATGCATTCGCTGGCCGCCGGTCGTTTTCTTACGGATCTGGACTCCTCTCGGGGGAGGCGCTGCGTGGTGCTTGGACACACGGTGGCCTCGGAGTTGTGGTCCGGAGTGTCTCCCGAGGACATGCTTGGCAGGCATGTGCTCATCGATGGGGCACCGTTCGAAGTGGTCGGGGTGCTTGATCATTACGAGCGGGAGGAGGACAAGCGCGCCCGGGAAGCCGGTAGAAAGGTTTTCTCGCGGCGCTGGGATCCCTTCCGTTCCAAAAACCAGGCGGTCTTGATTCCCTTCTCCACGATGTTCCATGAATTCCTCTCAGGGCAGTTTCCAGAGGATTCGATGCACACGATGCAGCTTGATGCATTGACCGTGCGCGTGGGCGACCTGTCGCGATTTCCGGCCGCTCTCGAGCAGGTGAGGGCGGTCTTGCACCAGACGCACCGCGGAGTGGATGACTTCGAGTTGGACACGCGGGAGGATTGGTTCGATCGCGTCGAATCGAACATGCGCGCTGCGCGTCTTAGCGGCGGACTGATCTCCGCAATCAGCCTCGTCGTTGGGGCGATCGGGATCATGAATATCATGCTGGCAAGCATCTCGGAGCGGATTCGCGAGATCGGAATCCGCCTGGCTGTGGGAGCGCGGCCCGGCGACATCTTTCTCCAAATCCTGGTTGAAAGCGTGCTTGTGTCGGCGATCGGCGGCGTGCTTGGCATCGGCGCGTCGTTGGGTCTGGTGGAAGTGTTGAAAACGATCTCGCCCACCGAGAATGTGCCGATCATCACGATGGGCGGAATTGTGTTCAGTGTCGTTTTTGCCTTGGTGGCCGGGTTGCTGTCGGGCATCTATCCTGGCCTGAAGGCGTCGCGCTTGGATCCGATCAACGCCTTGCGATACGAGTAAGCGGGTTGCAGCGCGTGTCGGGGTGTGGTTCCCTTTTCTCCGCCATGAAACTCACCTATTTCGGACACTCCTGTTTTCTCGTCGAGGCCGCCGGCACCCGCCTGCTTTTCGATCCGTTCATCACGCCGAACCCGCTGGCCAAGGCGGTCGATCCATCCTCGATCGCGGCGGATTTCATTTTGATCTCTCACGGCCATGTCGATCACCTTGCCGACGCGGTGGACCTTGCCGCGAGGACCGGAGCGAAGGTTGTGTCGAACTGGGAGATCGTCGATTGGCTTGGCAAGAAGGGCGTGGCGAGCTCGCATCCGATGAACCATGGAGGCTCGTTTGCGTTGCCCTGCGGGCGGGTGAAGATGGTGGCGGCGGTGCATTCCAGCGCGTTGCCCGACGGATCGAATGGCGGCAATCCTGCCGGTTTCGTCGTCGAGACGGGCGAGGGGAGTTTCTACTATGCCGGTGACACGGCGCTCACGCTCGACATGAAATTGATTGCAGATGAGTTCCGCCTTCGTTTCGCGGTCCTGCCGATTGGTGACAATTTCACCATGGGCGCGTCAGATGCCGTGCGGGCGGCTGGCTTCTGCGGGGCGAGCGATGTGGTGGGGGTGCATTACAACACGTTTCCGCCGATTGAAATCGATGCGGCGGCGGCCAGTGATGTGTTTCGCAAGGCCGGCCTGACGCTCCACCTGCCGCAGATCGGCGGGAGCGTGGAGTTTTGAGGCGCGTGGAATTGTTGCCTTTTTGAAGTGGCCAGCGGATGCCGGATTTGCATCATCGCCGCATGAGTGTGCCCCAAAACACGATCGCGATTGTCTACGACTACGATCAAACGCTTTCGCCGAACTACATGCAGGAAGAGGCGTTGTTCCCGGTGTTCGGCATAGACTCCGGCCATTTTTGGAAACGGTGTGCGGAGTTGGTGAAAGACCAAGGATACGACAACGAGTTGGCTTATATGAAAGTCCTTCTCGATTGCCTGGAGATCGACAGGCCGACCAACGCCCAGCTGCGGGATCTGGGTGCGCGCCTGTCATTTTACGAGGGCCTTCCCGAGATGTTCGAGGAGTTCCGCACCTCGCTCCTGCCCGCCGAGTTCGCCGCCCATGGCATCACTGTGGAGCACTACATCGTTTCCTCGGGCATGAAGGAATTGATCGAAGGCAGCCGGTTGGCGCCTTTCATCAGAAAAATCTTTGGCTGTGAATTCGCCGCCGATGCGCAGGGGCGGATCACCTTCCCGAAGCGTGTCATCAGCCACACGCAGAAGACGCAATTCCTCTTCCGGATCAACAAAGGGCTTCTCGAGATGGATCAAGATGTGAACGACCACATGGATCCGTCCCTGCGTCCGGTGCCGTTTCCGAACATGATCTATGTCGGCGACGGTCCCACCGACGTGCCCTGCTTCACGGTTATGAGGCGCAATGGAGGTCAGGCGATCGCCGTTTACAACGCCTCCGATCCCACACGCTCGAGTTTTAAAAAATGCTACCAGCTTTCCACCCATGCCGACCGGGTGCGGAACATCGCGCCCTCCGACTTTCGTGCAGGAAGCCATCTGCGCCTGCTCCTCGAGGAGATGGTCCTCGAAATCGGCCACCGCATGATCCGCCAGCGCCGGGAGGACCTCGAAGCCGGCACCGTCAAGGCACCGGGGCATTGAGGAGTTTTTTTCAAAAAAAAGCACAATCCCCTTGACCGTTGCGTCGATGCTGGTATCCAACCCGTCCGCGCAATCACAAAACTTTGCCGTCGGTCCTGTGGTTTGCCTGTTAGCAGGCGATCCATTTGCGCACAGGGAAACCCGGTGAACATCAGAAATAATCCATCCAATGCCAGTTCGTCTTGGTCGGTTTGAAATGCCGAAAACACTCGTCAAGGACGAGTCCACATCCACCGATACCTACGCCCTTTTTGTCGCCGAGCCCTTTGAGGGCGGATATGGCCACACGATCGGCAACTCGCTTCGCCGCGTGCTCCTCAGCTCCCTCGAGGGCGCCGCGATTACCTCGGTGAAAATCGAGGGAGTCGACCATGAGTTCAGCACCATTCCCGGTGTCGTCGATGACGTGGTGGACATTGTGCTCAATCTTAAAAAAATCAAATTCCGCGCCCACGACCACGAGCCCCGCACGCTCAAGCTCTCGGTGAACAAGGAAGGAGCGGTCACCGCCGGAGACATTCAGGAGACCAACCAGGTCGAGGTCTTGAATCCCGAGCAAATCATCTGCACCCTCGACAAGAAGCAGAAATTCGAAGCCGAGTTTGTTGTTCGTGTCGGACGTGGATTCGCCACCGGCGACGAGAACAAGCGCCCGGACCAACCGATCGGTGTCATTGCCATCGACTCGATCTTCTCGCCGGTCACCCGCGTGAAGTATGCCGTCCAGAACACCCGTGTGGGACAGCGCACCGACTTCGACAAGCTCATCCTTGAGGTGTGGACTGATGGGCGCCTGACTCCCGATGACGCGTTGCTTCAGGCCTCGGCAATCCTCCGCCATCACTTGGACGTCTTCGTTGGATTCAACGAGGAGGTTGTGGAGTTCGACGAGACCCCGCAGGAAGTCAGCCAGGAGAACAACCGCCTCAAGAAGCTCCTCAACATGAGCGTCAACGAGATCGAGTTGTCTGTCCGCGCGGCAAACTGCCTCAACAACGCCAACATCACCTCGGTCGGCCAGTTGGCCCTCAAGACCGAAGCCGAGATGCTCAAATACCGCAACTTCGGCAAAAAATCCCTCAACGAAATCAAAGAAAAACTCCAACAACTCGGCCTCGGTCTCGGTCACAAGATCGACCCGTCGCTCGTCGAGGCACCTTTGGAATAAGCCCCGTTTCACGCCATGCGCCACCGTAAGAAAACAGTCAAGCTCGGCCGCAGCACAGCCCACCGCGACGCCCTACTCGCGAATCAGGTCTGCAGCCTCATCGAGCACAAACGCATCAAAACCACCCTCGCCAAGGCGAAGGCCGTCCGTCCGCTTGCGGAGAAGATGGTCACGCTCGGCAAGCGCGGAGACCTCCACGCCCGCCGTGTCGCGGCGGGATACCTCGGCCAGAAGGACGCTGTGAAGAAGCTCTTCGCAGAGATCGCTCCACGCGCCGCCACCCGCAAGGGCGGTTACACACGCATCATCAAACTTGGGCAACGCCTGAGCGACGCCGCCCCGATGGCCTACATCGAGTGGGTCGACACCGAGGCTGTGATCGAAGACACTGTCGTCGAGGCCGCCGAAACCAAAAACTGATCCGATTTACGGCATTGGTCTGAAGTAACATAAATCACTTTAGCCAAGGTCAATGGAAGATTTCTCCCGAGGAATCCCCTGACGGACCGGGCGGAACCTGAACAAGGTTCCGCCCGTTTGTCTTTGCCACTCGATTTCCCTTCAAACCAGACATGTCGACGCTAACCGAGCAGTATTCGCATTTTGTCATTCCGACCTACGGGCGCTTCGACCTTGATTTGGCAAGTGGGTCGGGGTCACGTGTTATCGACACGGCGGGCCGCGAGTATCTCGACTTCGGAGCCGGAATCGCGGTGTGTTCGCTTGGACACGCCCATCCCGAGGTAACCCAAGCCATCGCCACACAGGCAGCGACATTGGTGCACACGTCGAACCTCTACCGCACCCGCCCGCAGGCGGAACTGGCCCGTCGGCTGGTGGACCTCACCGGGCCCGGCAAGGTCTTTTTCTGCAATAGCGGGGCGGAGGCGAATGAGGGGTTGATCAAGCTCGCGCGCCGCTATGGTTCGCTCAGCGGGCGCCACCGCATTGTCACGTTCCACGGATCGTTCCATGGACGCACGATGGCCTGCATTTCCGCCACCGGTCAGGACAAGGTGAAAAAGGATTTCGGCCCATTGCTCGACGGGTTTGTGCATGTGCCATTCGGGTCTCTTGACGCCGTGCGCGAGGCGGTGGGCAGGGATGCCGTGGCGGTGTTGGTCGAGCCAGTCCAAGGGGAGGGTGGAATCCATGTGGCCTCGCCGGAGTTTCTGCGGGGCTTGCGGGAGTTGTGTGACGAGCGCGACATGTTGTTGCTTTTTGATGAGGTTCAATGCGGGCTTGGTCGCACTGGGCATCTGCGTGGTTGGGACGCGATCGCGCCCGGTGTGCGGCCCGACGGGGTGTCTTGGGCAAAAGGCATCGCCAACGGGTTTCCGCTCGGAGCGTTTTGGGCGACGTCGGAACGCGCCGACGAGCGTGGCGCGTTGTGCGATCTGCTCGGGCCCGGCAGCCATGGCACGACGTATGGGGGAAATCCCGTCGCCTGTGCGGCGGGCCTCAAGGTGCTTGAAGTGATCGAGCGCGAGCGGTTACTCGACAATGCCATCTCCATGGGGGTGCTGCTCGCGGAGTCTCTGCGCGGACTTTCCAGTCCTTGGGTGACCGAGGTTCGCGCGGTCGGACTCATGATTGGTGTGCAGCTCAAAACACCTTCCCCGGCGCTCCCCAAGCCGATCGCCATGGAGGTTGTCCTCCGCGCCATGGGCGAGGGGTTGCTGGTGATTCCCGCCGGCGAGACGGTTGTTCGATTTCTGCCTCCGCTGAACACCACGGCCCGCGAAATTTCCGAAGCGGTGGACAAGTTCCGCGCCGCCCTTGACTCCCTTCCTGCCGACACAGCGTCGGCCTGATCCACTGAAATCGCCATGAAACACCTGCTTTCCATCGAATCCCTTTCTGCCTCCGAGATCGCCGACGTCCTTCGCCTCACGGCGCACATGAAATCCACACGCGGCCGCCACGACACCAAGCCGCTCGACGAGGAATGCTGGGCGTTGATTTTTTCGAAGTCGTCCACGCGCACCCGCGTGTCCTTCGAGGTTGGCATCCGTGAACTCGGCGGCGATCCACTGTTCCTCGCCGCGGGGGATATCCAATTGGGGCGCGGAGAGCCGATCAAGGACACCGCCCGCGTGATGGGGCGCATGCTGCATGGAGCGATCATCCGCACTTTTGCCCAGAGCGATGTCGAGGAGTTCGCGGCCTACAGCAGGATTCCCACCATCAATGCCCTCACCGACGAGGAACACCCGTGTCAGATTCTCGCCGACTTGTTCACGATCCAAGAAACACGCGGCACTCTCGATGGCTTGCGCGTGGCGTTTATCGGGGACGCGGATTGCAATGTCGCCCGCTCGTGGATCTGGGCGGCGGCGCGCTGCGGCTTCGAGCTTGTGTTGGCGGCTCCCTCGAAGTTCCAGCCCGCTCCAGAATTGCTCCAGCGCGCGGGCGGGAGGATTTCCGTTACGGACGACATCATGGAGGCCGCGAGGGGAGCGGATGTTCTCTACACGGATGTCTGGGTGAGCATGGGCAAGGAGGAGGAGTCTGCTTATCGCATCGCGCAGTTGCAGGGATACCAGATCAATGCGGGAGTCATGGCTGTGGCACCCGAGGCGCTTGTCATGCACTGCCTGCCGGCCTACCGGGGGAAGGAAATCGACGACGCCACGTTCGAGGCTCATGCCGACACGATCTTCCGACAGGCCGAGAACCGTCTTCACGCCCAGAAGGCCGTGCTTCAACTCCTCAAGTCCGGGGGTTCTTAATCGGTTGACTTTGTTGGAGACGTTTTGAAAATGTCTTGAAGTCTCCGCCCCTTTCCAATGTCCGACACCAACCAAGAAACCGACCGCATCGTTCTTCCTCCACAAGGAGCCGTTGTGCCACCGAAGCCAGCCTCTCCCGGAGCGCCGAAAATTCCGCTGCCTCCCAAGCCAATGCCAATCAAACCGGCGGCGGTTCCTTCGGCCGTCTTGAAGCCCGCCGCAGTGCCATCCGCAGTCGTAAAACCTGCCGCAGTGCCTTCGGCGGTGATCAAGCCGCCATCTCCTCCTTCTGCTGGGGTGAAACTTCCCGGGGCCGCAGTGTCGTTGCCCAAGCCACCTGCCGCGCCGGGTCTCAAACCCGCGACAACGTCCGTGCCATCGCCTCACACTGTATCGATCAAGATGCCGGCCCCTGCCGCTCCCAAACCTCCGACCATCGCTTCGGCTCCTGCCGCTCCTGTTGCTGCTGCGGGGGATGCGCCAAGTCTGCAAACACAAAAAATTTCGCTTCCTGCAGGTGGGCGTGGACCGCTTCCGCAGGCCACAGTGAATCTCAAGCCGGCACCTGCCATCCCAGGGGCCCCGGTTGCAGCCGTTCCTTCCGGCAAGGTTGCAGCCGTTCCTTCCGGCAAGGTTGCGGCAGTGCCTTCCGGCAAGGTTGCGGCAGTGCCTTCCGGCAAGGTTGCGGCAGTGCCTTCGGGTAAAATCCTGCCGACGCCATCGGGGCAGGCTGCTCCAGCCGCCTCGGGCAAAGTGGCTCTTCCCAATGAGTCCACCTCCGCACCTTCGGGCGGAAGTGCTGCGACGGACGTTGTCGGCGCTTCGTCCCAATCCGAGATGTTCCTTGGCGCCGCTGCGGCAATTGTCACACTCGCCTCGCTGGCCGTCCAAATCCTCACGCTCTCCAGTTTCTAATACCAACAACACAACACACTATGGCACATCCCAACGTCACCGATCTCAACGACACAAACTTCGAAACCTTCATTGCCCAAGCCAGCGGGCCTGTTCTGGTGGATTTTTGGGCTCCATGGTGCGCGCCCTGCCGTATGCTGGGCCCGGTTGTGGAGGAGGTCGCCGCAGAAACCGTCGGCAAATTCCACATCGCCAAGGTCAATGTCGATGACGCTCCCGGCGTGTCCGCCCAGTTCGGCATTCGCAGCATTCCTTCGCTGATCTACTTCAAAGGCGGCGCGAAGAAGGACCAGTCCGTCGGCGTTTCCGGAAAAGGCGAGATCGTCGCCAAGCTCAACGCCCTTCTGTAACCAATCGCGGACGGCTTGCCGTCCGGTTGCCAACAACCCGTCGTGCTTAATCGCGCGACGGGTTGTCGCGTTTGAACAGGGCCGCCAACTCGATTTCGGCGGTCTGTGGAAACATGTCCACCGGTTGGACAGCTGCAAGCCCGTAGGCGGCGGCGAGTTGTTTCGTATCCCGCGAGAAGGTGGACGGATCGCAGGAGACGTAAACAAGGCGTTCCGGCGGGTTTTCCATGATCGCGTGGAGAACATCCGGCGCAAGTCCCTCGGCGGGCGGATCGACGATCAGTGTGATGTCCCCGGATGTCGAGGTGGCGAGCAGTTCCGGTAAATGCACTTCCACCGCACCGGTGAGATGCGACTCGTTGGGCGCTGCGGATTCCATGGCGCGGCGCGAGGCGGCCTCGCTCCACTCGATGCCCACGACCTTGGCGAAGCGGTCCACGAGGTGCTTGGAGAAAAAGCCCGCGCCCGAGTAGGCATCGATGAGAAGATTCCCCGCGCCGCAGAACCCAGTGACGACCGAGGCGAGAATCTCGGCGGCCTCCGCGTTCACCTGCGTGAATCCGCGTCCGGCGGCGTTTTCGCCGATCGTGTAGCGACCGGGTTGGCGGGGTGGTTTCCGGCGAAACTGGGCAAGTTTTTCATTCACTTCGTCACTCGCGATCGGGCACGCGGCGACATCCACCAGTTTGTGGGTGTGCCTGTGGAAAAATCCTGTGTGGCCCTCTGCGGAATGGACGGCGATGCGGTTCCGGTAGGCCCACTCGCGTGGCGAGGCGAGCATCGCAGCGACCGGTGCGCTGGCGATGCCGCCGATGCGGCGAAGAAGTTCGGCGACCTGGGAGGTCTTGGTCTCGAGTTGCAGGGAGTAGTCGGCGTGCTGGTAGGAGCAGCCGCCGCAATTCCCGAAGAGCGGGCATGCAGGAGCGACCCGGCGAGGAGAGGCTTCAAGGAGCTCCAGAAGCACGGCCTCGGCATGGTTTTTCTTGGATTTGACGACACGCACCGCCACACGTTCCCCGGGGAGTGTGCCGTGCACAAAGCACACGCGGCCGTCTTCGAGCCTGCCGACGCCCGCGCCTCCATAGGCGAGGCTGTCGATGTTCAGGGTGGCTTCCAAACGAGTCGGGCGTCGGGTTACCATGTGTAACGCACGGTGTAGGTGAACGATTTTTCCCCGCCCGATGGCACCGGCACATCGAATCGAATGCGGTTGCTGTCGAGTCGCTCGAATTTCATGCCGGGCTTGAGAATTTCCCAATTCGAGCCGCGGGCGAGACGTTCCACGACTTGGATTGTGGCCTCGGTGTTCTTCTGGTTGCGGAGGGTGATCTTGATTTGTTCGGTGGTCGTCTTGTTTGCGGTGTCCACGACAAGACTCTCGCGCACGCGCTTGCCAACGAGGTCGAATGCCGTTCCCGTGGCGAGGCGCACGGTCTCGCCCGCTGCGGTGTGGCCGATGGCGCGGTCGCCGGTGAATTCGAGATCCGCGCCGTCCGCTTCGTAAAACCGAAACGTGCCTGCGGGGAGGGGAATGCCGAGCCCGTTTTCCTTGGTGTTTTCGATTTCCCGGAAGACGTCGATGCGTGTGCCCGCCTGTCCGCCGAATTCCTCGTTGGTGAGCCGCTGGAGCGGATCGCCGCCGTAATGGCGCGGGACAAAATCGGCTTGTGGATCGTAGAGATACACCTTGAGTGCCTTGACGCCGTTGGCCTTTGCGAATTCAAATTGCTTCATGGCTCCAGCAGGCAGGCTGACAGGGCGGGGGAGGGTGTAGAGGTGCAGGTCTGCGAACGGGCGTTCGTTCACTTCCGAGTCGCTTGCCATGGCGGCCATGGCCATGACGCGGGTGTTTTCACGAAGCGGGCGTTGTGGTTCGGTAATGGACACATCTCCTGCCATGAGTTTGATGGAGCACTGGTCGAAATCTCGATCCGTCGAGTTCGTGATCGTCACCCAAGCGGTGAGGTCGATCGTCGATCCGTCGCCGCTCGAGACGAGAGTGTAGTCTGCGGACCAATCCAATCCCGAGGCGAGGTAGGCCAGAGTGGCCTGCGTGGTGAGTGCCTTCTCCGCGGAGAGCGTCCAGACGATGGCCGGTTGGAGACGGGTGCCATCCAGAAGCGGAGGGAACAACGGTTCGCCAGGAAGGCCGAAGCGCAGGGTGCCATCCAGCGAGACGAGCGAGTTCTCGCCATTTGCCGAGAGGAGCACGGCGGCGAGGACGCGGTCTGGCTTTTCTGGTTCCTTGACGAGGAATTGCAGGCTTTTCCCCTCGAACCGCTGCAGGAGTATGTCCCGTGTCAGCGTATTTGTTTCAACCCCCTGCTCGAGAATCCCGAATGCACCGGGGGTCTTCGGGAGGAGAAGGATTGAGTTTGCATCGATTCCCTGCATCACGGGAGAGTGGACCACCTCGTTGACGCCCGCCTGCAGCGTCAAAGGCAGCGTGTCGCGAACGAGAGCGGTGTTTTGATTGAAAATCGTGAGGCTTGTGGAGGCCAGGAGCGGCACTGGGAGGAGTGCCATGGCCGTGATGAAATACTTCAACATGGGCGGACCATAGTGGCTGCGATATGCGGTGGCGACATGGATTTTGGATCGCCCGAATCGGGATCAGCGCTGACCTGGGGGTGCGCAAAGAGAATGCCGGG
>CAZRLX010000051.1:0-16770 GCA_964601115.1 uncultured Chthoniobacter sp. | reverse complement strand
TTGTTTTCCACCCCCTCGTCCCATGCCCAGGTGTTGCGGAACCACAGGGTCGGCAGCACGGTGAGCGGAGCGGCGTCGGGGCCGCGATTGATGATGCGCAGGCGGATGGCGATGTCGTCGGGCGAGGATTTGGCGTATTCGACGAAGATGTCGAAGTAGCGGCTGCCGTTGAAAATTCCGGTGTCCACCAATTCGTATTCCGGCTCCAGACGCGAGCGGCGGGCATTTTCCTCGATCAGCTGGCTGTAGGGAAACTCGGCCTGCGGGTATTTGTATAGGCCACGCATGAAGGAATGCGTGGGGTTGTTGTCGAGGTGGTAGAAGTAGTCCTTGATGTCCTCGCCGTGGTTGCCCTGCGGGTTCGAGAGGCCGAACGCGCGCTCTTTGAGGATGGGATCCTTGCCGTTCCAAAAGGCCGGCGCGAAGCAGAGTAAGCCGCGATTATCGGAGATTCCCAGCAAGCCATCCTCACCCCAGCGGTAGGTCCGCGAGCGGGCGTGGTCGTGCGGAAACGAGGTCCATGCGTCGCCATCGGCTGAGTAATCCTCGCGGACGGTGCCCCATTGGCGATCCGAGAGGTAGGAACCCCAGAGGGACCAGTCCGCTGTTCCTGAGTCACGTTCTTGGATGCGTTGGAATTCAGGATTTGAGGGCATGGGGGGATATTGGTGGGGGTGGATGGTGGGGATGTCAACACCGGGCTTTTTGCGGAGTTGGCACAAAAAAACGCCCCGCGATGTGTCGCGGAGCGTTTTTGATTTGCCTGCCGCTTTTGGTGCGGCAGGAGCGATGTTGGTTACTGGGCTGGTGTCCCCTCGGGGGCGGGAGCCGCAGGGGCTTCGTGGCCGAGGAGTTTCACACGGCCGCCTTCGAGGCGCTTGAAGATGTTGAGCTTTTTGCCGGTGGTCGAGAACCAGACGTTGACGTTGGCCTTTGGTTTGCCGACTTTTTCGGCGATTTCCTTGATGGTGAGGCCGATGTCTCCGGCGGCATGAAGGAGGCTGGTGATTTCCTTTTGGAGAACGCCGCGTGGTGTTTTCGGGCCGCGGCGACCGGTGGCTTTTCTGGCTTTGCCGCGGCGACCACCCCGGGCCGAGGCTTGGCGGAGGATGTTCTTGATGGTTGAGGTGTCACCGGAGGCGAGGGCCGCGATCTGACCGTCGATCTCGGTGATTTTTGTTTGGAGCATTTCTTTTTTCTTTGTCAGAGAGAGAAGTGTGCTCAGTGTCTTGCTGTTGATGTCTGTGACTTTCATGAAGCGTCAAGGCTTCCTAAATTTCGAAAAATGACAAGTATTTTTTGTGTCCGATGGAAATAATGCCTTCGAAAGCGGGAGAAATACCATTCCCTAACATGGGTGAAATCCATGTTTGGAAGGCTTTTTCATTCAATAAAAAAAATGGATCAAACGACAATGAAAGCGCCGGTAAAAAAACTGTTAGCTTTCCTGATGGGAGTGGGGTTCTTACCCCAGGAAGGGAAATAGCGGCGAGGATTGCTTCGCTGTATTTGGGGGTGGATGTGCGGGATATTGTGTTGGGGATCAATGAAGGGGGGAAGCCATGCATTGAAGGTAACGGGCGTTTGCATTTCAATTTGAGTCATTGCGGAGGGGCTATGGCGGTGGCGTTTGCAAGTGAACCGATCGGCTTTGATATGGAGCGCAAAGGGCGGAAGGCTGATTTTGTGGGGCTGGCGAGGCGTTTTTTCAGTCCTGATGAGGCGCTTGAAATCGAGAAGTGCGGTGGGGATTTGTTTTTGGAATGGTGGACGGCGAAGGAGGCGATCCTGAAGATGGACGGGAGCGGACTGCAGGGAGGGTTGGCGAGAGTGGGGGTTGATTCGCCGGGGTGGGGGAGGCTGGGAGGTGAGAAAGTGGGGTTGCGGAGGTTCGATTGGCCGGATTTTTGCGCCCATGTGTGCACGCGGGGGGAGGTGCTGGAGGTGCGCGAGTTCGAGATCAGGGAGTGACCTTGGTTTCGGACTCCTTCAATGCGTGCTGGAGGTTTGCGCGGGCGTCATCAAGGGCGGGGTTGATTTCCAGTGCCTTTTGGAAACATGCAATCGCTTGTTTCCGGTCGCCGGAGCGAAACAGTGCCACGCCGAGGTTGCACAGGAACGTGGCATTGTCGGGATATTCTCGGGCGAGTTCGGCATAGATCGCTCCGGCTTCGGCGGGTTGGCCATCCAAGAGGAGGGCGCGGGCGAGATTTTCGCGAATGGAGATGATGTCTGGGGAGAGGCGATAGGCTTCCTTGAAATGCCGGATGGCGTTTTTGGTATCCTTTTGGGCGAGGGTGGCCGAGCCGAGGTTGTTTTGGGTCTCGGCGAGGTCCGGGCGGAGGCGGACGGCCTCGCGGAAGTGGATCATGGCGGCCGTGGTATCGCCCCGGTTGAATTTTCTGGCGCCGAGACGGTTGTGGGCCTGCCATGAGTCGTTGTGGTGTTCCAGGGTATGGGACCAGAGGGTGTCCTCGTTGAGCCAGACGGCGGCATAGGAATGGCTGGCGAGAGTCAGTACCGCGATGACGGCGGCGACGGTGGTGCGGAGGAGTGAAGCGACCGGTTCGCGGCGGGACGCGACAAGGCGAGCAGTTCCCGCGCCGATCCAGGCGAACATGCTGATGACCGGGATGTGCACAAAGTGGTCGGCAATCCAAGAGACTCTCATGAACGACATGGGGACGAAACCGAGCACCGGGACGAGCATGATGAGGAAGAATCCGAAGGCCATGATGGCGTCGCGGCCCCAAGAGTTGCGGTTTGCCCACATGAAGGCAAAGGCGCCCAAGATTACGAGCCAGGGGAGAAAATCAAGGGCGACTGGAGGGTTCATCGCCCATTGCGGGTAGGTCGGAAGGAGCGGGTGGGGCCAGACGATTTTCGAGAGGTAGAACAGGATGGCGGTGCCTGCGATGGCGAGGCGGGAGGCGGGTCCGCCGATGGGGATCGGTTCGTCGCCGATGGCGCGGTCGAGTTGGAAGTGCAGGGTCACGAGGCCGAGGAGGAGGGACACGAGAAAAAACGGAGCACTGGCGGCGATGTCGCGGAGGGTGATGCGCTTTTGCCGCCACCATGCGTAAAGGAGGATGGCCACGGGGAACATGACCGAGGAGCTTTTGGCGAGCATGGCGAGGATGAAGAAGGCGAGGGCGGCGAGATAGGATGCGAGGGCGGGTTTTTCTCTGTGGAGGACCCAGCATGACGCGGCGGCAAGGAACAAAGGGAGCGAGATGGTATTTTTGAGTTCCGAAATCCAGGCCACGGATTCGACGCAGATGGGGTGGACGGCGAAGAGTAGCGCTGCCAACCAGGCCCCGCGCAGGCGCATGATTCGAAGCAGATTCCAAAGCATGAGTGCCGACAGGGCGTGGAGAAGCGTGGAGACGGTGTGGTAGCCCGCGGGGTCGGGTCCGAAAAACTGCCAGAGAAGCCAGAGCGAACTCATGGTCAGCGGGAAGTAGTCTGCGGTGGCGGGCGCGATCCACAAACTCGCGAGGCCGTCAGGGGATTGGACGACTGGGTTTTTGGTCAGGAGGTAGTCGTCATCCCAGAGCCAGTCGGCATCTGTCACCGGCGAATAAATCCAGAGGGAGACAAGGAGGAGAATGCAGGCTTTGAGCAGGGCCGACTCGGTGACGCGGGGGAGCCGGCCGGCGATGGAATCTTGGGACCGCATGCGTTGGATCATGTAACCGGATCGGCCCGCCGAGGCAACCTGCAAGCGGCATTGATGGGGCAGCGGGGAACTTTTTCGAAATTCCACTTTCTTCCACAGGAGAAAGGAATACCTTCATCGCCCAATGGTGAAAACGCCCCAGTTTGTCGATGATCACATGCGCACCATCATCGTGGGTGTGGCGGACTTCAAATTCACGACCGACCCGACGGCTTGTCTTGCGACGTATGCGTTGGGCTCGTGCCTCGGGATCACCTTCCATGACGAGACCCGGCGGATCGGCGGATTGTTGCATGCGATGTTGCCGACGGCGCAGCTTCACAAGGAGCAAAAAATCCGCGAGACGATGTTTTTGGACACCGGGATTCCGAAAGCCTTGAACACGCTGGTGCGTGCCGGAGCGAAAAAGCAGGATATCCGGTGCAAGGTGTTCGGCGGAGCGCAACTCATGGCGACGGACAATTTTTTCCGGATCGGATCCAAGAACATCGATATGTTCTACAAGATCAGCCAGGAGCTTGAGTTGGATGTGGTGGCATGGGAGGTCAGCGGGAGGATCAATCGCACGATCAAGCTGAACAACCAGACCGGGGAGGTGATCGTGAAAATCCCCACGA
This sequence comes from uncultured Chthoniobacter sp., assembly GCA_964601115.1. GTDB lineage: Bacteria > Verrucomicrobiota > Verrucomicrobiia > Chthoniobacterales > Terrimicrobiaceae > UBA967. Next base: position 12,474 of record CAZRLX010000051.1, on the reverse strand, counting down.
AGCCCGAATTTTTGCGTTGATGAAAGCAGCGGCGGATTTTCAGACCGTTGTGGAGATGACGCGCTCGATCCCGTGTGCGCCCGCGATCCTGCCCAAGCTGCTGAAGTTGACGGAGGGAACCTCCTCGGATTTGGGGGAGCTTGAGATGCTGATCTCGTTGGACACCGGGCTTGCGACGAATGTGCTGCGGACGGCGAATTCGGCCTATTTTGCGAATGCGCAGCGGTGCGAAAGCATCGCCGATGCGATTCTCCGGTTGGGGAGCAAAACGCTCTATCGGATTGCGGCATCGACGCTGACCGGCAGGTGGCTGGTGCATCCGGTGCGGGGTTACGGGTGGGAGCCGGGAGACTTGTGCAAGCACTCGCTGAGTGTGGCGATTTGCGCCGAGACGTTCGCCAAGAGCATGCACTTGGCCGATCCTTCCACGGCCTACACCGCCGGGTTGATCCACGATCTCGGGAAGTTCGCGCTGGCGTATGCGAATTTCAGTGTGCTGGACGACATCGCCAGCCGGGTTCCCGACGAGTTCGGCACGTGGCGCGAGGCCGAAATGGCGATCCTGGGTTATGATTCCATGGATGTGACCAAGGCGCTGCTTGAGAACTGGGGTTTCCCCTCCACGTTTGTGTCTGTGGGGTATTACTACTCCACTCCCTCGAAGGCTCCCGACCAGGACAAGATGCTGGTGACGTTGATCCATGCGGCCAAGCACCTGGCAACACAGTTGGGTTACGGTGTGGGGGTTGATGGCTTTTACAGCAATCCTGACGAGTCGGCGTTGAAGGACGCCGGGTTTCGCGAGGACGAAATGGATGCCGCCATTCCCGATATCCTCACCGCGATCCAGCGGTTCATCCGCGCGGATGGCTCGGTGCATTTCACGTAGGCGGCGGCGAACGGCGGCGCTTCAGAATTCGATCCAGGCCTTTGGCTGCTGGAGGTAGTCCGGCAGGAGCGAGAGGTCTTTCCACAGGGTGTGGAAGACGGGTGTGGCTGAGCCCGACATGGGGGGAACAATCCAGCTCCAGTCGGCCGAGACGGCACGGCCGGCCTTTTGTTCGCGTGCGGTGAATTCCATGAATTCCGATGAGGCGCGGTGGTGGTCCACGATGCGGACGCCGGCGAGTTCGAAGGAGTGGAGGACTGCGGTGTTGAGTTCCACCAGCGCGCGGTCGCGCCAGAGGGTGGAGGGTTTGGAGGTGTCGAGGCCCATGGCGGCGGCGATGGCGGGCAGCATGTTGTAGCGGGCGGTATCGCCCAGATCGCGCGAACCGATCTCGGTGCCCATATACCAGCCGTTGAACGGCGCCGCGCAAAAGTCGATGCCGCCGATGCGCAGGCGCATGTCGGAGAGGATCGGCACGGCATACCACTTGAGGCCGAGATCGGAAAACCACGGCAATGCGGGATGGGTGAGCGGCACTTCCAGAGCGGCCGCCGAGGGAGGAGGGAAGAGCTGCGGCGGGGCGCCGGATTTTTGAATGACGAGGGGCAGGAGGTCGAAGGCGGTTCCCTCGCCGCGCCAACCCAGCGCTTGGACTTCGCGGGTGAAGGCGAGGTTTTTCGGATCGCCGAGGATGGAGCCGTCCGGTTGTTCGTAGCCCGCGTAGCCGAGAAGTTGGTGGTTCCAGATGCGCGAGTAGGGTTTCGAGCGCGATGCGGGAGCGAAGACGGTGATGAGGGGTTGGATTTTTCCGCCGTTTGTTGCGAGGGCGAGATGCTCGAGGAGTTCGCGGTGGATGTCCTCCGGTTCGATAAGATTTCGGCGGTCGCGCACGCGGAGGGAAGGCCAGAAGAGGCGGCCGATGCAGCGGGCGTTGTTGCGCCATGCCATGCGGGCGCCGTGCTCGAGTTCCTCGAAGGTGGGAGTCCATGTGCCCGTGGCGGCGATCTCCTCCGCCACGGCGCGGCGGCGTGAATCGGAGATCGCGAGGTTCTTCTCGGCGGCAAGGGCGGCGAGAAAGGCGTCCGCCTCGTGGGCGGTATTGGCTGTCGAATCGGCGGGCATGGAAAATCTACGCGCGCTGCGGCGCGGTGGCCGCCGGAATCACCACTCGATCACCGAGCTGGCGTAGGTGAGGCCGCCGCCGAAGACGACAAGGAGGATGAGGTCGCCGCGCTGGAAGCGCCCGGTGCGCGCGGCCTCGTCGAGTGCGATGGCGACCGCCGCCGCCGAGGTGTTGCCGTATTTGTCCAGATTGATGTGGAATTTCTCCATGGGGACATCCATGCGATCGGCCATGGCTTCGATGATGCGGATGTTGGCCTGGTGGGGAATGACGCATTTGATGTCCTGTGCGGTGAGGCCGCAGCGTTCGAGGACGACCTGCGAGGCGCGCATCATGGAGGTGACGGCCTGTTTGAACGTCTCTCGACCGTTCATTTGAAGCGTGTTGAGTTTCTGGTCGATGTTGTCGCGGTTGATGGGCAGTGCGCAGCCTCCGCCGGGCATGTGAAGGATGTCGCTGTAGTTGCCATCGCTGGCCATGTAGGTCGAGAGGATGCCGTTCGAGTCCGGGCGGTGGCGGAGGATCGCCGCGCCCGCGCCGTCGCCGAAGAGGACACAGGTGTTGCGGTCCTGCCAATTCACGATGCTGCTGAGCTTGTCCGCGCCGATGACGAGCACGGTCTCGCAAGAGCGGTTTGCGATGAACTGGCTGCCGATCTCGACACCGTAGAGAAACCCCGAGCAGGCGGCGTTGACATCGAAGCAGGCGGCATTTTTTGCGCCGAGGAGCTTTTGGACGTGGCAGGCGGTCGAGGGAAAAACGGTGTCAGGGGTGATCGTGCCCACGATGATGAGGTCGATTTCCTCAGGGGAGACGCCTGCGTTTTCCATCGCGTTGCGGGCGGCGGCTGCGGCCATGTGGCTGGTGAATTCGGTCTCCGCGGCGATGCGGCGCTCGATGATGCCCGTGCGTTCGACGATCCACTGGTGGTTGGTCTCGACCATGGACTCGAGTTCGCTGTTGGTGAGGACGCGTTCGGGCACGTGGCTGCCTGTGCCGATGATCGAGACCGGGCGGTTAGGCAGGCGCGTTTTCTCGTGAAGGGATTTGCTCATGGATTGGTTTCATCGCCTCGACGATGCGGGTGTTGATGCCGAGTTGCACGGCGGTGCGGGCGGCGCGGACGGCGTTGCGGAGGGCGCGTGGCGAGGAGTTGCCGTGGGCCTTGATGCAGATGCCGTTGACGCCGAGCAGCGGGGTGCCGCCGTATTCGTCCGTGCTGGTGCGGTTTTTCACGGCTTGGAACGCGCCCCTGCAGAGGAGTGCCCCGGCGATTCGGAGGGGGTTGCGCGTGAGTTCGGTTTTGATCCACTGGACCATCGACTTGGCGAGGCCCTCGATGGTTTTCAGGAAGATGTTTCCGGTGAAGCCGTCGCAGACGACGACATCCGCCGGGCGATGGAAGATGCCGTGGCCCTCGACATTTCCTGCGAAGTGAATGGGGGCCGTTTCGAGAAGTTTGTGGCACTCCTTGTAGAATTCTGTGCCTTTGCTTGGTTCGGTGCCGATGTTCAGGAGGCCGACGCGGGCTTCGCCAGCGGACACGACGGATTGGTAGTAGACGCTGCCCATGACGGCGAAGCCAACGAGATGGCGTGGGGCCGGATCGATGTTCGCGCCGCCGTCGATGAGAAGAAACACACCGCCCTCGGCGGGAATGAGAACGCCAAGGGCCGCGCGCTCGATGCCTGGGAGGGTGCGGAGTTTGATGGTGGCGGCGGCGACAAGCGCACCTGTGTGGCCGGCGGACACGACGGCATCGGCCTCGCCGGATTTCACAAGATCGACGGCGCGGCTGATCGAGGAATCTTTCTTGCGGCGGACGCTGTCGAGTCCGCTATCCTGCATGTCAACAACTTGTGAGGCGTGATGGCAGGAAATGCGGGATTCTATCCCTGATAGGGAGTGGGTGCCGAGTTCGGCACGGATGCGTTGTTCGTCACCGACAAAGACGATTTCTATGTCGGGAAAGTCCCTGAGGGCTTGAACAGCGCCGGCAACCGGGTTTTTCGGGGAAAAATCCCCGCCCATGGCGTCGAGGGCGATTTTCATCCGGCAGGGCAGGGGCGCCTCGGGAAATTACTCGGCGCCGATCGTGAGAACCTGGCGTTTGTGGTAGTAACCGCAAGAGGGGCAGGCAGTGTGGCCGGGGAGGGCGGCACCGCATTGCGGGCATTTGCTGAGTTTCGGAGCCTTCCAGCGGTTGGCCGCCTTGCGTGTGCGGAGGCGCATTTTCGAGGTTTTGCGTTTGGGAACTCCCATAATGTGTTACTTGGATTTGGATTTGAGTTTGTCGAGTGCGTCCCATGCGGTGGCCGGTGTCGAACTCGAGTGCCAAGCGGTGCCCGGCGCTGTGTTGCGCGAGGCGGGACATGTCCGCTCACCACCACTGTCGCAGCGGGGATGCGCGGGCAGGCTGAGGTGAATATCCTCGCGGGCCAGCGGGGTCAAGTCAATCAACTCGCCTTGGAGTTCGTCGAGTTGCAGGGCGAATGGCGAGATGACGATCTCCTGTTCGAATTCCTCGAGGCAGACGACACAGGTCATGCGCACGGTGATCGAGAGTTCGCCGGCGGCGAAGAGACCGCCGCCCGATCGGCCGACATCCAAGCTGTAACGGAGTTGGGAGACCGGGGTGGCTCCCGCCTCTTCGAGGCCGAGGGCGGAGGGATTCTCCTCGCCTTCGATGTGGAGCGTGTCGCCTTCGGGAATCTGGTGAAAGTGGACTTTCATGGGCAAACCCTACCAATGCCCGGAACGGCGGTCAATGCGGCCACTCCCGCAGGATCAGACCTGGATTTTTCCCTCTTTCGACAGAAGGACAGCGACCCACCGGGTGCCGGGGAAATTCGCGAGGATGATCACCATGATGACGGTGATCGGCACGCAGAGGAACATGCCAACAACTCCCCAGAGCATGCCCCAGAGGATGAGGGAAATGACGACGACGAGCGGGCTGAGGTTGAGGGTCATGCCCATGAGGTTGGGTTCGAGAAAGCTGCCGAGCGCCTGCTGGATTACGGTGATGCCGACGACGAGGATGACAAACGGCGTCCAACTCTCGAACTGCACGAGCGCGAGCAGGCCGGGGAGGATGGTGGCGACGATCGAGCCGATGGTCGGAATGAAATTCAGGATGAACACGAGAAGGGCCCAGAAGGCGGCGAAATCGAGATCCACCGCGCGCATGACCGCATAGCTCAACAGAGCGGTCGCGAGGCTCACGGCGGTTTTGACGCCGAAGTAGGTCTGGATGTCATGATCGATGCGGCGAAGCATGGCTCGCACGCGCTCGCGGCGGGAGTCGCCCGGAAAGAGAGCCTCGATTTTGGACGGGATGAAGCGGGATTCCAGAAGCAGGAAGACGGCGAAGACAATGATGAGGGTGGTTGTTTTGAGCAGTCCAGCGAGGTTGGTGGCGACGAGGGCGAGCAGGCCCGGGATGTCGAGCGAGCCGAGGAATTGTCGCATGGCAGGGGGTTGCTCGGTGCCGATGAGTTGGAAGACCTTGCCTTGGATCGCAACGATGCGCGTTTGGTATTTCGGGGCCATGTCGGCGACGCGCATGGCGTTGTCGGCGATGATGCTGAAGAGCAGGTAGCTGAGCGCGATGACGGCGGCGAAGGCGAGCAACAGGGAGATCGACTGGGGAAGTCCGCGGCCGGAGATTTTGACGCAACCGATCCAACGCTCCACGACCTTGATGAGATAGACTCCTATGAGCGCGATGACCAACGGGATAAAGAGGTCTTTGCCTGCCCAGACGACCGTGAGCGTGAGGGCGATGACGACCATCCACCCCGCGGCTTCGATGCTGCGGGGGCGCCAGGGTTGGTGTTTCACGCGGGTGGCGGGTTCCATTTTGGTCAGGCTGAAGGGGCTTTTTCAATGAGGGCCCAAGCGCTGTGGTTGTGGATGGATTCAAAGTTCTCCACCTCCACGCGATACCAGAGGATATTGGGATCGGCTTCGCAGCGCACCGCGACATTGCGAACAAGGTCTTCGACAAACACGGGGTTGGCGTAGGCCTGCTCGGTGACGTGTTTTTCGTCCGGCCGCTTGAGGAGGCTGTAGAGTTCGGAGCTGGCGGACTCCTCGGCGAGGCGGACCATTTCCTCGATCCATAGGGGCTTGGCAGTCCGCACGGAGAGGGTGACATGGCCGCGCTGGTTGTGCGCGCCGCCGGAGCTGATCGCCTTCGAGCACGGGCAGAGGGTGGTCACGGGGATCGTCGCTGTGACGATGAAGTCCACCTTGTCCTCTTCGAGCGTCGCGGCGAAGCGCACGGTGTAGTCCATGAGGCCCGGCGAGCCGGTGACCGGGGCTTTTTTTTCGAGGAAAAACGGAAATTCGATATCGAGGTGCGCGCAGCGGCTTTCCAGGCGGGAGGCCGTTTCCGAGAGGATGTCGCGGATGTTGCCAACGTGGATCACCGGGCCGTGCGAGGCGAGGACCTCGATGAAGCGGCTCATGTGCGTGCCTTTGAAATGATGTGGCAGGTCGACGGTGAGTTGGACCGTGGCAACGGTGTTCTGGATGGTGTGGTCCTTGTCGCGCACCTGCACCGGATAGCGAAGGCCTTTGACTCCGACGCGGTCGATCGGCATGCGGCGGTCGTCGGGTTCGCTTTGGGTGTCCTTTAACATGCGGCGGGAGTCTGCCCGCAGGCGGGACCCTTCGGAAGCCAAAAAAAATCCGTGCGGGCGGTGGGGCGATTGTCTTTAGTGCGCCAATGGCATCGAATCTTTTTGATCTCTCTGAGGAGGTGGCGATCGTGGTCGGTGGCACTGGTGTGCTTGGCGGCGCGATGGCGAGCGCGCTCGCCGAAGCGGGTGCGCGGGTTGTGATCTCCGGGCGCAGCACCGAGCGCGGGGAGCAACGCGTCGGTGAAATCCAGAAGGCTGGAGGTTCCGCCGTGTTTGTGGAAACCGATGCCACCGAAAAAGAGAGCGTGCTCGACCTGCTGGAAATCGCGGCCGACACCTACGGGATACCCACGGTGCTGGTCAACGCGGCGGGTGGAAACAATCCGAATGTCACGGTCTCTCCCGAGCACCCCTTTGCCGAAATCTCCCCCGAGGACTGGGCTGCGAATTTCGAACTCAACCTGATCGGCGGGGCGTTGATCCCGTGCCAGGTCATCGGAGCGGCCATGGTCGAAAACGGCAAGGGGAGTATCATCAATATCGCCAGCACATCGGCGCACCTGCCCCTGTCGCGCGTGGTTTCCTATTCGGCGGCGAAGGCGGCCGTGTTGAATCTGACCCAATTCCTCGCCCGCGAGTGGGCGTCCGCCGGGGTGCGTGTGAACTCGATCTCCCCCGGTTTTTTCCCCGCCGAGCAGAATTTGCGACTTTTGTTCAATCCCGACGGCAGCACGACTCCGCGTGCGGCGGCGATCCTCGGCCACACACCCATGGCCCGTTTCGGCGAGGCCGACGAGTTGGCGGGTGCGGTCGTGTTTCTCGCCAGTTCGCAGGCGAGTTCCTTTGTGACGGGATCAGACCTGCGGGTGGACGGCGGGTTCCTCTCACAAACAATCTGAGCCGCTGTTGTGATTCGCCCAAGCCCCGCAGTGGCGGGGAACGGCACGCTTGAAGAAGGCCAAAACCAAAACTATCCTCCCGCACCCCTATGGCAGTTAAAACCGAAAAAGACCTCCCGGAGTTTCATCAAGCCACGTGGCTGAAGGCCATGAGCGCGATGCAGCTCAAGAATTATGGTTACACTGTGCAATTGTTGCAGCCGGTCTTGAAGAGCCATCCGGAGTTTCTCGACGGGCGCAAACTGGTTCGGCAGGCGGAGATCGCAAAGACAGGCGGAAAGGCACCCTTCCTTTCCACCGCGTCCATCGCCGCGATGAAAATCCAAGCCACCTTGAAAAAGGATCCGCTTGCCGCACTGGAGGCCATCGAAAAAGCCTTAGAGGGTGAGCCGCGCAATTCGCAATTGAACCACTTGCTGAAGGAGGCCGCCATGGCAAACAAGATGCCGGAGACGGCCGCGTTTGCCCTGGAGACGATCCTGGAGGGTTCGCCGAAGGACACCAAGCTCATGCACGAGTTGGCGCGCTTTTACATGGAGAGCGGGTCGCCCGAGAAAGCGCTTTCTCTTTACCAGCGGATCACCGGTATCTCGCCGAACGACCTCGCCGCGATCAAGGGAACCAAGGACGCCGCCGCCGCCAACTCGATGCAAAAGGGCGGGTGGGACAAGGCGGAGACAAGCTACCGCGATCTCATCAAGGACAAGGACCAGGCAGTCGCCCTCGAGCAGCAGTCGCGTGTCGTGCGGAGCGAGGAGATGGTCGACAACCTGCTCGCCGAACTGCACGCAAAGGCCGAGGCCGAGCCCGGCGGGGTCGATACCGCGCGACGGATTGCGGAACTTTACGAGCAGAAAGAGGACTTCGAGAACGCGGTGAACTGGTTCAACTACGCGGCAGCGCTCACCAACAACTCCGACGCAGCGCTTGTCCGCAAGGCCTCGGATTTACAGATCAAGCAATTCGAGTCGGCGATCTCGTCCCGCGAGGAGTATCTTGCCGCGCATCCGGGGACTCCCGAGGCGGAACAATACGCCGCCGAACTCGTGGATCTGCGTGCGCAACGGGATGGACTGAGACTCGACGCCGCCCGCCGCCGCGTGGAGCAAAACCCCACCGATCTTCAATTCCGCTTCGAGTTGGGTGAGATTCTTGTCGCCATGGAAAAGTGGCAGGAGGCGATTCCCGAACTGCAAAAGGCGCGCCAGAATCCGAACGTCCGCCTGCGCGCCATGACCCTTCTCGGGAAATGCTTCACATCCCGCTCCATGTTCGACCTCGCCGCCAAGACGCTTGCCGATGCCGCCAGCGAGATCACGGCGATGGATTCGCTGAAGAAGGAAATCACCTACAGCCTCGCCCTCGTTTACGAGCGCATGGATCAAAAGCAAAAGGCGCTCGATTGCCTCAAGCAAATCTACGAGGTCGACTACGGCTACCGCGATGTCGCCGCGCGGGTTGAGGGGTCCTACTGATTGCCGGAATTGATCCCGTAGCCCCCAAGCTTTGGAGTCTGGGCAAAAAAACGGCCGCGATTTTTGTCGCGGCCGTTTTTTTTAGGATTCGGTTTGCGTGTCAGGCGACAGTGACCTCTTTGGCGAGGTAGACGTCCTGGATGGCGTGGAGGAGCTTGGCGCCCTCGTCCATCGGACGCTGGAAGGCCTTGCGGCCGGAGATGAGTCCGGTGCCACCCGCGCGTTTGTTGATGACGGCGGTCTGGACAGCCTCTTCGAAGTCCTTCTTGCCGCTGGCGCCGCCGCTGTTGATCAGGCCCGCGCGGCCCATGTAGCAGTTGACGACTTGGTAGCGGCAGAGGTCGATCGGGTGGTCGGTGGTGAGTTCGGTGTAGATGCGCTCATCGAGTTTGCCGTAGCTCGAGCCGCCGGTGTTGAGGGCTTTGTAGCCGCCGTTGTTCTCGGGGAGTTTTTGTTTGATGATGTCCGCCTCGATGGTGCAGCCGAGGTGGTTCGCCTGGCCGGTGAGGTCAGCGGAGACATGGTAGTCCTTGTCGGTCTTGAACGCCGGGTTGCGGAGGTAGCACCAGAGCACGGTGGCCATGCCGAGTTCGTGGGCGAGGGCGAAGGCCTCTGCGACCTCGACGATCTCGCGGTGGGCGTCGTCGGATCCGAAGTAGATCGTCGCGCCGATCGCCGCCGCACCCATGTCATGGGCGGTTTTGACCTTGCCGAAGAGGATTTCCTTGAAGGCGTTCGGGTAGGTAAGGAGTTCGTTGTGGTTGATCTTCACAAGGAACGGAATCTTGTGGGCGTATTTGCGGGAGACCGCGCCGAGGACGCCGAAGGTAGATGCCACGGCGTTGCAACCGCCCTCGATGGCGAGTTTGACGATGTTCTCGGGATCGAAGTAGGCGGGGTTTTTGGCGAAGCTTGCGCCGGCCGAGTGCTCGATGCCCTGATCCACGGGAAGAATGGAAACATAGCCGGTGCCAGCGAGGCGGCCGGTGTTGTAAATCCATTGAAGATTGTTCAGAACGCGCTGGTTTCTGTCTGTGGGAGCGAAAATGCGGTCCACAAAATCAGGCCCCGGAAGGTGGAGCATCTCCTTGGGAACGGTGTTGCACTTGTGGTTGAGCAGGTCGTCGGCCTTGTCGCCGAGCATGGATACAATGGTGTCGATCATAGATTGTTGCAGGTTCGCGGTCGGTTCTACGGAGGGAGGTGTTCTTTGTCCAGCATCCAAGACAGGACGTGCGCGCCACAACCACGGGGAACAAACCCGCTTGAACGGCCACGCCACAGGGCTAAGATGGCGGCTCAACTCATTACCAACATGCCATTCGAACTTCCCGCACTTCCCTATTCCGTCACGGCCCTTGAGCCGAACATCGACACCCGCACGATGGAAATCCATCACGGTAAGCACCACGCCACCTATGTCACCAACCTGAACAAGGCCCTTGAAAGCGCGCCAGAGCTCGCGGGCAAGTCCGTTGAGGAGTTGATCTCGAACCTCGCGGCGGTCCCGGAAGCGATTCGCGGTGCGGTCCGCAACAACGGCGGCGGGCATTGGAACCACACCTTCTTCTGGAATCTCATGGGGCCGAACGCCGGCGGGTCTCCCTCCGGCGCGTTGGCCGAGGCCATCGACAAGGCGTTCGGGAGCTTCGAGGAATTCAAAGCCAAATTCGAGGCCGCCGGGCTTGCCCGCTTCGGCAGTGGTTGGGTCTGGCTTTGCGTGAAGGCCGACAAGTCGCTCTGCGTCTGCTCGACCCCCAACCAGGACAACCCGCTCATGGCCGGAGTCGCCGAGTGCGCCGGCACACCGATCCTCGGATGCGATGTCTGGGAGCATGCCTACTATCTCAACTACCAGAACCGCCGCCCCGACTACCTGAAGGCGTGGTGGAATACCGTGAACTGGACCGCGGTGGAGAAAAACTTCGCGGCCGCCTGAGTCGAGTTTCGCATCAATCAACAACGCCCGACTGGAAACGGTCGGGCGTTTTTGTTTAAGTGCCGCGCTTCATTATGGCCCAACTCAATTCCCACTATCTCAAGCTCAAAGCCGGTTACCTTTTTCCTGAAATCAACCGCCGCGTGAAGGCGTTCACCGATGCCAACCCCGATGGGGCCGCGCGCTTGATCCGTTGCGGGATCGGGGATGTCACCGAGCCGCTTCCCGAGGCGGTGCGCGAGGCGCTGCACAAGGCGGTGGATGAAATGGGCACCCGCTCGGGATTTCGCGGTTACGGCCCGGAGCAGGGCTACGAATTTCTCCGCCACGCCATCGCGGAAAACGACTATCGCTCGAAGGGACTCGAGGTCGCAGACGATGAGATTTTCGTTTCCGACGGATCGAAATGCGACTGCGGCAATATCCTCGATATCTTCGGCCACGATAATCGCATCGCCGTGATGGATCCCGTGTATCCTGTGTATGTCGACACGAACGTAATGGCCGGGCACACCGGAGAGGGCGATGAAAAGGGGCTCTACAGCGGACTCGTCTATCTGCCCTGCAATGCCGAGAACGGATTCGTCCCCGCGATCCCCCGGGAAAAGGTCGATCTCATCTATCTCTGCTACCCGAACAACCCGACCGGCACGGTGGCCACACGCGAGCAACTCACCTCTTGGGTCGAGTATGCGCTGGCGAACGACGCCGTGATCCTCTTCGACGCGGCCTACGAGGCCTACATCAAAGACCCTTCGATTCCGCATTCGATCTACGAAATCCCCGGAGCGCGGCGCTGCGCGATCGAATTCCGGAGTTTCTCCAAAAATGGCGGCTTCACCGGAGTGCGGTGCGCCTTCACCGTCGTGCCGAAGGACCTCCTTTGTTCGACCTCCTCCGGCGAGAAAAAACCCCTCCATCCGCTCTGGAACCGCCGTTTCAGCACAAAGTTCAACGGTGTCGGCTACATCACCCAGCGGGGTGCCGAGGCGCTGTATTCGCCGCAAGGCAAGGAGCAGGTCGCCGCGCTCGTCGAGCACTACATGGGCAATGCAGCCATCCTCCGCGCGGCGGCTGAGAAGTGCGGGCTTGAGACCTTTGGCGGCGAGAACGCCCCATACATCTGGGTCCGCGCGCCGAAGGGCAGCTCGAGCTGGGATGTCTTCGACAAAATGCTCAACGAGGCGAATGTGGTCATCACTCCCGGCAGTGGCTTCGGGCCGGCCGGCGAGGGGTATTTCCGCATCTCCGCCTTCAACAGCCGCGCGAACGTCGAAGAGGTTGCCCGCAGGCTGTCGGCTGTCTTCTGACTGCCCGCGTTGGGGGCGCGGGCGTTGACCGGATGGCGGGGCACTGATAGAGGTTCACGCCTTTCATGAGCGGCTACAAAGATACGATCAACCTTCCGAAAACAGATTTCCCGATGAAGGCCGGCCTGGCGCAGCGCGAGCCGGAAATGCTGGCAAAATGGGAATCGGAGGGGCTTTACAAGAAAATCCAAGA
>CAZRLX010000050.1:8291-16808 GCA_964601115.1 uncultured Chthoniobacter sp. | reverse complement strand
GGGATGTGTGGCGGGGGATGCATTATGTGGCCGGGGAGGGGCATCTGGGCATGGCCTACGATCTCACCGCCCGCCATATGACCGACGAGCAGAAGGCCTTGATGCGGCGCGTCATCGCCAAAGCCACCGCAGGCAAGCGCTCGTATGGGGCGAATGGACCGATCCGCTGGCGGGACACGAACTGGGTCGGTTGGGACACCCAGCATTTTCTCACCCATCTCGCGATCGAAGGCGAGGAGGGGTATGATCCGGAGATTTATAAATCCGGCCGCGACACCATTTACGGCTACCTCACCCATGGCATCAATGCGAACGGGAACATCTTTGAAACCAACGGGAAAAATGGTGCCGGGCTTCACTTTGCGCTCACCAGCGCACTGGCCCTGGCGCGCCGTGGCGACAACATGTTCGGGCATCCGCACCTCCGCAAACTGAGCGAGGCCCAGGTGCAGCAGACCGTGCCCGACAAGACGATGAATGTGAACAACGGGACCTACGGCTGCGCGAATTTCGGCCAGGCTGGGTTCCTGAAAAATCTCTATCCCAACGACAAGTCGGCCAACTGGTTGCTGAAGACGACCCACAACCGCGGCGTTCCCGAAACCAGCGGCGGCGGGAAGTTTCCGCGGATCCACCCGCTGACCACCGACGAGTTTTTCGATTTCGCTCCCTATGACGCGCCGGAAGGAGTCGCGAACGGGGACATCGTGAGCCGCGCGCATCTGGGGTTGCCGCTGGACATGGCCGATGGCATCCATGGCCAACTGAACACGCGCTCCTCGCAGGAGCCCGACGCGGCGTTTCTGATGTTCGAGGCCCGGCCGGATTTGTATTTCGGCGGCCATCAACAACACGATGCCGGGCATTTTTATTTCTCCGCGCTGGGGAAAAACTGGGCGATTGAAAGCGACCACGGCCTCCGGGATTCGCGTGTTCACAATGTCGTGCTCATCGACGGCATCGGACAAGGTGAAGCGCAGCACCTGTCGCCCTCGAAGGTCGATTGGCTCGGGAGTGCGGTGACGAAGGACGCCGCGTTCGCGTCCGCCGATCTGTCGCGCGGCTACGCGTTCCTGTGGTCTTCGCCGATGCATTATTCGTGGACCAACGCCGAGAAGGATGCGATCGCCGAGTGGCGTCCCGAGACGGATCCCGAGGTGGTGAAGGCCTTCAAAGGCACGCAGCACTGGAAATGCCGGATTTGGGACAATTCCTACTGGCTGCGTCCTTGGGGCCCCACGATGCGCGGGACCTACAATCCGGTGACATACGCCTACCGCACAGCAGGTCTGGTGCGCGGTGAACATCCCTACGGTGTGGTGGTGGATTCGATCCGCAAGGATGACAAGGATCGCACCTACACCTGGCAGATGCATGTCCCGTCGGGCACGCAACTTGTGACATTGCCCAACGGGATGCAGGCCCTGCGGCAAGGGGAGGACGGGCCGCTGTTGGTCGTCAAAAGCCTCGGGCCGGAGGCCGGGAAGGACGCTTTCCAGATCGAGGCCGGGGAGATTCCCATGGGCCGCAAGCCCTCGGTTTTCAAGAGGCTGTCGATCCAGCGCACAGCCGGGGAGGGGGCGTTCACCGTGCTGCTGATTCCGCTGCAGGCAGGGCAAGCGCCGCCTGAGATTCGCGAGGAATCGGGTGTGGCCCGGGTGTCCTTCCCCGGAGCGAAGTCGGCGGATGAGATCGCGGTGAAGCGGGCCGAAAACGGACGGCCCGCCGTGGCGATCGACCGCGTCGCCGGAGCGAAACGCGAAAAGGTGGTGGAGATATGAAGAGATTCACTGCAACGGCCCCCGGATTTTTTGGGAGCGCGGGCCTCTGCGCCCTCGTGCTGGCCACGGCACCCATCGCTCTTGGCGCATCTGCGCCAAATGTGCCGGATTTGTCGTTGGAGGAACTCAGCCAGTTGAGCGGCTACACGCCGGAGGAAATCCAGAAAAACTTCCCGCCCATTCAGGAGTGGTCGCGCATTGATCCATCGCTCCAACCGGACACGTTGGCGGCAACCTTCGATAGGAGCCGGTTCAATCCACCTCCGGCCCCTGGTGAGCATCCGCGCGTGTATTTCGGTCCCGGGGATCTGCCGACGATCCGCGAGCGGTTGGAGAAGGATCCGGTGGCGCGCGCGCAGTGGGAGTCGATCAAAGCAAGGTTGCTGCAACTCTCTCCCCGGAGCGAGGATTGGGAGGGGATTCCCCGCGATGCCGCCGGGATGAAGGCTTCATGGGCCGGGTTCGTGAGCCGTGGGTTGCGTCCCGATTTGCGGGCCGGCTACCGGGGACCGTGGGTGGGAGGCTGGGTCAACGAACTGGCTGCGGGTGGCGACCCAGAGGGGTTGAAGGGCCACTGGGGGGAACCCGTCTCCAAGGCTCCGGGCCGTCAATTTCTGATGAACCTCCTGCCGTGGGAGGCGTTCCGTTGCCTGGTGGAAAACGACGAGGAGGGCGGACGCCGCGCTGCCGCCGCGTTGACGCGGATCTGCGACTTGTTCAGCCAGCACCCCGAGCTTTATTTCAACCAGAACAACTCGTGGCAAAAAATTTACCAGCTGCTTTCCAGTCATGCCATCGGCCTGGCCTATGACTGGGGGTATCCATTCTTGACGGACGCACAGCGGCAGACCGTCCGCGAGTTCATCGCGAAGGTGACGCGCGGCAAGACCTTCTACGCGATCAACCAGGTTCCGGCCTTCCCTGCGGGGACCACGAACCACATCACAATCCACATGAACCTGCTGTGCATGGTGCTCGCGATCGAGGGCGAGCAGGGATACGACCCGATGGTGTATGAGCGGTGTCTGGAGGGGATGCGCAAGTGGGTCTATGTGGCGGCTGGTCCGCTGGGAGTGCCGTTCGAGGATTTGACCAAAAGCACCTATGCGCCCCGGTGGCTCATTCCGTTGGCCAAGCGTGGCGAACCGATGATTGGCACCGAGTGGTTCGTCAACCATGTCCGCAAATACCAACTCGGCGTGATGCTTCCATGGGGGGATCAATTTGTTTTTGGAAACGCGATTGGAAAACCCCGGCGGGAAGCGACGTTCAAATACGCGCATCCGACCGACCCGGTGGTCGATTACATTTATTCCATCACCGACGCCAATCAGAGCCTGTTCGGTCCCGATCCGCATCCGGAGTGGAGCAACATTCGCACGACCTATGCGCCGCTGTGGGCGGATGTGTTCACTGTCGAGCGGCCGCTCGGGTTGGCGGCGGATGGGTCCTACGATTGGCAGGCGGCACGTGATGCGATGTATGCCCATCTGAAAAAAATCGGGGAGCCGCTGACATATTACAGCGACTACGGCGGGGTGCTGACCGCGCGCACCGCCTGGGATGCCGACGCGGCGTTTCTCTTTTTCGAGCCGCGAAACGTTCCGGGGGGCCACACCTTCGACTCGCGCAACGACTTCGTGATCGCCTCGCATGGGCGCTTGTGGTCCACGCGCGGCACCTATTGGGCCGCCGAGGGGGGCTCTGATCGCCGCAGTTTGATCCAGATCGACGGCAAGGGGCAGGGGCATCAGTGCCTGCCGGGGAAAACCCTCGAAATGGTGGACTCGCCGTTGGCGACCTTCTGCGCGGGAGACGCCACGATGGCCTACAGTTACAAGGCTGGAATCTACAATGCCAAAACCGGGACGGGCGACCCGCTTTACATGGACACGCCCAACCAAGGGCGTCTCGTTCCGGGCAAACTTCCTTGGATGGATCTGACCTGGGGTGAACTTCCGGGGTGGGACAACGGGATCAAGGGCGGCGGCAGGCACAGCCGCATCGCGCCGTTCAATCCCGTCCGTTATGCCTACCGCACGGTTGGCCTGGTGAAAGGCGCGCACCCCTATTTCGTGCTGGCCGATGACTTGTGCAAGGACGATGCCGTGCACCAATACGACTGGCTGATGCAGGTGCCCCCGGACTTGAAGCTGCTGAGTTCCGGGCCTTCGGACGAGGGCGGCGCGTCGTTGGTGCTCGGCGACGAGCAAGGCCGGCGCCTGCTCGTCCGTGTGCTTGAAGCCGGTGAGAACGCCGGGGAGTTCGAGGAATTGGTGAAAGGAGCGAGGCTCGAGCCCTACTCATGGAAACATCATGCGACGGTCATCGGATGCCAACGGTTGGTGCTTCCGCTGAAATCGACGACCGCGCGCTACCGGCTCGTCATGCTCCCCTACAAGGAAGGGGACGCCGTGCCGCAGTGCGCTTGGAATCCCAAGGCCCGCACGGCAACCGTGTCCTACCCCGGCCAGACGGACCGCATCCGGTTTGCCGAGGGGGAAAACAACCGCACCTCCATCGTCCTCGAGCAGGGGGATAAACGCCTCGCGATTGGTTCAGCAAAATTATCGAACCAATGAGTCGGTGATCTTTTATGAAAACCAAAACCATCAACCATTTCATCAAGAATCGCCGATTGCGCTTTATCATGCTTTGCGTTTGGGTGGCGCTCATACTAACCGCTCTTTGGCATTCCAGTGCGGCCCAGGCCGCGCCAGCCAGGCAACCGAATTTCGTGCTATTGATTGGCGATGACCTGACCTATCACGATCTCAGTTGTTACGGCAGTCCCAATGTGCAGACGCCGAACATCGACAGCCTTGCCCGGGAAGGGATGCGATTCACGCGGGCATTCACCGCTGCCTCCATGTGCACGCCGTCCCGGACGATGCTGTATACGGGGTTGTTTCCGGTAAAGAACGGCGCCCATCCCAATGGGAGTTCCGTCAAGGCCGGCACTAAAAGCATTGTTCATTACCTGCGGGATTTGGGCTATCGGGTCGTGTTGAACGGCAAGAGTCATGTGAAACCCGCAGATTCGTTCCCCTTTGACGAGGGAAAACTCGATGAGTTGCTCCGAGCAGACCAACCGTTCTGTTTCATATTTGCCTCCCATAATCCTCATGTTCCATGGACCGACGGCGACGCATCACTGTTCGATCCAAAGAAGCTCGAACTAAAACCGTATATCCTGGACACACCGGAAACACGCAAGGAACTGTGCAAGTATTTTGCCGAAGTATCCGCATTGGACCGGGAGGTTGGCGAAGTCCTTGATCAACTCAAGAAATCAGGGAAACAGGACAACACGCTGGTGCTGTTCTTTTCCGAACAAGGCTCAATAATACCAGCAGGCAAATGGACGTGTTACGATCCGGGTATTCAAGCGGGAGTTCTCGCCAGATGGCCGGGCAGAATCAAGCCCGGCAGCGTATGCGATGAGATTGTGCAATACACAGATGTCGTCCCAACGTTGATCGAAGCCGCAGGCGGCAAACCATCCGCCAACTTGGACGGCCACAGCTTTCTAAATCTGCTTGAGGGCCGGGGTGTGGGACACTGGCAGTATGTTTATGCGCTACAAACAACGCGCGGGATCATCAACGCCCCACAGGGCGGCTACGCCGTGCGGGCGATTCGGGATCAGCGCTACAAGCTCATCCTCAATCTTCAGCATGAAACCACCTTCACCAACTTCATGACAAAAGAAGAGGCCATTTGGAAGAGTTGGTTGGAAGCGGCTGCCCAAGGCGATGCCAAGGCCAAGAAGTTGGTCGAACGGTATCAACACCGGCCGGCGGTCGAGTTTTATGATCTGCAGAATGACCCGTGGGAGCTGGAGAATGTGGCCGACCAGCCCCAGCACAAAGAGCGGATCGAAAAGATGCGACGGGAACTATTTGCTTGGATGATGGAGCAGGGCGACAAGGGCGTAGAGACGGAACAAGGCGACGGCAAGAATCGCAAGGACAACAAAGAGTCGGGAGTAAAGCATGACGGCCCATGAACCGGATAAAGTGGCTGAGTGGTTTGCGCGCTGGTCAAGACCGACGTCCTCACGGCGTCGCTAGCCAGCGGGGTGTTGGCAAAGATGGCGGAGAGGTGTGGACGAAGAAGCGGAAAGAGAAGCAGACATCTCAATGAATAGAATAATCAAAAGAAAATACAGTTGGCACAACATTTTAGGGATGACGAATGTCCATATTGCGAAGGCTTTGTTGAGCGCCGCTGGCTGGGCCCGTGGAGAAACAACCCCGGTGAAGTTGCCGAACATTGTTTTCCTCCTGGCAGATGACCTCGGTTACGGGGATGTCGGTTGTTACAATCCTAACACCAGAATTCCGACTTCCCATTTGGATCGATTGGCAAAAGAAGGGATGCGTTTTTCCGATGGGCATGCGCCAGCCACTGTTTGCACGCCGAGTCGTTACTCCATTTTGACGGGACGGTATAGTTGGCGAACCAGGCAGGGGGCCAAGGTGTTATGGTCTTGGGACAAGCCGCTGATCGAAGAGAACCGGCTGACAGTCCCGGTTTTGCTGAAGCAACATGGCTACCGGGGGGCGGCGATCGGGAAATGACATATGGGAATGAACTGGCCTTTTTCTACCCAAGAAGCTGAAAAGCGTTTCACCACCGCCCATCCACTTCGCTGGCACTCTAGGTTGCTGACTCTGGGCACCCTGCCGCTCATTTCGTGGATGGGGTTCTTGTCATCTTGCGATGCACATGCCGCAGCACCCGAAAAACCCAATGTCATCCTGATTCTCACCGATGATCTGGGCTACGGGGATCTGGGATGCTACGGGTCGAAGACGATCAAGACGCCGAACCTGGACCGCTTGGCGGAAGAGGGGGTGCGGTTCACGGATTTTTATGCGGCGAATGCGGTTTGTTCGCCTTCGCGGGCGGGGTTGTTGACGGGGCGGTATCCGACGCGCACCTCGGTGGCCAATGTGACCGGTCCGGCCTTTCCGGGTGGCTTGCCTCCTGAGGAGATCACGCTGGCCGAAACCCTCAAGGAGGCAGGCTATGCGACGGCCTGCATCGGCAAATGGCACCTTGGGCATTTGCCGGAATTTTTGCCAACCCGGCAGGGGTTCGATTCGTTTTTCGGGATTCCTTACAGCAATGACATGCCGATCGATCCGCAGGCTCCTCTCGCGAAAGATATCAAATTGCATCGCGGGGCGACGATCGAAGGCATCCGTGCGGATCGCTACAGCCGGGAAATCACGAATGCCGGAGGGGATGCGCGCTCGCCGGAGGACCGGTATTTCGTGCCGTTGATGCGGGGGGAGGAGGTGGTCGAGTTTCCGGTGGAGCAGGCCACCCTCACGCAGCGCTACACGGACGAGGCAATAGACTTTGTGAAGGAGAACCGACAGCGTCCGTTTTTTCTGTTCCTGCCGTATGCCGCACCGCATGTGCCGCTGGCCGTGACCGACGCGTTCCGGGGCAAGAGCAAAGCGGGTCTTTACGGCGATGTCGTGGAAGAGCTCGATTGGAACATCGGACGGCTGATGGCTGCCTTGGAGGAGTTGACGTTGGAGAAAAACACGCTGGTGATTTTTACTTCGGACAACGGGCCTTGGCTGAATTTGGGGGAGTGCAGCGGGACGGCGGGGCCGTTGAGGGGCGGGAAGTTCCGGACCGAAGAAGGCGGGCAACGGGTGCCGATGATTGCGCGGTGGACGGGACACATCCCCGCCGGGCAGGTGTGCCAGGCGCCGGTTTCCGCGCTCGACCTTTTTCCGACTGTGGCGGCGTTGGCCGGGGAGCCATTGCCGGAAGACCGTGAGATCGACGGACGGGACATCCGGCCTTTGCTGAATGGCGGTGACGGGGCCAAGGTGGAGGAGAAGGATTTCTTTTACCTGAGAGGTTGGGAGGTGCAGGCGGTGCGGCGGGGGCCGTGGAAAGTCCAGGAAGCGCTGGGGGGGCACGATTACCGCTCGCAGAAGATTCCCGGCAATCCGGGGCATCTCTACAATCTGAATGCCGACATCGGAGAAACCACCGACACGGCGAAGGAACATCCCGAACTTTTCGAGGAGTTGAAAAAACGCATTGCCGCGATGGACCCCGGGATCGGCTCGGGCGCGCAGGCGAAGTGGGAGGCCGCGCAGGCCAGCGCCAAAACTGCGGTGGCGGTAAAGCCCGTGGAGTTGCGCTGCGACTATGAGGGGCAACCGAAGTTCAGTTGGCAATGGCCGGCGGACGCGGGATTCACCCAGCGGGCCTGTCGCGTGGAGGTGATCGACCAGAACGGGAAGGTGCATTGGGATAGCGGCCGGGTGGAACTCGGCGATTCGCCCGTGGTTCCGTATGCCGGCGGCCCGCTGAACTCCGACCGGGCTTACAGTTGGCGGGTGAAAGTGTGGGGCGAGGGGGACGCGGAATCGGCCTGGTCCACCCCGGTGCTGTTCGAGAAGGAAAAGCTCTCCCGCGACTTTCTCCAGGGGTTTTTGATCCACCCGGAGGAACGGTCTTGGTCCGCAGATGCGCTCTGCCGGGCGGGGGTGGAAAATTCATGCAGGCTCGCTTCGGGGGGCGGGGGGCTTCGGGGGTGAGATTCGTGAATTTTTTTCGATCGTGGGCCGGAATGCTTTTCCTTTTGTTTTCCTGCCTTGCCGCGCGCGCGGATCTGCCGGGTGCCGGATTCCGTCCGGCCCGGGTGTTTTCGGACAACATGGTTCTGCAGCGGGATGTGGCCGTGCCGCGTTGGGAGGTT
>CAZRLX010000050.1:0-8191 GCA_964601115.1 uncultured Chthoniobacter sp. | reverse complement strand
TGGTTCGCCGCGCTGATCCTCCTCGGCACGCACAACGTGCACGCCGCCGAATCGCCGACGCCGGTGGAGTTGCGCTGCGAATACCAGACGCAACCGCTCGATCTGAGCATTCCGTCCCCCCGGTTCAGTTGGCAATGGCCCGCCGGTGCCGGATTCACCCAGCAGGCCTACCGGGTGGAGGTGGCCGATCGGAATGGAAATGTCCAATGGGACAGCGGCAAGGTGGAGTCCGGCGGCTCGGTGTTGGTTGCGTATGCCGGTGGGCCGCTGAAGTCCGACAGCGCCTACCGTTGGCGGGTGAAAGTTTGGGGCGCGGACGGTGCGGAGTCGGCGTGGTCCGCCCCGGCGCGGTTCGAGACGGGGAAGCTCTCCCGCGACGACTTCCGGGCGTTCTGGATCCAGCCGGCGGAAAAGGGGGTGCAATGGCCGCTGCCCGTGGAGTTGCTCCGGCAGGTGAAGACAGGGAAGTCGGTTTGGGTGGACTTGGATTGGCCGTCGCGCAAGGGAGTGTCAGGTGTCGAACTGGGGCGTTTCCGCAAGGATGTCACGCTGGAGGCCGCGCCCAAACAGGCGGTGCTGGTCTCGAACGGTGGCCGCGCGGGCTGCGTTTGGATCAACGGGAAGAAAATCGATGGCGTGGAGTCGGGGGTCGATGTGACAGAGCGCCTGCAGGCGGGGGGCAATCAACTGGCCTTGGAAGTGGTGGGGCGCAAAGACCGTCCGGGAGAGGCGTTTTTCGGCCTGCTCGTGGAGAACAAGGACGGGAGCCGCCTCATGATCAATGCCGACCAGACCTGGATGGCCAAGCTGGCCGAGGAAGGCGACAAGGAGACGGCGTGGATCGCCGCTCCGGCCAGCGAGGCGGACGGCTGGAGCCCCGCGATGGTTCAGCGCTGGGCGGAGGCGCCGGGCCGGGGAGTGGTCACGCCGCTGGATGAGAAAAACAAGCCGCGTTCGCTGCTCTGGAGGCGCGGGTTCACGCTCGACAAGCCGGTGGAATCGGCGCGCTTGTTGATCTCGAGTCTCGGCTGGAGCGAGTTCCGGCTGAACGGAAGCAAGGTCGGCGATGCGGCGCTTTTTCCGGCATGGACCGATTACCACGACCGCGTCGAATATGCCGTGCATGATGTGACCTCGCTGTTGCGGTCCGGCGAGAACGCGCTCGGGGCGATGACCGGCAACGGATGGTATTCCAGTGGGTTGATGTATGGGTTCCAGTGGGGACGCACGCCGGCGGTGTATGCCGAACTGCGTGTGACGCATCCGGATGGCACGGAGACGGTGGTGGTGAGCGACAATCACTGGCGCTGGAGCACCTCTCCTGTTCTGCGCAACCACATTTATTTCGGTGAGGAATACGATGCCCGCTTGGAACAAGACGGCTGGGATTTGCCCGGCTTTGACGACGCGGTGTGGAATCCCGTCGTCGAACTGCCGTTTTATCCGCTGGAGCGGATGGTGGGCGAGCAGGTGGAGCCGATCCGGGTCACCGAGGAGCTGAAGCCGGTATCCATCACCGCATCCCCTGGCAAACCGGATTCGTGGATTGTGGATTTCGGACAAAACTTCGCCGGGCGTTGTCGGCTCACGGTTCGGGGGGCGGAGGCGGGCCGTAAGATCGAAATTCTGCATGCGGAACTGCTCGATGACGAGGGCAGGCTCGACCTGCGGAACCTGCGCGAGGCCGCCGTGCCGGATATTTATTTTGCGAAGGGCGGGGCGGAGGAAACCTGGGAGCCCCGCTTCACCTACCACGGATTTCGCTACGCGGAGATCGGCGGATTGCCTTCGAAGCCCCGGATCGAAGATGTGACCGGGCGGGTGCTCCACTCAGATATTGCCCGCACGGGCAGACTCAACACATCGAATGAACTGCTCAACCGATTCGTGCAAAATGTCGATTGGGGCCTGCGCTCGAATTTCATGAGCGTGCCGACTGATTGCCCGCAGCGCACCGAGCGGCTGGGCTGGACGGGCGACGCCCAGGCCTTTGCACCCTCCGCGATGTATCTGCGCGACTCGGCGAGATTTTTCAGCAAATGGGTCGGGGATCTGGTTGATACCAAGGGAGCCCCCAACCAGGCCCCGTTGCCGCATGACGGTCAATTCCAAGCGCCGGGTTGGGCGGATGCGCTCACGGTCGTGCCATGGAATCTCTATCTCTACTACGGCGACACGCGTCCAATGACCGCCGCGTATCCATGGATGCAGCGGTTCGTCGAGCACATGCGGCAGGAGGCCGAAAAAATGGGAACGCCTTGGTTGTATTGGCAGGGCGGATACGGGGATTGGCTGGCGACTGAGAAGACCGAGCCCAAGCAGTATGGCGCCTATTATTTTTACCGCTCCACCGACCTGCTGGCGCGGATGGCGGAGGTGCTCGGAAAGCAGGAAGACGCCAAGACATACCGGGGGTATTGCGAGAAGATCCAGGCGGCCATCCTGGCCAAACAACTCACCGGCCCCGGGCGGTTTGGCGACGGCAGGCAGTCGACCCTCGCGGTGCCGCTGGCCTTCGGCATCATTCCCGACGACAAAAAGCCCGTGCTGGCGCAGGCCCTGGCCGCATCTGTCGCCGAGGGCGGCTTTTTTCCAAGAACCGGATTCCTGGGGACGGCGGCGCTGTTGCCCGTGTTGAGCGAGAGCGGGCACAATGAAGTGGCCGGAAAGTTGGCGTTGCAGGAAGGCGATCCCTCCTGGCTGAACATGGTGAAATCCGGTTTCACGACGGTCACGGAGCGGTGGAGCAACATAGGGGTCAAAAGCGACATGCAGTCCTACAACCACTTCCTCTTCGGATGCGTCGCGGAGTGGTATTTCGGCTATCTGGCGGGAATCCGCCCCGATCCCGCGCGCCCGGGATTCAAGCACTTCGTGGTGCATCCCCATCCGATCGACGGACTCGATCATGTCGAGGCCGATTTCGAGAGTCTTTACGGCAGGATCAGCAGCAAGTGGCAACGGGAAGGGGACACCATTCGTTTTCACATCACCGTCCCCTCCAACACCACTGCCACCGCGCTGTTGCCTGGCAAACCGGTCAGCGCACCGGTCACCGGATTCCCCGAGCCGGACGGAACCCTTTGGCGGTATGAACTGAAACCCGGAGTGTTCGAGTTCGTCGCCGCCGATTTGTCCGAGAAAAAATAGAACCCACCATCATGTTGACCACCGCTTCGCTCACGTGTGAATACCGCCGTGATCCTGCGGGCATTTTGAATCCAAATCCCCGCCTTGGCTGGCAGTTGCTGGCCGGGGATCCGCACGCACGCGATGCCGCGCAGAGCGCCTACCGGATTCTTGTGGCGGACCGCTTCGAGCGTCTGGCGGCGAACGAGGGGAATCTCTGGGACTCCGGCTGGGTGGAGTCGGCCGAGACGCTGTGGATTCCGTATGCGGGCCACGCCCTCTCCTCGCGTCAGGAGGTCTATTGGAAAGTGCAGGTGCGCGACGAGGCAGGGCGCGAAGGAACGTGGAGCGAAGTCGCCCGCTGGCGCATGGGGGCGTTCGAGGCGGATGGGCGTGCGGGCGAGTGGATTCAAGCCTCGACCTTGGTGGCCGAGGGGGACCCGGATTCGCGCGAGGCGGCCGCCGATTTCCGCAAAGCCTTCGTGCTCGACCAACCGGCGCGCCGGGCGTTTGTCCGTTACCAGGCGCTGGGCTTCGCCGATGTGCGGATCAACGGCACACGGCCCGACGAGCGCCGCCGGGTCGCCCCGCCTTTCACCAATCCACGCCACCGCGTGAAGGAAGTCACGGAAGAGGTCACGGCATTATTGCACGAGGGGGAAAATGTGGTCTCCGTTACGCTCGGCAACGGCTACCAATGCCCGCCCAGCGGGGCTTGGAACAACTGGCAGAAATCAAACGAGCCGCCACGATTTTTGTTGGAGTTGGAATTGGAACTGGCGGACGGATCACGCCGTCTGCTCGGCAGCGACACGACCTGGCGGCACCGCCCGGGGACGATCGTGCACAACGATTTCTGGATGCGCGAGGCGCAGGACCTGCGGCGTGCGCAGCCGGGCTGGGATCGTCCGGGTTTTGCCGACCAGACTTGGGCGGCGGCGAAGGGTTGCGCTTTGGTTCCCGTGGGACGGCGCGTGGCC
The DNA here is from genome assembly GCA_964601115.1 of uncultured Chthoniobacter sp. Lineage (GTDB taxonomy): Bacteria > Verrucomicrobiota > Verrucomicrobiia > Chthoniobacterales > Terrimicrobiaceae > UBA967. The sequence goes on along the minus strand of CAZRLX010000050.1, from coordinate 4,082 downwards.
ACGCACGGGCGTCCGGTGCGCACCCAGGGCGAGGTGCAGGCGCTGAAGCGTGAGGGGAACCGCTATGACTTCGGCCTCGTTTACACCGGCTATCCGAAGCTGCGGGTGACGGGTCGGGCCGGTGATGTCGTGCGGATTCGCGGGGTGGAGGTGGATGAGATCAACGGGTTCGGCCCCCTGCGCGTGGACTTCACTCTCGCCAAAGACGGTGAGCAGTGGATCGAGCCGCTCTTCACGGTGCACACGATCGGTCCGAGCTTCGAAGTGGAGGGGCTCGAACAGTTGCCGGAACCGGAGGATGTCCGGATTGTCCCGACCTACGGCGATCTCATCGACACCGGAGATTTCGAGTGTTCCAATCCGCTTTGGAACGAGTTGCACACCATCGGTCGGCGCACGCACCACAACTATGTCTTGAATTATCCTTTTGACCCGACCCGCGAGAAAGCGGGTTGGTCGCAGGACATCCAGAACATGTTCGAGAGCGCGTCGTATCTCACGGACGCGTGGAGGATGTATGAGGAATGGTGGCGTGATTTTGCCGATGCGCAGGACCGGGACGGCTATGTGCCTTCTGTCGCCCCGACGCAGTTCGGTCGGGTCGAGGCCTGCAACGATCCGTGGTGGGGCGGCATGATTTGCTACGCGCCTTGGCGTCTTTACGAGTGGTATGGCGACCGCGCCATCCTCGAGGAAGCCTACGAGCCGATGAAGCGCTATGTGGAACACCTCGGCAAACTGGCGGCGGAGAGCGTGGATGGGCTGCTGCATTGGTCGGGAGCTTCCGATTGGATCGAGGTGGGGATCGAAGGGTGGGGGCGCCCCAAGCGCACACCGGCGTTTCTGGTCTCGACCCTCGCATGGCATCTGTATGCCACCCAACTGGCCGCCACCGCCGCGGTGCTCGGCAAGGACGATGATGCGGCGACCTATCGCCGCCTGGCGGACGACATCCGCGACCGCTGCAACAAGGTCTGTCTCGACCCGGAAACCGGGCTCTACGCGGGGGCGACCGATTCGCAGGCGTCGCTCATCATGCCGCTGGCCATGGGCCTTGTGCCCGAGGCGTCGCAGGAAAAAGTGCTCGGGCGCCTGTTGGAAAACATCCGCGAGCGCGGCGATCATTTGAGCACGGGCTTTGTCAGCAATCCGTATCTGCTGCACGGTCTCACCGATCTCGGCCGCGCCGATGTGGTGGCGCGGATCATGAACCAGCGGGACTACCCGAGTTTCTACAGCACGGCGGCGCACGGCGTGTTCATGGAGACCTGGCGCGGCGGCATGGCGCAGATGCCCTCGCTGGCCGGGCCTTGTGTCGGCTGGCTCTACCGGGCGGTGCTGGGCATCCGCAACGATCCGGCGCATCCCGGCTTCGCCCGCTTCGTGATCCATCCGGAACCGGTGGCCGAGGTGGACTGGGCGCGGGGGCACTATGACACACCCCGCGGACGCGTCTCGGTGGACTGGAAGAAAGCCGGTGGCGCGTTCACCTTGCAGGTGGAAGTTCCGGCCAACACCCGGGCCACGGTCTATCTGCCGGCTCGCGAAGGCGCGAAGGTCACCGAGGGCGGCCGCGAGATTGCCAAGGTTTCCGGCCTCGTCGATCTCGGCCAACGCGGAGATTCCCGCGTGCTGGAAATCGGATCGGGTCGCTATGATTTTGTGTCCAAGCCTCCCGGAGCATGATGACCGGATTAATATGATGCAAAAGTAGCGTTAGGTGAAACTTGCTCTGCATTTATCTGAGCAAAAAATCCTTCCAAAATAAAAGCCGCCCGAACCGGACACCAGTGGCCCGAAATTCAAAAACGCCTGAATCCATATGCCAACAGGCTGCTTGCCGGTGATGTTCCGAGTGCGGGTTAGTGGCGGGAACCGCGCTTCCGATATTGGAGCGGCGTCATGTGGAAGTGCTTGCGAAAGGCTTTATGGAAGTTGGAGAGGTCGCCGAAGCCACACTCCATCGCAACGTCGGTAACGGATTTGTCGGTCTGCCATAGCATTCCCGCGGCGTGCCGCAGGCGGAACTGCGTAACCTGCTGAACAAAAGTTCGCCCATAGAGCTCTTTAATCAAATGTGTTGCGCGGCTGGAGCTCAGGTGCAATTCCCGTGAGAGATCTTCAATGGTAACCGGTTCCTGATACTTGCTGGATATGAAACGTTCGATCAGGTATTTGCGCTGGTGCTTCCGTTTGACTTCATTTGCGCCCGGTTCCCGTGCCACTGGCCGGGTATGTTCCTCAAGCCAAAGTTGCAACCGTGCGGCCAATTGACGCAACCCTTCCAAGTAAAGCTCGGACTGCTCCTCCGTGACCCTCTCCGGTTTCGGCAGCGCGGCAGGCCAGAACTTGAAAGCCCTGCTGAGCCGGTCGTCGGTTAAGTGGGCGCTTAATCCTTGGCCGGGTCGCCGCAAGCCGGCTATGAGCACCATGGAGATTCGTCCGGCATGCATGACGGGGACAGCCCATTCCAGAATCCCGGCGTGACAGACCTTGGCGCAGCCTTCCGGGTGGGTCTGCAGGTGGGGGCGCAGTTGATCGAGTTCAAACCGCCGACAAGCGGGCTCATACCCCCTTTGCTTGAGCTCCGCGCAGAACTGGTTCTGGTGGGCGTAACGCTCTTTAGGGAGAAACGGCGTCATCATCCGCTCGATATCATGGAAGCAAACTTGGAGGCCCGACCACCTCTCGAAGCAGCGAATTGCCACTTCCGGGGCATCATAGAAGGTGTTTTTAGCAGGATTTGCCATAAATACGACCGTAATCCCCTTTGGCTCGGGGGCAAGATTCAATAACATATCTCCACAGTGGTCATGGTCTTTCTCGATAACCGGAGCTCCGCAACAGACGGCGACACCGTCTCTCCTGAAGTTCCCCCGCATCGCTGGAAAGGCTGCGCGCAGATCCGTCAGAAAGGACCGTGAACATATCAAAAAAGAAGGTTTTAAAATTTATCTTAAAACTATTACAATAAGAAAATTGTGAATATAAATAACAAAACATAAGCATAGACTGGAAATCACAAACATGAAAATACAATCCATCAAATCCATCGCCGCTGCTGCGGCCCTTCCACTCGTAGCCAGCATCACATGCCACGCCCAGACCACTGCGGACGTCATTGTCTATGGATCCACTCCGGGAGGGGTCTGTGCCGCCATCGCTGCGGCCCGAGAAGGGGCATCGGTCATCCTGCTCGAACCGACCACGCATGTCGGTGGCATGAACACCGGTGGCCTCAGTTTCAGTGACTCCAACCAGATGTATCGTGACACGCTGATGGGGCTGTTCCACGAATGGCATCTGCGGATACAGCAGGACTACAAGAATCGAGGGGTGAAGCTGCCCTATGATGTGAATGTCAAGAACCAGGCGGAGTGGTCCTACGAGCCCCACGTGGCTTCGCGGGTGACGGATGCCATGCTCGCCGAAGCGGGAGTGACGGTGTTGACCGACCGCTATCTCCAGTCGGTGACCAAGAGCGGTTCCCGCATTACGGGGCTGGTCACGGACAATGGCACCTATACCGGGCGTGTCTATATCGACGGCAGCTACGAGGGCGACCTCATGGCCGCCGCCGGGGTGGGCTGGACAATCGGGCGCGAGGGCAGGGCGGACTTCAATGAGTCGCTGGCGGGCAAGGTCTATCCCAAGAGCAAGATGGACATCAACGGCTTCGACGCCGACGGTAAGCCGCTCCCCTTGATCACCGCCACGGATGCCGGCGGGGTGGATGATGGTGATGACAACATCATGACATACAGCTTCCGGCTCTCGATGACCAACCAAGAGGCCAACCGGGTGCCGATGCCGGAACCGGCCAACTACGATCCGGCGCGCTTCGAGGTGATGCGCCGCTATGTGAAGGCCCACGGGGCCGATTCGGTCGGTTTTGACTTGTATGGCGTCCCGGGAGGGAAGAGGGACGGCAACAACTCGATCGCCAAGCAGTTCTCGCTCGGTTTGATTGGCGGGGCCAAGGATTGGGCCACCGCCGACGAGGCGGGGCGCGCCGCCATCTTCGAGGCCCACAAGCAATACACCCTGGAATTCTACAAGTTCCTGACCACCGACCCGGTGTT
>CAZRLX010000049.1:8343-16823 GCA_964601115.1 uncultured Chthoniobacter sp. | reverse complement strand
AAGGGAATGCCCCGCGTTTCATAACAATTTTCGATTTTTAACCCTGTCAGTTGGCAGGCCTGCCCCGAATCGATTAATTTCAAAAATACCGTTGACATGATGGATCGGCATGATATTCTAAAAAAATGAAAGAAGCGGTTACAAAATTAACGGAGAGAGGGCAGGTTTCCATGCCCTCTTTTATTCGGAAAAAAATGGGCCTGCTGCCTGGTCGTAAACTTATCTGGAAATCCATTTCGGAAAACGAGATATGCTTACTTGTAGGGAAGCGAAAGCCTAAGCAAAAGGGGGCGATGAGGGGGGCAATGAAAAATTACTTATCTGGAGAACTTGGCACGACGGCAGATTGGATGCGAGTTCTGCGCGAGGGGGAAGGATCCTAAATGGCTTGGGTTGTTGATACCTGCCTATTGCTGGACATCGGGTTGGATGATCCTGAGTTTGCGGAGAGGTCCGAGAATCTGGTTCTGCAAATGTCTTCCTCGGGAGTGGTTATAAGCCCTGTTACTTTTGTGGAATTGGCTCCGGCCTTTGGTGGTGATATGGCTGCGCTGAAAAAATTCCTGACAGGCATGGGGATAGATTTTGAGGAGATTAGGGATGTGGTGTATACTGAAAATGCGGCGGAGGCATGGGCTACACACATTCTCAAGCGAAGAACAGGCGGTGGACTAAAGAGGCCTGTCGCAGATGTTTTGATTGGCTCTTTTGCTTTGCGCTTCGAGGGTTTGCTTACACGGAATGGGAAAGATTTTCAAAAGCTATTTCCCAAACTGAGTGTCGTTGAACCTTGAAGGAAAATGGTTAGTCATTCTTTATAAGTGAAATAAATTTTTGCTTAGGTAGAGATCATTAGCCAGGATATGAATCTATGAGATCGGTTCAGAATGGGGTCAGCCGACAGGAACGCTTAATCCTGTCTGGCTTGGTGGGCGGATCGTGCTCTGGAAGTTGATAAAATGGATGTTGTAGGATTGTTGGCCTATGTAACGCCAAAAAATTCAAACCATTATATTTTTTCCCAATCAGTGATTGATTTCAAGAATTCATGCCTGAGTCCTCATGCTTGACTTTCATCAAAAAACGAGGCTTTGTATGATTTTATCGATTATTGTGTAGCAAATAGCTTTCCATTTACATGATGGAAAATGCGTTGCTATTTTTTAAACTACCCTTAATCATTGTGTCAGAATGTATGACGCTAACATTCTTTGAATCTGAACAACATCTGTTCCTTTCTTAAATTCATATTTAATAGGATTAGGATTTCCTGAGATATATATCTTTAATTCAGAATCTGCATCGAAAAAACCAGCGGTCTCGACCGAGAATTGACTAATTGCCTTGTAGGGTATGGAGTGATATTCCACTTTTTTTCCCGTAAGTCCTTGCTTGTCTGCTAAGATCAATCTGCATTGCGTAAAAACGAATAGATCTCGAACGATCTTAAATGCTCCAGTGATCTGATCGCCCTCAATCAGGATAGGGTTGAATTCTTTTTCCAGTGACTCAGAATCGACCTGAGAGGCAGTCCCGAACATTGCATTGAATAGACTCATGATAGTGATTTAATTTTTCTTATAACTGTTTAAACGATAGAAAATGGGATATTATTTTTCAGAAAGTCTATGCGTTAGCGCGACTGGTGCCAGAGTGAATCTCGAGTTAGGATGCGGGTAAAAGTTGCCGGAGTAATACCAGTCATAGCAGTCATAGCAGTCATAGCAGTCATAGCAGTCCCAGCGGTTCAGCAACCTCGCATTGTTAGCCGTTGTTTTGCTTTTGTGGTTCATGCTTCAAACAAAGCCCAATTACCTTCATATCGTTTCGGGTCTTCAACGGGAATTCGAAACTGCCGCATGTTGGAGTCTATTCGTGATTTATTCGTAGACAGCCAATACTGATGCTGCCACCGGACATATTCAGCGACATCCTTGCTCGGAACGATGAAAAATTGTGGGAGTTCTGTCACCTCTCTGAGCTTGATGAAGCAGTATACAAGATTGGGATCGGTTGCATGCTCATGCTTCTTGCTCATTGTCCATGAAAGAAACATGCCGTCACCAAATAATTTTGCTTTGCCTGGCTTCGTGGATGATGTCTTTACTTCAACCTTATAAAGTTTGTTAAGATTTTGGTTGGTAACGAGAATATCCACTCCTTTGGTATTGCCAAGTGTCAAGGTTGCAATAAGTCCCCGCTGCGTGAGTTGAGCAAGAGCATAGTATTCGCCAGCCAAGCCTGTTTGGGTTTTGTCCATTCCGTTTTGGGTTGCTCTCGCCTAACGTCGGCCATCAACCGCACGCGTAGCGCGTTGGCTGGATGGCTTGGTCAGATGCTTTCATTGAAGTAGTCTGAATCGATTTTCTTTACTGGATAAAGCGAAACAGTCGAGACGCCAACGTCATGGTCAATCATGAGATCCGCAAGCTGAGCGCCATCGATTAGGACGATTTTACTTCCGATCTGCGCCACATAGCCCCTTGCGTCTTCGGTGAATCGTGATGTGGTAATAAATATTCCCTTATTGGCATGCTGTAGTTGTAGAGCCCCTGCAAACTGCATCACGTCAGGTCGTCCTACTGAGTTCGTATCCCAGCGCTTTGCTTGGATATACACAACGTCGAGGCCAAGCTTGTCTTCCTTAATTATGCCGTCGATGCCCCCGTCTCCACTTCTTCCTATGGCTTTTCCCGCATCCAATCGCGATCCGCCATACCCCATTTTAACAAGAAGTTCGACAACGATCTTCTCGAAGTAGGCGGGAGTAACCTTCTTGAGTTTATCCAACAGTTCCTCTGCAAGTTCGTCTCTAAGATTCTCGTATGCGCCTTCTAATGCTTCCGATGGCGTTGCGCCTGCCAAGTCTAGTCCCAAATCATTTGCCTCCTGGCTTCGACCTGTCCGAGTTCCTTTGAGACTCTGAAACTCAAGAAATTCAGGATACTGCTTCAAAAGCTTGACGTTGATCTTGGCTGGTTTCTTACCCAGCAACTCTTGGCCACGTGTGGTGATTCGGTAAAAGCCTCGGCGTGTCGGTTCGAGTAGTCCTGCCTTTTTCATGTAGGTGGCAGCCCATCCCACTCGATTCATAAAAGTGGGTTGCACACCGCTAGGCAGCATCTCCATCAAATCCTGCTCAGTGAGTCCCAGTTCTTTTGCAAGTGCATCAACAGCATCGCCCGTGCTGATCTCTCAGCCCCTGTTGAACTGGCAAATTGGAGGAGAGGCAACATTACACTTTGATAGTCTGGAACGGGCATAGGGTTTTATTCTTTCTTCATCTAAAGTTTTTAGGTCACACAAAAGTGTGGCACTCCAATTAAAGTAAGAAAAAAACAGACAATTAACTCAATGTCACGCCTTCATCTTCCGTGACCTGCGGATGCGCAAGTTTGTGCTGCTGTCGTGTATTAGGTCGGGTTCGGTGGGGGATTCGAGTTCGGGGATGATGCGGTGGGCAAAATTACTCTTGCGGCATCCCGTAATGACCGGCAGCTATTAACTGGTTTCGCAGTCCTTCAGAAAGCGGTTTTACGGCATGACTCCAAACTTTAGAAGTTAGACCAATGTCCGATCGCATTTGGACATCTGGAATGTAGTGCAGGCGTCTTGCCTGCGAGCGTAAGACGTTCGATGTCAGGTGATACGTCTGGCCTGCATAAGCTAACTCGAAAATCTACAAACTTGTAGACATTGGTATTAGACCTTCATCTTCCGATATCTGCGGATGAGCGAGTTGGTGCTGCTGTCGTGTTTTAGGTCGGGTTCGGTGGGGGATTCGAGTTCGGGGATGATACGTTGGGCGAGGGCTTTGCCGAGTTCGACGCCCCATTGGTCGAAGGAGTTGATGTTCCAGATGACGCCTTGGGTGAAGACGCTCATTTCGTAGAGGGAGACGAGGCGGCCGAGGGCGGCGGGGGTGAGTTTGTCGGCCATGAGGACGTTTGACGGGCGGTTGCCTTCGAAGACGCGGTGTGGGGCGATGGCTGGCGCGGTGCCTTCTGCTTCGACTTGGGCGAGGGTTTTGCCGAAGGCGAGGGCCTCGGTTTGGGCGAAAACATTGGACATGAGGAGGTCCTGATGCCGCCCGAGGGGGTTGAGGGATTTCGCGAAGGCGATGAAGTCGCAGGGGATGAGGCGGGTGCCTTGGTGGATGAGTTGGTAGAAGCTGTGCTGGCCGTTGGTGCCGGGTTCGCCCCAATAGACGGGGCCGGTATCGGTGTCGACGTGGGCGCCGTCGAGTTTCACGTGCTTGCCGTTGCTCTCCATGGTGAGTTGCTGGAGGTAGGCGGGGAAGCGCTTGAGGTATTGCTCGTAGGGGAGGACGGCGACGGTCTGGGCGCCGAAGAAGTCGTTATACCACACGGCGAGCAGGCCGTGGATGACGGGTATGTTTTGCTCGAATGGCGTGGTGCGGAAGTGTTCGTCCATCTCGTGGAATCCGGCGAGCATGTCGCGGAAGTTGTCCGGGCCGAGGGCGATCATGTTCGAGAGGCCGATGGCGGAGTCCATCGAGTAGCGACCGCCGACCCAGTCCCAGAAGCCGAACATGTTGGCGGTGTCGATGCCGAATTCGGACACTTTCTCGGCGTTTGTGGAGACGGCGACGAAATGTTTCGCGACGGCGGCTTTGTCGCCTCCGAGCCCCGCGAGGGACCAATCGCGCGCGGTGCCGGCGTTGGTCATGGTCTCGAGGGTGGTGAATGTTTTCGACGAGATGATGAAAAGGGTCTCGGCGGGGTCGAGGTCGTGGGTGGCCTCGGCGAAATCGGTGCCGTCGACATTTGAGATGAAGCGGAATGTCAGCGAGCGGTCGGTGTAGTGGCGGAGGGCCTCGTAGGCCATGACGGGGCCGAGGTCCGAGCCGCCGATGCCGATGTTGAGGATGTTTTTGATGCGTTTGCCGGTGTGGCCTTTCCATTCCCCCGAGCGGATGCGGTTGGCGAAGGCGGCCATTTTATCGAGGACGGCGTGGACCTCGGGCACGACATCGGTGCCGTCGACCTTGATCGAGGCGGTGCGTGGGGCGCGGAGGGCGGTGTGGAGGACGGCGCGGTTCTCGGTGGTGTTGATCTTGTCACCGCGGAACATGGCGTCGATGCGCTCGCGGAGGCCGGCGGCATTGGCCAGCGAGACGAGGTCGGCGATGGTTTGCCCGGTGACGAGGTTTTTCGAGTAGTCGAAAAAGAGGCCGGCGGCTTCGAGTTGGAATTTCGAGGCTCGGTCGGGATCGGAAGCGAAGAGGTCGCGGAGGTGCGGGAGGGATTCGCGTTGGGATTGGAGGGATTGCCAGGCGGGTTGTTCGGTGATGTTCATGCGGGTTGGAGGATGTGGGAGTTGAGGATGCTTTGGAAGATGACGAGGCCGTCTGTGGGGCCGAGTTGGGGGTCGCAGGCGCGCTCGGGGTGCGGCATGAGGCCGAAGACATTGCGGCCTTCGTTGCAGATGCCCGCGATGTTGTCGCGCGAGCCGTTGGGATTTGCCGAGTCGCTCGTATTACCCTCGGCGTCGCAGTAGCGGAGAAGAATCCGATCGGAGGCGCGGAGGTCCGCGAGGGTGGCGTCATCCGCGAAATAGCAGCCCTCGCCGTGGGCGATCGGGATGTTCAGGACTTGGCCTTTTTGAGCGGCCGAGGTGAAGCGCGAGTCGGTGGATTCCACACGGAGGTGTTGGTGTTTGCACACGAAGTGGAGGCCTTTGTTGCGAACGAGCGCGCCGGGGAGGAGGCCTGTTTCGCAGAGAATCTGGAAGCCGTTGCAGATGCCGAGAACGGTGCCGCCCGCGGAGGCGAATGTCTGGACCGCCTGCATGATCGGAGAGAATCGGGCGATGGCGCCGCAGCGGAGGTAGTCGCCGTAGGAGAAGCCGCCCGGCACGACCACGGCATCGGCGTCGCCGAGCGAGGTGTCCTTGTGCCAGACATAGTCGGCGGAGGCGCCGGGGAGGGCGTTAAAGGCGAGAACGCAGTCCTGGTCGCAGTTCGAGCCCGGGAAGCGGATGACGGCGAATTTCATTGTTTGCTGATCGAGTAGTCTTCGATGACGGGGTTCGAGAGGAGGTCGCGGGAGATGCGGTGGATCTCGTCGTCGGGAGTGGCGTCGGGGAGTTCGAGTTCGATCATTTTGCCAATGCGGACGCGGCCCACGCCATCAAGGCCGAGGTGGCGGATGGCTTCGGCGGCGGCGGCGCCTTGGGGATCGAGGACGGAGGGTTTCGGCAGGACGGTAACGTGGACTTTCATGCGGCGGAGGGTTTCGTGTCGGGGGGATTCGGACAAGAGGAATTTTGAAATTTTCGGCGGGCGAGAATTCCAGCGATCGCCAGCGCGGTGGCGGCGAGGCACGAGATCGAAAACACCTCGCCGTAGCGTGTGTAGAACGTGGGTTCGGGATGCGTGGGCGCGTCGATGCGGCTGAAGAGCACGCCTTGGGTGAAGGTGCTGCCGGTGTCGTCGCGGAGGACTTCGCGGACAGTTCCAAGGCGGTCGATGGCACAGGTGACGCCGGTGTTTGCCGCTCGGATCATGGGGAGCTTGGTCTCCACGCAGCGGAAGACGGCGTTTTGGAGGTGCTGCATCGACCCCGCGCTTTTGAGGAACCAGCCGTCGTTCGTCACCACAACAAACGCCTGGGCGCCGCGTTGGGCAAAGCGGCGGGCCAGGTCGCCGAGGGTGTCCTCGAAGCAAACGAGCGGGCCGAGTTTCACGGGGCGTGAGGCCATTTCGAGAATCTCGAATTGCGTTCCGGCATCAAAGTCATCCGGCACGAGGTCGCCCACGATGGCCGCCAGGAGCGGGAATTCCTCGCGCAGGGGCACGTATTCGCCAAAGGGAACAAGGTGGATTTTGTGGTAGAGCTGGGCCTCGGTGCCGCGCGAGGTGAGGAGGGCGATCGAATTGAAATCGCCTTCCCGCGCCCAGTGCACGGTGCCCAGCAGGAAGTCGCCTGTGTGTTGTTCGGCGAGCCCCCGCACAAGATCCCAAGTGAGTTGGTCGCCGAGGAGCGGGGCCGGGGTGGATGACTCCGGCCATAGGATGAGATCCGGCTGCATGGCGATGGCAGCGGTGGTTTGGCGGCGGTAGGTTTCGAGGACCTCGAGCGAGAACGCCGGGTCGTTGCGGACATCTTGCGGGATGTTCGCCTGCACTGCGGCAAAGGTGAGTTCCGAGCTTTCCGGCGGGGGTTCCAGCAATTGGCGCACGCCGTAGCCCCATGCCGAGGCGATGAGCGCGACGGCAACGGCGAAATCCAGATGCGGTTTGAGTCGATGTTGGCCGATTTCCATGGCGAGGCGTCTCACCGTCACGGCCAGCGTGAGGTTCGCCATGATGACCAGAAACGACACGCCCCCCGTGCCGGTGATGTCTGCGATTTGGATCAGCGGGATGTTTTTATAGAGGGCGATGGCGAGGCCGTTCCATCCGAACGCCGGGAAGATCACGCCGCGGAGCCACTCGAGCGCCACCCAGCCCGCCGAGGCGAGGAGGCAGACGCGCAGGTTGTGGAGCGAGGAGAGCCAGGCGGTTGGCGGGTGTGTGCCCGCCAGAAGCCACGCCAGCAGCGTCCATGCGCTGAAATACCCAGCGAAGTAGAGCACGAGCAGAACAAAGCCCGGCCAGGTGAGTGTGGTCAGCCACGAGGCCGAGATGGTGAAAAAGACCACGCCGCAGACGTAGCCCAGCCCCGCGCGGTGGAGCCACGGGTGGCGCTCCGGCGGTTTGGTGAACCAGACCGCCCACGCCAGCGGGGCCAGTGCCAGCCAGCAGAGGTCGCCGAATCCCCACGGCGGGTAGCAGAGACCAAGGAGGGCACCGCTTGTCACCGCGAGGGCCCAAGGCAAGACACGAGACATGGCGGGAGATGAAACCAGCCGTTCTGGAAATGACACGCACATTTTCCACCGGGCGATCGCCCTGTTGAGGTGTTCTCCTGCTTGATTCACCAACTTGGGTTTGCAGGCATTTTTGGTTTGCGGCATCCGGCGGGGTGGTGCAGGTTTCGGGGTTCCGTGATCAAACCCAGACACATTTTGATCCTGTTGTCGGTGCTGGCATTGGTGCCACACCGGGCAGCGGCTGATCTCTCGGCCGACTTCGAGAAGTTGGCGAGATCGCTTCGCGAGACGGCGATCTCAAAGGTCGAACCGCCGGTGGCGACGACACCGACACGCATGGCGAGCCGGTTTCCTTGGAAGAAAAACATCGTCACCACAGTGTTCTGGGTCGGCGAGAAGCCCACGAAGAACAATCCGGTGCCGAACCACAAGAGTTCCTGGGACACGCGGTGGGTTTACAATTTCGGCGGCTACGACAATCCCGACCCTGCGGCGCGGCGCGATTTTATCCCGAAGAACTTCACCCCCCGGCAAAACCCCTTCTATGTCGCGCTTCCTTATAATGATGTCACCAAAGGCAAGACAAAGCCCGAGGCTCCGAAGGTGATTCCGTGGTTCCGCGAGGCGTTTCAAAAGCCCGGCAC
>CAZRLX010000049.1:0-8243 GCA_964601115.1 uncultured Chthoniobacter sp. | reverse complement strand
TCAGTCGGCGGCGTGGGATTGGAGTTCCTCGAGGGAGATGAATTCCAAGCTCGAGGCGTGGGTGGAGTTCAGCAGGACCTGTGGAGCCTTTCCGGCGTCGTAGGCCTCCTTCCAACGCGAGGCGCAGAGGCACCAGCGGTCGCCGGGGTTGAGGCCGGGGAATTCGTATTGGGGGCGCGGGGTGGTGAGGTCGTTTCCTTGCGCGAAGGAAAACTCCAGAAACTCGGCGGTCATGACCGCGCAGACGGTGTGAACGCCGAAGTCGCCGGTGCCGGTGTGGCAAAATCCGTCGCGGTAAAAACCGGTGAGGGGTTCGTAGCAGCAGGGTTCGAGTTCACCACCGAGGACGTTGCGGGCCATGGATGTGGTTTCTATCGGGCGAATCCGGTGGTGGCGAGTTTGAAAACCCAGCGAATTCAATTCCCGCACCGGAGCAGTCCGGTTGCTCTTGACTTGGCTTCGGTGATCGTGCTTTTTCGCGGCCTTTCAATTTCCGTCCTCACGGGCGTGTTGAGTTTCCATGGGTCAACTTTCCGTCATCGCCATCGCAACCGTCTTCGGCGCGGCATTTGCCGCTCCGTGGTTGCATCGTCGGTTGGGAGACAAATGCGGCATCGTTCTCGGCCTTGTTCCTCTGGCGGCGGCGGTGCTTTACGCCTCGATGGTGCCGACGATCGCGGCCGGGGGTGCTGTGACATTCCGCAGCGACTGGGTGCCGTCGCTTGGCATCGGCCTGGACTTTCGCATCGACGGTCTGTCCCTCCTCTTTCTGCTCCTCATCAGCGGCATCGGGGTGTTCGTGACCTGGTATGCGGCCGGATACCTTCACGGGAAAAAAGATCTCGGCAGGTTCTATCTCTACCTGTTCGGATTCATGGGATCGATGCTCGGGGTGGTCAGCTCGGATCATCTGGTCGCGCTGTTTGTGTTCTGGGAATTGACCAGCATTTCCTCCTATTTGCTGATCGGATATTACCACACGGCCGCGCGTTCCCGGGCATCCGCCTTGCAGGCGTTGCTGGTGACTGGCACGGGGGGATTGGCGATGCTGGCCGGCATTCTTTTGCTCGGGCGCATGGCCGGCACGTATCGGGTGTCGGAACTCAACGCGCTGGATGCGGCGGCATTGGTCACGCAGCCCGGGTTTGCGGCGGTGTTGGTGTTGATCCTGCTCGGTGCATTCACCAAATCCGCTCAATTTCCCTTCCACTTCTGGTTGCCGAATGCCATGGAGGCTCCGGCGCCGGTGAGTTCCTACCTGCACTCGGCGACGATGGTGAAGGCCGGTGTGTTTTTGCTAGCGCGGTTGCATCCGCTCCTCTCCGCAAGTCCGCTATGGATGCCGATCGTGGCCCCTGTCGGCGCTGTGACGATGCTTCTGGGGGTGGCGATGGGGCTTGGCCAGCGGGACCTGAAAAAAATCCTCGCTTACACAACGTTGTCGGTTCTCGGGACACTGACGATGCTGCTTGGCATCGGCACCGAGGCCGCGGTGAAGGCCGCGATGGTGTATTTGCTCGCCCATGCCCTCTACAAGGCCGCGTTGTTCATGTGTGCCGGTTCGATCGATCATGAAACAGGCACGCGCGATCCCGACGCGGTTGGCGGATTGCGCCGGGTGATGCCCTTTACCGCTGTGGCGGCCCTCCTCGCGGGATTGTCGATGGCGGGGTTCCCGGCGCTGCTGGGCTTTGTCGGCAAGGAGTATTTCTACAAGGCGCTGATCGCCACAGACGGGCAGGGGGCTCTGTGGGAGATTTTGGGCGTGTCGGCCAGTGTCGCGATGTTTGCGCTCGCCGCGACGGCGGCTTGGAAGCCATTTTTCGGGCCGTTGCTGCCCACGCCGAAACACGCACACGAGGCCCCTTGGACGATGTGGATCGGCCCGATTCTGCTTGGCGTTGCCGGGCTCAAGGCTGGTCTGTTGCCTGGAATTTCCGGCGGCATGCTGATCGCTCCCTCGGTCCACGCGGTGCTTGGGTCGGCCGACCATGAGATCGTCTACAAACTCTGGCACGGATGGACGCTCGCGCTTGGCTTGAGCGGTGTCACGGTCGCGCTCGGAATCGTGCTGTATCTCGCCGCGCCCCGCATCAGGGCGGCATCCGCCCGGTTCGCCGTGCTCGGGCGTCTGGGTCCCGAGCGGTGCTACGAGCTTTTGCTTTCCGGCACGCTTGGGTTTGCCGATTGGCTCACGCGGACCACTCAAAACGGCTACCTGAGAAACTACCTGCTCACGATTTTCCTCTTCACGGCGGCGCTGGTGCTTTGGACGATGCCTTCCGAATTGTCGCTGCCGGACTCCTCCGCATTGATCCCGCTTCAGTTTCTGCCGGTGGTGGTTTGCCTCTTGATCATCGCCGGAGCGGTGGCCGCCTGCCTCGCCCTGTCGCGGTTTTACGCGATTCTTGCGCTCGGCGTGGTTGGGCTTGGCGTGGGCATGTTGTTTTTCCTGTTCAGCGGGCCCGATCTGGCGATGACCCAAATCCTTGTCGAAACGCTCGCGCTGGTGCTCTTCGTCCTCGCCTTTTACCGCTTGCCGCTGTTCAGCCACTATTCCAAGCCGACCACAAAGATTCGGGATGGAATCATCGCGGTGGGATTCGGTGTGGTGATGACGCTTGTGGTGCTCGCGGAAATGGGTGCCGGCGGGGCGGACATGTCGGTCTCCAAATTCATGGGAGAGTCCAGCCTGCCGCTCGCCAACGGGCGCAACGTGGTGAACGTGATTCTCGTCGACTTCCGGGCGCTCGACACCTTGGGCGAAATCTCCGTGCTGGCCATCGCCGCGCTCGGCGTTTGGGCCATCATGCGCCTGCGGCCGAAAAATACTGAAAAGGGAGGCGACAAATGAACAGCGTGATCCTGACAACCGTGGGGCGCCTCGTCGCCGCGCTTCTGTTGATCTTCTCGTTCTTCCTGTTGCTGCGCGGGCACAACCTGCCCGGCGGGGGCTTTGCTGGCGGGCTTGTGGCCGCGGGGGCGTTTGTGCTCGTGATGCTTTCCGAAGGGGTGCCGATTGCACGCCGCTTGCTTGGGGTCGATCCTGCCAAACTTCTTGGCATCGGCTTGTTGGTGGCCATGGCAAGCGGGTTTCCCGGGCTGTTCACCGGCAAGGCGTTTTTGACCGGCATGTGGGACAAGACGGTGTGGCCGGTGCTCGGCAAGGTGGGCACACCGCTGGTGTTCGACACCGGCGTTTATATCGTGGTGCTCGGAGTGGTGTGCATGATCGTGTTTTCACTGGGCGGGGAGGACGCGGAGGACTGAGATGCAAATCGTGCTCGCCATCACAATCGGGGTTCTCTACGCGGCGTCCGTGTATTTGTTGTTGCGGCGGGGCGTGGTGCGGGTGGTCATGGGGGTTTCCCTGTTGAGCCAGGCGGTGAACCTGTTGATTTTCACCGCCGGGGGAATCAAGGAGGGGGGCTCGCCGTTTGTTGCCGACGCCTCGACAAAGCTTGCGAACGCCGCGGATCCTTTGCCGCAAGCGCTGATCCTGACCGCGATCGTCATCAGTTTCGGCGTGCTCGCCTTTACACTTGCCATGGCCTACCGCGCGGACAAGAGCACCGGCACGGATGATGTCGACGACCTGAGGAGCACCGACGCGCAATGAATCCCGTGACTTTGTGCCTGCTTGTGCCGCTTGCCACGGCGATTTCCTGTCTCCTGACCGGCCGATCCCTCCGCGCGCAGAAGGTTCTCGGTGTTTCCGGCATGGCAGTGTTGCTCGGGGTGTCCCTGTGGTTGATGGCCGAGGTGGCGGATGGAACGATCCATGTTGTCGAGTTCGGCAACTGGCCTGCGCCGTTTGGAATTATCGCGGTGGCCGACATGCTTTCGGCGATCATGGTGCTTGTCTCGGCGATCACCGGGCTGGCCGTCGCGGTGTATTCGGTTGCGGACATCGATGAGGGCAGGATTCGCCACGGCTATTTTGCGTTCCTGCATTTCATGATGATGGGTGTCTGCGGGGCGTTTCTGACCGGGGATATTTTCAACATGTTCGTGTGGTTCGAGGTCATGTTGATCAGTTCGTTTGTGCTGATGTGCCTCGGAGGCGAGAAGCCGCAGATGGAGGGGGCGGTGAAGTATGTGGTGCTGAATCTGGTCTCCTCGAGTTTGTTTCTGGCCGCTTGCGGCATCCTTTACGGCCAGACAGGCACGTTGAATCTCGCCGACCTGGCGGTGAAATCTCGGGAGTTGATGCACCCCGGTCTTCTGACCATGACCGCCATGCTGTTTTTGGTCGCGTTCGGACTGAAGGCCGCGGTGTTTCCTTTGTTTTTCTGGCTCCCGGCGTCCTACCACACGCCGCCGGTGGCTGTGTCGGCGGTGTTTGCCGGCTTGCTGACCAAGGTGGGTGTGTATGCGTTGATCCGCGTGTTCACGCTGGTGTTCACGGGGGATTTGGTGTTCACGCACGGGTTGTTGCTGGCGATCGGCGGCTTGACGATGGTCACCGGGGTGCTCGGGGCGGTCGTGCAGTTCGACTTCCGCAGGCTGCTGTCGTTCCATATTGTCAGCCAGATCGGCTACATGGTTCTGGGGCTGGCGTTGTTCACTCCCTTGGCGCTTGCCGGGTGTGTGTTTTATCTTTTCCACCACATCGTGGTGAAATCCAACTTGTTCCTGATCAGCGGCATCACTCGCCGCTACGGCGGGTCCTTTCAATTGAAAAAACTGGGTGGCTTTTACGCGGCCACGCCGTGGTTGGCGGTGTTGTTTTTCATTCCCGCGATGTCACTCGGAGGCATCCCTCCGCTCTCGGGCTTTTTCGCCAAGTTCGCCGTTGTGAAAGCCTCGCTCGCCGGGGACACGATGTTCGGTCCATGGGCGGCGGTGCTGGGGGCCGTGGCGCTGGCGGTCGGGTTGCTGACCCTCTTTTCGATGACAAAAATCTGGGCCGAGGTGTTCTGGAAAGCCGTGCCCGAGGGAGGTCCGAAGGTGGATCTCGCCGCGCTGACACCGCGGGACAAGGCGCTTCTGTATGGGCCGGTGGCGGCGTTGGCCTTGCTCACCTTGTCGATTGGGTTTTTCCCGCAGTATTATTTCGAATTCGCGGAGCGTGCCGCCGCGCAGTTGCTGACTCCGGGTCGCTATATCGAAGCCGTGATGGGAGGGAGGAACTAAGCCATGTATCCGTTTTGGAACATCGTTCTCGCGCTGGTGTGGGCAGGTCTGCTTGGTGGGCTCTCCCTCGCCAACTTGGTTTCCGGCCTTGTATTGAGCTACTTTGTGTTGGCGTTCGTCACCCGCGACCAACCGGGGCATGACGGATATTTCGGCAAGGTCAGGAAGTTCCTTTCCTTCCTGCTCTACTATTTGAAGGAGCTTCTCTTCTCGAACGCGATGATCGCCTACGACATCCTCACGCCGAATTACAACATGACACCGGGTGTGATCGGGATTCCGCTCGATGCGCGCACCGATCTGGAGATCACAGTGCTGGCCAACCTGATCACGATGACTCCGGGCACGTTGAGCCTGGATATTTCCCCCGACAGGAAAATCCTCTATGTGCACGCCATGTATATCCGCGACCCCGAGGCGCTCCGGGCCGATATCAAAAACAACCTTGAGCGGCGCGTGTTGGAACTCCTGAGGTGACCTATGATTGAAAGTTCATCGATTCTCACGGTGTGCGTCACGGTCGGCGGGTTGATGCTCGGCATAGGTCTGATTTTGGCGTTTGTCCGTCTCCTTCTTGGCCCGAGCCTGCCCGACCGCGTGGTGGCGGCGGATGTCATGGCGACGATGATGATCGGGGTGCTTGTGCTTGCCGCGTTGACGACGGCGGAGGCGTTCCTGCTGGATATCGCGCTGGCGATCGCGCTTGTGGTGTTTCTGGGCACGATCGCGTTGGCGATCGCCATTGAACGGGGGTATTTCAAATGATCTTCGCGATTGCCGTGCTGGTGCTGGTCGGCACGTTTCTCTTTTTTCTCACGGGCTTGGGCCTCGTTCGCATGCCTGACGTCTTCGCCCGCATGCATGCCGCGACGAAGGGGGCTTCGTTGGGGGTCGCTTTGTTGCTCATGGCGGCCGCGTTGTATTTCGGCGAGACGGGTGTGGTGACCAAAGCGGTGGTGACCATCGTGTTTATTTTCCTGACCGCACCGGTGGCCGCCAGCTTGCTTGGCCGCGCCGCCTATGCCCGCAGGATTCCTCTTTGGGACAAATCGGTGATCGACGAGGGCAGAAACCACATCGATGTGCGTGTGAACCCGGTAGCGGACAACGGCGATAAGCCATCCGAAAAATAAAAGGCCGCCAAAGTTTGGGGGCGGGGTCGGTTTGTTGTTGATGGTTCAACGGGGGGACGGGTATCTGTATCGCCTGATCACCTCCCTATGCCGTTTATAGCTTCCCCCGTTTCTCCCCGCCAAATTCAACCCCAAGGACTCGTGCCATGAGTCGGCAACTGGATTCCAAGGCCTATTCGCGGGCGTGTTTGAGGATTCTCGGTGTGTTGCTGGGGATTTGGTTTTTTGCGAGTTTCGGGTGCGGGATTTTGTTCCGCGAGTGGATGGATGAGCATCTGCCGCCGGTGGGAACGGCGCCGTTCGGGTTTTGGATGGCGCAGCAGGGGTCGATCATTTGTTTCATTTTGATCCTGGTGGCTTATGCGGTGCTCATGAAGCGGCTGGATGCGAAATTCGGCTATGCCGAAGGGGAGGAGGGGCAATGAGCCAGAGCACGCTGAACTTTCTTTTCATCGGGATTTCCTTCGCTGTTTACATCGTGATCGCGGTGCGGTCGCGGGCCGGCTCGACGAAGGAATACTACACGGCCGGCGGCGGTGTTTCCTCGTTCGCAAACGGCATGGCGACGGCGGCGGACTGGATGTCCGCGGCGACATTCATCTCGATGGCGGGGGCGGTGGCGATGAGCGGGTATGATGCGTCGCGGTTTCTGATGGGGTGGACCGGCGGGTTTGTGTTGCTGACGATTTTGATGGTTCCGTTTTTGCGGAAGTTCGGGAAGGCGACGGTGCCGGACTTTATCGGGGACCGGTATTATTCGAAGTGGGCGCGCGGTGTGGCGGTGATTTGCGCGATCTTCATTTGCATGACCTACATCATGGGCCAGATGCGCGGGGTGGGGGTGGTGTTTTCGCAGTTGTTCGGCATCGGGATTCCGGCCGGGGTGGTGGTGGGAGCGGCGATTGTGTTTTTCTACGCGGGCCTCGGGGGAATGAAGGGCATCACCTACACGCAGGTGGCGCAGTATTGCGTGATGGCGTTCGCCTACACGATTCCGGCGGTGTTTATCGCGATCATGATCACGAACCAGCCGGTGCCGCAGTTGGGGTTGATCGGGAATTATTCGCTGAACGGCGAGTCGGTGCCGTTTTTTGAGAAGCTCGACAGGATCAATGCGGAGTTGGGATTCCAGGAATACACGACGGGAAAATTGTCGATGGTGAACATGTTTTGCATCACGGCGGCGCTGATGTGCGGCACGGCGGGGTTGCCGCATGTGATCGTGCGGTTTTTCACGGTGAAGAGCGTGCAGGCGGTGCGCAACTCGGCGTGCTGGACACTTGCATTCATCGCGGTGATCTACCTGACGGCCCCGGCGATCGGGGCGTTTGCGCGGCTGAACCTGATCGAAGAACTCCATGACACGCTCTATATCGAGGCCCCGGCGTGGTTGCAGGAATTCGAGGCGACCGGGCAGATGGCGTGGGTGGATAAAAACGGCGACGGGAAAATCCAGTATTTCGGTCCTGCGAAATCCGAGTTCGGCGTGAATACCGTCTTCCAAGGACCTCAGCCGGTGTATCCGGATTACGACGCGCCCGAGGGGCAGCGGCGGGGGGAGCATGGCGAGCGGTTGCTGGCCAACAAGGCCGATCTCTCGAATCCCAACGAACTGTGGTTCGGCAACGACATCATGGTCATGGCGAATCCCTCCATGGCCGGGTTGCCGATGTGGGTCGTGTCGTTGCTCATGGCCGGCTGCATCGCGGCCGCGCTCTCGACCGCGGCGGGGTTGCTGCTGGTCCTCTCGACATCGATTTCCCACGACCTCATGAAAAAGATCGTGAAGCCGGAGTTGAGCGATCGTGAGGAGGTGAACTACGCACGCGGAGCGTCTTTTGTGGCGCTGGCGGTGGCGGCGTATTTCGGCATCAACCCGCCCTCCGCCTTCATCGCGCAGACGGTGGCCTTTGCCTTCGGGTTGGCCGCCTCGTCATTTTTCCCGACGCTGTTGATCGGGATTTTCTCCAAGCG
>CAZRLX010000048.1:14312-17152 GCA_964601115.1 uncultured Chthoniobacter sp. | reverse complement strand
CCTCCTACGAGGCGGCGATGAGGTTTTGGATGTAGGCGGAGGGTTCGAAGTTTTCGATGAGGACTTCGGTTTTGCCGTCGCGGTGCATGCGGGCTTGGGTGACCCAGATTTCTGGGGTCTTGTGCGGGGCGAAGAGGATGTCGTCGTGCGTGGCATTGCCGTGTTCGGCGAATTTGTCGGGGGTCAGCGAGCCGCCCAGATGGTCGCTGCGACCGGTGGCGACGTGGATGGTGCCACGGATTTTTTCGTCCTGGATGTCGCGTCCCGAAGTGGGGAGGATTTGAGTGCCGAAGCCGAGTTCCCCGAGTTCCCCAGTGACGGGGTCGGAGACGAGCTTGGCGTTGTGGGCTTCGACGACGGAGGGGTCGCCGTTCAGGAGTTCGGCATTGCGGATGCGACCGCCGGAGACGTGCATGAGGCCGATGGTGCCGTCCTCGTAGCGCATGGGGAATGCGCCGCGGGCTCCTGTGGGCACAAAGTAGATTTCGCCGGCGGGGAGGTTGGCGACATCGGGTTCGTCGCCGCGGCAGAGTCCGTGGCTTTTTTGCGCCTCTTGGTTGGAGAGTTCGAGGTGAAGGGTGTGGGTGTGCCCGGCGTAGTGGAAATCGATTTCGACCCAGTCGGCTTTTGTCATGCCGAGGCGCATTTTCTCGGCATCAACGCTTACGTCGTCGTAGCTGACGGCGAGGCCTGTGCGGAGGATGGTGGGGTTGACGCCGTGGAGGGTGGCTCCGCGGAACTTGTGCTGCTTCGCCGAGGCGGTGAGGGGAGCGGTGGCGGAGTAGGTCGAGATGCAGAGGATGATGTCGTAATTGGGATAGACGTCCTTCTCGAGGCTCACGGTCTTGCCATCGGGCGTGGTGGCCTCATCGGGAAGGTCGAGGTTGCTGCCGCCGGTGGCCTTGTAGGCGAAGATTTCGCCGCCCTCGAGGCCGAGTTCGTCCATGACGCCGGAGTTGAGCGGGGTGTGGAAGAATTGAATGGCGTTGCGCTGGATGGTGAGCTCTGGATTTTTCAGGAAGGCGAGGTCCTTCATGAGCGAGGGGTCGGGGAGGTCGATGAGGGTGCAGATGCGTTGGCCGGCGCGCGGGGCGAAGGTGCTTTTGAGCAGGTTGGTGAGTCGGAAGGTCGGGAAAATGCGGCGCGCGGCTTGTTCTTGGATAGTCATGATTTTCATCGGGCATGTTCTACGCGCGTGTCGGGGCTGACGATTCAAAAAATCCCCGCTGCCGGATTTTGCGCCTCCACAGCGGCCATGGGAGCGGTAGTGTTGGCGTCGCATGAAATCGACGACGACGTTTTTCGAGGTGGCGACCCGCGGGAAGGGGCTCTACGACATCACCGCCAAGGTCGAGCGCGCGGTGCGCGAGGCGGCTTGCGGGGACGGGGTGGCGACGGTCTTCGTGTGCCACACGAGCGCGAGCCTGGTGATTTTTGAAAACGCGGATCCGACCGCCGCGCGAGATTTGGAGCGGTATTTCGAGCGTCTGGTGCCGGAGGATGGCGAGGGCTATGAACACACGCTCGAGGGGCCGGACGACATGACGTCGCACATTCGCATGGCGCTCACGCGCACGAGCGAGGTGGTGCCTGTCTCGCGCGGCAGGTTGGTGCTTGGGACATGGCAGGGGCTGTATTTGTTCGAGCACCGGAGGGCGGCCCACACACGGCGGGTGGCGGTGAATGTGACGGGAAATTCACTCACAGCGGCAGGCTGAGCTGAGTGCTTGGAGGGCCGAGGCCCGAGACACCGAGGCCGATGAGGCGGAGCGGGCGTTCGACAAGTTTTGTGCGGCGGAGGATCGCGCAGGCGATTGTGTAGATGTCGTCGGCGGACTCCACGGGGTCTTCGACAGTGTATTGGCGGGTGAGGGTGGTGAAGTCCGAGTAGCGGACCTTGACCTGGATCGTGCGGGCGGCAAGGCGTTCGCGGGCGAGTTTCGCAGCGATCTCATCGGCTTGTTGCCTGAGGGCGGGCACGAGGAGCCGCCTGTCGGCGGTGTCGCGCGGGAAGGTCTCCTCCGCGCTGATGCTTTTGACCGCTCCATCGATCTCGAGAGGGCGGTCGTCCTCACCGAAGGCGAAAAGCTTGAGTTTTGCGGCAAACGACCCAACAAGCGCGCGGAGGTCGCCTTTGTGGTCCTGCAGGTCGGCGATGGTGCGGAGGCCCGCCAGAGCGAGCGCCTCGGCGGTGACCTTGCCCACACCGTGGATGGCGGATGCCGGCAACGGGCGGAGAAAGGCGGCTTTTTCCTCGTCAGTGACACAAACGAGACCGTCGGGCTTGCGATGGTCGCTGGCGATTTTTGCGAGGAGCTTGTTTGGGCCGATGCCGATGCTCGCGGTGAGGTGGCGTTCGGCGAGGATGAGGTCTTTCATCTCGCGCCCCAGCGTGATGGCTGTCGAGGCCTCGAACGCCTCAAAGTGGTGGCTCATGTCGAGATACGCCTCGTCCACCGAGACCTGTTCGATTTTTCCGCCGAAGCGTCCGAGCAATGCCATGACGGCATGGGACTCCGCACGGTAGGCGTCCATGCGAGGGTAGAGAAACACGCCATCCGGGCAGAGTCGCTCGGCGGTGCGCGCCGGCATGGCCGATCTCACGCCAAAGGCGCGCGCCTCGTAACTCGCCGCGCACACAACGCCACGGCGGTCCGGCGGCGCTCCCACAATCACAGGGCGACCGCGCAGGTCGGGGTTGTCGCGTTGTTCGACGGACGCGTAGAAGGCGTCCATGTCGATATGGAATATGACACGCGGCATCGGGGAGGGAGGTCAACCGCGGGTGAGTTCGGCCGAGTGGGCCGAGAAGCCTGCGCCGAAGGCGGTGAGCCAGATGG
>CAZRLX010000048.1:8810-14212 GCA_964601115.1 uncultured Chthoniobacter sp. | reverse complement strand
GTGAGTTCGGCCGAGTGGGCCGAGAAGCCTGCGCCGAAGGCGGTGAGCCAGATGGTTTTCGAGGATGGGTGCGTGGCGAGCGAGTGCTCGAGGGCGGCGAGCACGCTGGGGCTGCTGATGTTTCCGTGGTCGCGCAGGATGGTGCGGGTTTCGTCCAGCGGGTGGGCGGGGAGGCGGTTCTCGATGGCGAGGATGACATCGCGCCCGCCGGTATGGGCGACGAGGCGGTCGGGGGTGGTGGATTTTTTCTCGAAGAGCCCGGCGACGGCCTCTGCGGCGAGTGATGGAACATCGCGGTGAAGTTGGTTTTTGAGGCGGCCGTCGGCATTCACGAAGCGGATTTTCTCGCGGTGGGCGGGTTGGTGGACTGTTTGGAATCCATGGAATCGGAATTGGTCGCCTGTCGGTTCGTTTCGCCAAAGGGCGGCAGCGGCGCCGTCGCCGAAGAGGCAGAGGCTGATGAGGACGCCGGGGTCGTCATTGAGGTAAAAAGCGGCTGAGGAAATCTCGACGGCGATGGTTGCGACGGTGGCTTTTGGGTTTGCCGAGAGGATGCCGCGTGCGGTTTCGAGCAGTGGAAGGGCGGCTCCGCAGCCGAGGCCGAGGAGGTCTTGGAGAAAGGCGTTGGGACGCATGCCAAGGCGTTCGGAAATGTGGCTGCTGAGGCCCGGGCAGAGGTATCCGGTGCAGGTGCAGACCAGCAGGGCATCGATCGACGATGGCGTCGCGCCGGCGCGTTCGCAGGCGGTCAGGAGGGCATCCGCCGCGAGGTGCGGGGCGTGCGTTTCGAAGTGGTGGTGGAGTTCTCCCGCGCCGGCTTGGAAGAGCGTTGAGATGTCGGGGGTGCAGAATTGGCGGGTTGCGATGCCCGAGTCGCCGGTGAGGATTTTTTCCAGAAGGTCGCGGGAGCGCTGGCGAAGCGGGGCCATGGCACCGGAGTCGGCGAGGAGTTGCAGGCACTCGGGTTGGGTGAAGCTGTGCGGCGGGAAGGCGGTGGCGAGGGATTGGAGATACATCAGCGCAGGAGGTGGAGGAGTGGTTCGACGGGCAGCAGGCTGGATCTCGCGAGGGTGGTGGCCAGGCGCGATGCCTTGGGTGAGATGAGGAGGGTGTGAATGGCCGTGCTGGCGAGCATGCGCACGCGGAAGCGGTTGTCGATGTCTGCGGCGCAGGAGGCGGCGGCGGAGTCCCATGAGCACTCGCCGCGGGCGTAGGCCAGCGCGTGGGGGAGAGCGGTCTCGGCGGATTCGAAGGCCATCGACATGCCGTTTCCGGTGAATGGCGGGATCATGTGTGTGGCATCACCGATGGAAAATCCCTCGGACGGCTGGCGGCCTGTCTCGAATCCCGCCACGCCGCAGAATGCCGAGGCGTCCAACGTCGCCGCCTCGAGGCGTTCGGCGGTGTCGTGAAGCCCGCCTTCGCGGAGGATCGCGGTGAGGAGTGCTGGGCCTTTGGTGCCGCGCGTCGGTGACTTTTTGAACAGCCCGCAGATGTTCACCTTGCCGTCCTCGATGTGCGCGAGGCCGAGATAGCCATTGGAGCCGAGGTGCATTTCCAGGTCATGGGTGAGGGGAAGGTTTGTGGCATGGCACTTGAGACCTATCCATGGGCCTTGGCAGCGTGGGCGTCCGGCGGCCCAGATTGTGCCTGGGGCGGGTGCGATACGCGAGTGGGTGACGAGGGTGCCTCCCAATGTGGTGAAGCGTCGCTGCAGGGCGTCATCAAGTTGCCAGCGGGAAATGCCGCGGCCCGCGACCTGCATTTCGCAGACGCGACCATTTGTGTCGCGCCAGACGGCGGAGGCGAGGGGAGTGGCAGGAGCGAGATCTTCAGCGATGCCGAGCGTCTCGAGTGTGGAATCCGTGACGCCGCTGATGAATTCCCCGCAAACGCGGTGGCGGGGGTAGGTGCCCGCCTCGTGGAGCGTGACAGGAACCCCGCGCATTCGCAGGGCGATGCCGAGGGAGAGTCCAGCCAGACCGCCGCCTGCGATGGTGACGGCATGTTTCATCGGGCTTGCTTCGTGGCGGTGAAGCGGATCGCGCCAGACCAGGTCGCGCTCTCGCGGATCTTCCAGCGAGAGGAATCAAGATGGAGCGCGGCGGCGAGTTCGCCGTGGAGAAACCCGGCGCGGATGCTGGCAGGCATGTCGTGGCGTGTGACCTCGCCGACAAGCGGCGAGACGAGGGCCGCTGACGCCAACGGAAGGCGGGAGCGGTGGGGTTCGGCGAAGACGAGGGATTCGAAGCGGCTCAGGCGGCGGCCGAGTTCGCGAAGGACAGAAGCGGAAAAGTGATGCAACACCAGGCTGCCCACAGCCACGCCGCCGCGCGTGGAATCCAAGGTGTCGAAAAAATCCCCTGCGAGCCAATCGATGCCCGGCGGGAGCGATGGGGGCTTGGGGATGAAATCCAAGCCGGTGATGTGGCATTCAGGCAGCGCGTGTTGGAGGCGTTCGCAGAGGTGGCCCGCGCCCGCGCCGAGTTCGACAACGCCTTGGCGGGCATGGGGGGATCGAGTCACGGTGCGCGTGATCCAGCGGGAATTGCCCATGAACGCGTCGATGATTGTGAGGTCGCGCCTGCTGCGCACGGCACGCGGGTCCCGGTGGTCCAGCGAGTCGAGGATTTCAGGAGTGATGACACGTTCGGGCGCACGCATTGGTTGCAATGGCAAACCTTAGAAGATAGTGGGAAAAACTCCAAATTTATGAGTTCCGTGATCTATCTCGACAACAACGCAACGACACAGGTGGCCCCCGAGGTGTTCGAGGCCATGGTGCCGTGGTTGCGCGATGGATATGGAAACCCCTCCAGCGTGTATCGCCTCGGGCGGCAGGCCTCGGCGGCGTTGGACGTCGCGCGGGCCCGCGTCGCGGCGCTGGCCGGTTGTCAGGAGGGCGAAATCATTTTTACCAGTTGCGGCACCGAGTCGATCAACACGGCGATTCTGTCGGCGTTGGCACTCGATCCGGACAAACGCCATATCGTCACCAGCGCGGTCGAGCACAGCGCCACGGTGAAGCTTTGCGAACATCTGGCCCAGCGTGGCTACGAGATCACCTGGCTGCCGGTGGATTCCGACGGATTGCTCGATCCCGCGGAGCTGGAGAATGCGATCACGGAGGAGACTGCGATTGTGACGCTCCTGTGGGCCAACAATGAAACGGGTGTGATTTTTCCCGTGGAGGACATCTCGGCCATCACACGCCGGAAGAAGACGGTGTTGCATCTCGACGCCGTGCAGGCGTTCGGCAAGGTGCCGATCGATGTCGAGAGGCTGGGGGTGGAATTTGTGAGTTTCTCGGGGCACAAAATTTACGCGCCCAAGGGCGTCGGCGCGCTCTATGCGAGCCGGCGAATCCGCTACTCGCCGCTTCTACGCGGGAGTCAGGAGGAGGGGCGTCGCGGGGGGACGCAGAATGTCGCTTCCATCGTCGCCTTCGGCAAAGCCGCCGAGATGGCGCGCGCCTCGCTGGGCGATGTCACGGTCAAGGAGCTTCGTGACAGGCTCGAGGGGCACTTGCTCGCGGCCATTCCCGGCATCTCTCGGAATGGCCATGCGGACCTGCGCTTGCCGAACACGTCGAATCTGTCCTTCGATGGCATCGAGAGCGAGGCGGCGTTGATTTTGCTCGATAAGCGCGGGGTGTGCTGTTCTGCGGGGTCCGCATGCACAAGCGGTTCGGTGCATCCCTCGCATGTGCTCAAGGCGATGGGTCTCTCGAACGAGATGGCCCGCGCCAGTCTTCGATTTTCGGTCGGACGGCTCACCACGACCGCCGACATCGACGCTGCTTGCAAGGCCATTCCCGAGGTGGTCTCGCGATTGCGCGAGATGTCCCCCGCCGGGAGTCCCGTTCTCACCGCCTGACGCGACCCGTTTCGCGCTGGGCCAACCAATCCCTTCCCTATGCTTGAAAAACATCTTCTACAAATCGTCCAGGAACTGAGTCTTCAACCCCGGCAGGTCGCCGCGACCGCTGTGTTGCTTGAGGAGGGGGCGACAGTGCCCTTCATCGCGCGCTACCGCAAGGAGCGCACCGGCGAGTTGGACGAGGTGCAAATCACGCAAATCCGCGATCGCATGAACGACCTCGCGGAACTCGACAAGCGCCGCGAAGCGATCATCGGTTCGCTCACCGAGCGCAAGTTGCTCACCGAGGAACTGCAGGTGAAAATCGACGCCGCGAAGACCCTCTCGGTGCTTGAGGATTTGTATCTGCCCTTCCGCCCGAAGAAGCGCACGCGGGCGACAATCGCGAAGGAGAAAGGCTTGGAACCCCTTGCCGACGTAATCTGGGAACAGGCTGCAGGCACCGATCCCGAAGCCGAGGCGGCGGCCTATGTGTCGGTAGAGAAGGAAGTGCCCGATGTCGCCGCGGCGTTGGCCGGGGCGAGGGATATCATCGCCGAGCGGATCAACGACTCCGCCGAGGCGCGTGCTGCGATGCGCCAGCTCTACCTCACGAAGGGCGTGCTAAAGTCCAAGGTGGTCTTCGACAAGGAGACCGAGGCGGCGAAGTTCAAGGACTACTTCGACTGGAGCGAACCGGTTGCGAATTGTCCGTCGCACCGCTTTCTGGCGATCCGCCGCGGCGAGGCTGAGGGGATGCTTTTCTCGCGGATCACTCCTCCCGAGGAGGAGGCGCTTGCGATTTTGGACCACTTGTTTGTGAAAGGGGCGCACCCCGCCGCGCAGCAGGTCGGACTGGCGGCGCAGGATTGCTACAAGCGGCTTCTCGGGTTTTCGATGGAGGGCGAGGCGAGGCTTTTCTACAAGAAGAAGGCCGACGAGGAGGCGATCCGTGTGTTTGCGGAAAACCTTCGCGAGTTGCTGCTGGCCTCGCCGCTCGGGCAGAAGACGGTGCTTGCGCTCGATCCCGGTTTCCGCACTGGCTGCAAGATGGTGGTGCTCGATCCGCAGGGGAAATTGCTCACGCACGAGGTGGTCTACCCCGAGCGCGGTGCCCGCGAGCGCGCCGAGGCCGCCGAGGTGCTGAAGTCCGTGGTCACACGCTACAAAGTCGAGGCGATCGCCATCGGCAACGGCACCGCGTCGCGCGAGACCGAGGCGTTTGTGCGGGCGTTGGGCTTTCCTTCCTCTGTCACTGTCGTCGTGGTCAGTGAATCGGGTGCGTCGATTTATTCGGCCTCGGAAGTCGCGCGGGAGGAATTTCCCGATCTCGATCTCACAGTGCGCGGCGCGATTTCGATCGGCCGGCGTCTCATGGATCCGCTGGCAGAGTTGGTGAAGATCGATCCCAAGTCGATCGGCGTGGGTCAATACCAGCACGATGTCGATCAATCCGCGCTCAAGCGTTCGCTCGATGACACAGTGGTCTCCTGCGTGAACCATGTCGGCGTGGAACTCAACACCGCCAGCGCCAACCTGCTGGG
>CAZRLX010000048.1:0-8710 GCA_964601115.1 uncultured Chthoniobacter sp. | reverse complement strand
TCGGTCGGCGAGTTGTTGCAGAATCCCGCGAGACGTTCCGCGATCAAGCTCGACAGCTACATCACTCCCGAGGTCGGTCTGCCCACCTTGCAGGACATCGTGAAGGAACTGGCCAAGCCCGGCCGCGATCCTCGCAAGCAATTCGAGGTCTTCGCGTTTTCCGAGGAGGCGATGGATGTCAAGGATCTGAAGCCCGGCATGAAACTTCCTGGCATCGTGACAAACGTCGCCGCCTTCGGGGCGTTCATCGATGTCGGTGTGCACCAGGACGGATTGGCCCACATCAGCCAGCTCAGCGACCAGTTTGTGAAAAATCCCTCCGATGTCGTGAAGGTCGGCCAAAAAGTCATGGCCACCGTGCTCGAGGTCGACTTGGAGCGCAAACGCATCAGCCTTTCCCTGAAAACAAACCCCGAGATCGGCGCCGCCCCGAGGGGCCGCAGCGGAGGAGTCGGAGGCGGGCAAATGCCAAAACGCCGCGAGACATCCGCCCCGCCCCAAACCGACTGGTTCACCGCGGCGCTGAACAGGCGGCATTGACGATCCGGCTTGCGGCGTTGCAACATTGACCCGCTTTTGGGAACAGTCTTTTGCAACCTTGAGGTTTCCATGATTCCCCTCTTTTCTTGCGAAGGAGAAATGGGACTGAATGCGACACATGCTCACAAACTTAAAATTATCCCTTGTTGACTTGCTTGAAACCCAGCGGCGGTTTCGATTGGTCCACATCCTCGGTTGGCAGGATTTGAAGGGGCGCTACAAGCGCTCCCTGCTCGGTCCGTTTTGGTTGACCTTGAGCACCGGGGTGTTGATCGCATCGATCGTCTTGATTTTAGGAGCTTCCATGAGGATTCCCATGGTGGATTACCTGCCTTATGTAACCATCGGCTACATTTTGTTCAACAAGCTTACCTCGGTGATTACCGAATCATGTCAGGCCTTCATCTCATCTGCCTCAATGATCCGCCAGGTCCCTGTGCCGCTGTTTGTCTACATCGAGCGTGTGGTGTGGAGAAATCTTCTCAAGTTGGGCCATGATATTATCCTCATTCCTCTGGCATTTTTAATCGTCTCGCGCCCGGTAAATCTCCACGCCTTGTATTTTGTGCCCGGCTTTTTACTGTTTTTGCTGAATGTCACTTGGGTTGGTTTGTTGCTGGGGGTCCTCTCCACCAGATACCGCGATCTTCCAATGACGGTGGGCAGCATTTTGCCGATTTTCTTTTACCTGACTCCGATCATCTGGATGCCCGACTTGATACCGGGAAAACTGGGGGTGCGCCTTCTTGAGTTCAATCCCTTCTACCACATGATCAGTCTGGTGCGCGCGCCGCTGATGGGGGACATCCCTTCATACCACACATGGATTTTTTGTGGCATCGCAGCGCTGCTCGGGTGGTTGGTCGCGTTGTTGGTTTATGCACGGAGTCGCGACCGTGTGGTTTTCTGGCTTTGAGAAGTTTTTATGACGGCATCGACACCCACATCTGAACCATCTCCAATCGTTGAATTGCGGGACGCCTGTATTCATTTCGCGGTTTTTGAACCCGGGGCGCGTTCGTTCCGCAAAAAAATGATCCAGGTGGCCACTGGCGGGCACTTGACCCAGGCCAACACGGGACATGTCGTGGTTCAAGCGCTTTCAAATGTGAGTTTCCAGTTCCATGCGGGCGAGCGGGTGGCGATTGTCGGCCACAACGGGGCGGGCAAGAGCACTCTTCTGAGCGTGCTGGCCCGCATCTACAAACCCGCCAGCGGCACCGCCGAGATCACCGGCAAAGTGACCTCTCTAATGAATATCACGCTTGGGACGG
This sequence comes from uncultured Chthoniobacter sp., assembly GCA_964601115.1. Lineage (GTDB taxonomy): Bacteria > Verrucomicrobiota > Verrucomicrobiia > Chthoniobacterales > Terrimicrobiaceae > UBA967. The sequence continues at coordinate 6,896 of CAZRLX010000048.1, read as the reverse complement.
ATGTGGAGTCTACCGGCCGGGAAAATATCCTCCTGAGGGGGGCTTTCCTCGGTATCCCGCGGAAAGTGCTTATGGAAAAAATGGAGGAGATCATTGATTTCACCGACCTCGGGGATTTCATCGACCTGCCGCTGCGCACCTACTCCACCGGTATGAACATGCGCCTGGCTTTTGCCGTGGCCACGCTGTTGCGGCCCGAAATCCTGCTCATGGACGAGTGGCTCTCGGTGGGCGACGAGGCATTCCGGAAAAAAGCCGAGAAACGGATCGAGGAGATGCTCGAGACCACGAAATTGCTCGTCATCGCCACCCACTCCAAAGACCTCGTTATGCGGCGTTGCACGCGTGTGATTTGGTTGGAGCACGGTCATGTGAAAATGGATGGGACTCCCGACGAAGTGGCGCCCCACTATTTCGGGAAATAACTCCAAAGTTTCCATGAAATTGGACTTTCAGGGCAAAAGAAGGGAGCACGGTCGTCATGGCCGGGTGCCGACTGATCCGCTTTCTCGCGCCATGCCGATGCGAACCACGGAGCGCACCGACTCACATAGGCGGGACGCCTGCGCCCCTCTCCAGAAATTCAAAAGCAAGGAGCTTTTGGCATAGGCCCGAGTTCCTCTCTGCCCATGGAACCACAAAAAGAGCAACCCAACTCGCCTCCCTCACGGCTGTGTTTGGTCACTCCCTGCTTGAATGCCGAAGCCTATCTCGAACAAACCCTCCGCTCCGTGATCGAGCAAGCGGGGTTCGAGCGCGTGGATTACATCGTGATGGATGGAGGCTCCACGGATGGCACATTGCAAATCCTCGAGCGCCACAAGGCTCGCTTTCATTTTTTTCGTAGCGCGCCCGACGCGGGCCTCTACCATGCGGTTGAGGAGGGATTACGCAATTCCGATGCGGAAATCATGGGGTGGATCAACTCGGACGACATGCTCTGCCCGTGGACGCTGCGCTTGGTGTTGCGAATCTTCGACCAGTTGCCCGAGGTCTCGTTTATCACCAGCCGGTTTCCACTCGTCATGGACAAGGAGGGCGTGCCTTACCGTGCCGACCAGTTGCCCGGCGTGACGCGGGCCGATTTTTTGGCCGGGCTCACGCTGCCGGAGAAAGACCGCGCCGCTCTGAATTTCATCTCACAGGAATCCACCTTCTGGCGCCGTTCGCTTTGGGAGCAATCGGGCAGCGGCTTCGATCACAGCCTGAAATTGGCCTGCGATTTCGAGTTGTGGTCGCGGTTTTTGGAACTGACTGATCTCCATGTGGTGGATGTTCCGATGGCGATGTTCCGGGCCCATGGCGCGAATTTGTCTGTTGCGCATGCCGAAGAATACATGGCGGAGGCGAAAGGTGTGCTCGCAAGGCATGGCGATGCTTGGCGAATGAGCGAAGAATCCCGCCGCAGTCGCGTGCGGGAGTTGTTTTTGAAGGGGGATGGATTTGACCATGAAAACCAAAGCCGCTTGGACTCGAAGCCTCCCTATATTTGGTTCGATGAGCCCAACAACCTGCATCGCGTGGCGCGTGACCGTGGGAGGGAGGGCTTCCGAAACACGCGCCGCCGTTGGCAGTTTTTGAAATACCTCTGGGGCAAATGAAAATTTAGAAAACCGGTGAGCGAGACGAACAAAAAGGCGGCCAACGCATCCATGGGAGAACCCGTGCCAATGATCGGGAGCGAAAGGTCTGAATCCCACGACTTGCTCGGTGGTATTTTGGCCCACGGCCCCCGACTTGTTTCCTTCGATGTCTTCGACACCCTGTTGTGGCGTCCCTGCCGGCGACCGGTGGAATTATTCCACCGATTGGGCGAGGAACTGCAACGCAAAGGCCATCTTCGCGATATCGGGCCCGGGGATTTTGCCCTTCGCCGGATCGAAGCCGAGCGCGCGGCCCGTTTCGCCGGGGCTGGAATCGAGGTCACGCACGGGGAAATAGCCGCCATGCTCGCTGGGCAGTTGGGGCATTCCGATCGGGATATTCTCGCCGAGGTGGAATTCCATTTGGAGCGTGACCACCTCTTCGCCTACCCCGAGATGTTCGAGTTGCTCGAGCGCTTGGATGACGAGGGCATTCCCTTTGCCCTGTGCTCGGACATGTATTTTTCCTCTGCGCAGATTCTCTCCTTTCTGGAAAACGCCGCAGGGCGTCTTGGAATGCCGCTTCCAGAGCCGGTTTTGGTGCTCGTCTCCGGAGAAAACCGCACTGGAAAATCCGACAGACTGTTCGATCTCCTTGTCGAAAAAACAGGCATCCCCGCAGAGCACATCCTTCATATCGGCGACAATCCCGGTTCCGATGTCGAAAAGCCGCGCGCCAAGGGGATCCGCGCGATCCACCTGCCACGCACTTGCGAGATGGCCGAGGCGATCCTCGATGCCGAGGAGCGGTATCGTGCCGACGAGCCGTCTTTCCAAACGGATTTCGGGCTCGCCGCCATGCGCAAGGAACTTTTGGCGGAATCCCTGCTGGCCAACGATGCAAACCTCACGCATCGCGCCTACGGGGCGTTCGTGGCGGGTCCGGTGTTTGCCGCTTTTGCCGTCTGGGTGGTTCTGGAATGCCGTCGGCAAGGCATCCGGCGCGTGGATTGCATCCTGCGCGAGGGGCATTTTCTTTCGAGATTGCTGGACCAAGCAAAAACAGCCCTGGGCGTCGATTTGGAGGTGCGCCCGATACTCTCCTCGCGCTTTTGCCTGCGCGCCGCCGGGTTGGTCGACGCCACCGAGGATGCGATAGTCGATTTTCTCCGGAATGTCCGGCAGGTGGATGTGCAGGCCGATCTTTTCGAATATCTCGGCTTGTTTGAAAAATCCGATACCGACGAGTGGATGGCCCGGGGGATGGACAACGCGGCGTGGACCGATCGCGTGGGGTATGCGCTGCGTGTCTTTCGCGAAAACACGGCAGCCGCCGAGCGGGTTTCCCGTCTTGCGGAACAACGCAAGCAGGGCCTGCTGGCCTACCTCGCCGGGCGGAATCTTCGCGAAGGCGAGGATATCGTGTTTGTCGATCTCGGCTGGGGCGGCACGATGCAGGTGTGCGCGCTGCCATTTTTGCGCGAGCTGGGTTTCTCGGGCGCGGCGAGGGGATTTTATCTCGGCACGGACCACCGCATCGAGCGTCTCCCTCCGGCTGATTGCCCATGGCAGAGCCTTCTTTACAAGGCTGGACAACCGCTGGACGAGGCGCGAATCGTGCAACGCACCCCCGAGTTGCTCGAGCAATTTTGCATGTCTCCGCATGGTTCGTTGTTGGAATTTCAGCCAACCGGCGAGCCGGTGTTCCACACGAACTGGCTTCCCGAGGCCCAAATCCGCGAGACCGCAGAGATTCAGGAAGGCATTTTGGATTTCACCGCGAGGTGGCTTCCACGCTACCTCCAGAGCGGCGGCGACACCGCCGGGGGAGGGGACTTGGAGCTTCTTGGCTCTCGGCTTCGCGCGGTAATTTCCCGCAGCATCGACGCGCCATTGCCCGAGGAGGTCGCACTATTCGCCGAATGGCGGCACGACAGCAACAACGGCAGCGAGGATTGCCGCAGCCTTCTCGGTGATTCAGATACAATCGAGCGAGTGAAATCGGGTGCGGTGTCGCATCCCGCGCAACTGGATTGGCTCCGCTCCTACTGGCCGCAGGGATTGTTCACGCACCTTGCTATCGAATGGGACAGGAGAGAACGGCGTGGACGGTTGGCTCGGAGCGTGAAGTTTTTCGTGAATCTGCTCCCCGGCGGAAAGCCTGCCGCCACCCGGCTGCTTGGATTTTGGAAAACCTTGCGGCCGCGGCTTGGCATGGCGCGTTTCCGCTTCAGGGTTGCCTTGGCCCGCTGGCGCTTGAGCGCAGCGAATCGCCCTCGCAGTTCCCCTCCTTCAGGAAATTGAAGATGCGCAGTTTGTTGTCCATCACCGCCGTTATTCCGGCCTTTCATCCCAATCCCGCACGCTTTGCGAAGGTGCTCTCGGCATTGGCACCGCAATGCGACAGGATTTTAGTGGTCGACAATGGTGGTGCGCGCGTCATCGCCGCCGAGGCTTCCGATCAAGTCGGTGTGGCGCTTGAGATTCTCGGCGACGGAAACAATCTCGGCGTCGCCACCGCCCAGAATCTTGGGGTTCGCTGGGCCTTGGAATCCGGCGCGGAGGCTGTTCTTTTCATGGATCAGGACAGCGTGGCACATGCCGACATGGTGGAAAATCTCGCGGAGGCCCTGCAGCATTTGATCTCGCGTGGTTGCCGGGTGGCCGCCTGTGGCCCCCGCTACCACGAACCGGATTCGCTCCACCTGTCCTCCTTTGTTCGAGCCGGGATTTTTCGACTTGGGCATGTTCTTCCGTCCGCTGGCCAGCGATCTGTCGACTGCGATTTCCTCATTTCCTCCGGCATGCTCGTGCCAGCGGAGGCCCTCCGCGCCATTGGCGAAATGGAAGAGCGTCTGTTTATCGACCATGTGGATACCGAGTGGTGTTTTCGTGCCAAGCGCGCAGGATACGGATGCCATGGTGTTAGTGCCGCGCTCATGGAACACGAACTGGGCCGGAACAGGAAAAAAATCTGGCTCGGCCGTTGGCGGCAAGTTCCCGACCACCCGCCCGAGCGCCTTTATTATCTTGCCCGAAACACACTTTTGCTCGCCCGCCGCTCCTACATACCGCCCGCCTGCAAGCAACACCTGCTGACACGCCTCGCCGGCCTCGCCGTTCTGGGCCTTCTGCTCCGACAAGACCGCCGCCTTCGTTTTCAGGAAATCCGCAGGGGAATCCGGGAAGGAATCGCCCTGTAGCGGCGCTCTATGAGCGCCGGAAGCACGACGCTCATAGAGCGCCGCTACAGCGCGAGCAAAAAGCGTTTTTCTTTTGTGGGCGGGCCCAACTTTTTATTGAAGAAACTGGGGTGAAAGTCCTACCCTCCGATAGCTCTGCCAAGCGCCGGGCAGACCAACTTTTCCACGCGCTTTAGATTTCCCGTGATTCCACTATGAGCCTCGTCAGAAAATTTCAAAAATTCCCCGTCGCCTACAAGGTGTGGCGTCTTCACCGGAAATCCGGCCTTTTTGATTTCGAGTGGTATTTGAGAAAGAACCCCGATGTGCGGGCCGCCACCAAGCGTCCGTTTCTGCATTTCGCCATGCACGGCATCTTCGAAGACCGCGCTCCGAACTCGCAGTTCCAAAGCGCCGCCTACCTCGCCGCCAACCCCGACATCGCCCACACCGGCCTCACGCCTGTTCAGCACTATGTCATGGAAGGGTGGTTCCAAAAACGCCTTCTGGCACCCTTGCCCCGCCCCGAGGAAAAGCGCCTGGAAATCGAAAAAGCAAGGCTGTTGCGTGAGACACAGAGTTTAAGGCAGGAAAATGAACTGCTCCTGCTACAGGTGCAAGCCAGTGTGGATGAAATTACCAGCCATGCTGATCAAAATACTCGACTGGCTGAGGAGAGCCACCACCTAAAAGCCGAAATAGCTTCTCTTGCGAGCGTCCGGGATGATCTACAATCTTCAAAAGCTGTCTTGGCCTCCCAGCTAAATACCTGCACTCGCGAGCGGGACGCATTGGCAGCTTCAGCCTCTGAAAGCCAGAATTCCCTCGCCGCCACGCAAGAGGAAAACGATCTTCTGCTGGCCCAACTGCACCAAGTGCAGGAGGAACTGGAAAGTTACTTCCTCAAAAATAAGGACCTCGTCTCCGAGCGCGATGCGCTGGAAATCCGCGCTAACAAAGCCGAGGGAGCGTGGGGTGTTCTTAACGAGGAAAGTCAAGGTCTCCGTGCGCGGATCACAGAGGTTGAAGCAGCTCTCGAAACTGCACATCTTGCGGCAGCTGAAAAAGACGAGTTGCTCCAAACCCTATATGGGGAAAAAGCCTCGATTGAGACCCTCCTTTCGTCACTGGTCGCGGAACGCGACGAGCTCGCCGCCCGGGAGCAGTCATTCGTCTCCGAGCGCGATGCGCTGGAAAACCGTGCCAACAAAGCCGAGGAAGCGTGGGGTGTTCTTAACGAGGAAAGTCAAGGTCTCCGTGCGCGGATCACAGAAGTTGAAGCAGCTCTCGAAACCGCAAATGGAGTTCGCGACGAACACATCCGTTGGGCTAACGATCTCAAGCAAACCCTCGACCGAGCTCGAGAGGAAAATGAGGTTATCCTTTCCGATTTTCGGACGGCACAAACACATCTTGAAAAAACACTTGTAGATATTTCAGAGAAAGAAAATTCCATCCAAATCCTTAAAAAAGACCTTGAGGCAAGTAAGGGCAATGCCGCCGAGGCAGAGAAAAAGCGAAGCGAACTCGCTGGCCAAATCGAAAAACTCACCGCCGACAAAGCAGCTCTCGTCTCTGAACGCGACACCCGCACCAAGGAGCGGGATCAGGCCCGCACCGAGCGCGAAGCGCTCACTAAAACAGTTTCCGAGCGTGAAACCGCTCTCGAAGCTCTTAAAAAAGACCTTGAGGCAAGTAAGGGCAATGCCGCCGAGGTAGAGAAGAAGCGCGCGGAACTCGCCGCCCAACTCGAAAAACTCGCTGCCGAACGCACAACGCTCTCCTCCGAGCGCGACGCCCGCACCAAGGAGCGCGACCAAGCCCGCACCGAGCGTGATGCGCTCACCAAGGAACGCGACCAGCTCAAAAAAACCGCCGGCGACCGCGCCGCCCGCATCGCCGAGTTGGAAGCCCAAATCGCCGACCAAGCCGAGCGCCAGAAGCAAATCGACGAGCAAATGGTTCGTGCCGAGACCCAGCTCGAAATGCTCAAGGAATTCCTCCAGCCCGCCTTCCAGTGATTTGGCCGGCCCGCTGTAGCGGCGGTCTATGACCGCCGAGCGCTTGTAATACCAATGTCTTCCGGGTTGTGGATTTTCAAAAGCGCATATGTAGGTCAGGCGTCCCGCCT
>CAZRLX010000047.1:0-17160 GCA_964601115.1 uncultured Chthoniobacter sp. | reverse complement strand
ACACCATCAGCATGCTGAATAACACTACGGGCATCAATTTCGTGATGGATGCCACGAAGTTGAGCGACGCTGCTACCGCAGCCTCCCTTGATGGCGGCAGCGGGTCCGACACGCTGACGGTGACGAATGTCTTAGGTTTCTTTGCAGACACTGAATTCGCCCGGGTCGGCTCGGTGAATTGGGCTGGCGATCTCGGGGCCATCGAGAATTTTGCCGCCGATTCCGGTGGTGGAAACACCTATGAATTTGGCGCAAATGCTGACGCTGCCGGGATTTCAACGATTTATGGAAACGCGATCGGTGATACCTTTGATGGTTCCAACGGCGGGCTCAACGATTTCACTCGCAGCCTCGAATTTGTCTTTGCTTCCAGCGACGACTTTGAAGCCAGCTCGATCACTGGCACGGCACAACAAGACTCGATTCGCTTCAGCGAGAATGTGGTAATGATCAGTGATTCTGATTTCTCCAACCACTCAGCTATCGAACAGATCATCCTCGCCGGTGGAGCAAACGACATCACTCTTGGCGCGGATGCCAATACCGCCGGGATTTCTGAAATCGTGGGCGGGGGAGGCAATGACACGGTCCGGTATGACTCGGGCATCTTCGCGACGCTTGAATACCAAGGTGGCGATGGGGCGGACACAGCGATCCTCACCAATAATGGAGCCACGCTCCCTGCCCCTGAGTTCCAAAATTTCGTATCGGTGGAGCGCTTCCAAACAGCTGATGGTGCGAATGATATCACCTTCGGTTCGGCGGCCCAGAGTGCCGGGATCGTGACCATGACTGGTGGACTCGGGGACGACACATTCGACGCCACCGCCTACACGACGGCGATCACGCTGGTCGGCGGCGATGGGGATGACTCCCTGCTCTCTGGCAGCGGGAATGACTCAATCAGCGGCGGGGATGGCGCTGATTGGATTCAAGGAACCTCGGCTGTCTCTGCCGGGGCAAACCAAATCGATACCCTCACAGGTGGTGCCGGTGCTGATACCTTCGTTCTCGGGGATGCCAGCAACGCCTATTACAATACGGCCGCTAATGGTGGTGATTATGTGCTGATCACGGATTTTGCGGCGGGTGATCTTTTGCAATTGAGAGACTTGTCTGGAGGATTGGATCCCAATGGAGGCTACCTCTTTGGTGCCGCGATTTATGGCGCGATTGGTGGTGCCAACTCCTACTTGTATGTGGATACGGATGGCAGCGGCGCAGTCAATTCGGGTGACAACTTGGTTGCCGCAATTAATTCGAGTGTCGCGCTTACCACTGCGGATTTGGATCCAGCACAAGGAAGGGTCTCAATCATTTGATTAACAATCTGCCTTGTAGCAGAATATTGAAAACATTTCCAAAGCGGTGGGTGTGGCGCGCTGTAGCGGCGGTCTGCGACCGCCGGGGTGGCGATCGATCGACCCGGCGCTCATAGAGACGCCGCTACAAGATGCAGAGTAGCGGAACGTTGAAAACGTTTCGGGGCGGTGGGTGTGGCGATGTCGGTGGTGGTCGAAAGGCGTTCCGCCTTCCGCCACGGGGGAGGGGTTGACCTGTTTTGCGGCTTGCCACAGCGGGGGGCCAGAGGTAGTTTTCAGAAAAAATGGGGCTTGTTTTTACAATGATTACACTGAAAAACCCGAGAATTCCTGATGCCAACTCGATTGAAGTCGAGGCATTGGCTGATACTGGCGCAGTGCATTTGTGCATCCCGGAGCATGTAAGAATCCAGTTGGGCTTGGAAGAGCAGGATCGAAAGGAAGTAACGATCGCGGATGGGTCCAAGCGTCTGGCGCCCTATGTGGGGCCTATAGAAATTCGATTCAAAAACAGGGTTGGCTATGCGGGAGCTCTGGTCATGGGAGATCAGGTCCTTCTTGGCGCAATTCCTATGGAAGATATGGATTTGGTTGTTCGTCCAAAAACGCGCACTATTGACGTGAATCCTGACAGTCCGAACATCGCCTGTTCCATTGCCAAATAGGGGGCAGCTCCTGTAGCGGCGGTCTATGACCGCCGGGTGGTGATCGACTCGGCGCTCACAGAGACGCCGCTACAATGTGCTGTGGAGCCGAATGTTGAAAAGTAAGCGTCACGCCAAGCACCCCCTTGAATGTATTGGAAGAGCTGTAAGTGTCGTAGGCCAATGCCATGACATCTCCAGCATGTCGGCTTTACGGGCAAGCAGGCAGAGTCCAATGCCAGCGCGATTTTATTTTAATAGATGCGTCTGGTAAAAATAGTAGAGTCCTATTTCAAAAATCCCTATTTTTGTGATGTTGCCAACGTTCGAGCGCTGGTTTGTTGCTTGTCTTGAGGAGCGGTTTCAGTGCGAGAGCCCTTTGATTCAAGTGCTTATCGGGCCGAGGCAGGTTGGCAAAACGACGGGCATTCGACAGTTCCTTCAGCGCAGCCCAAGGCCTTTCTGCTACGCCAATGCGGACGATGTGCTTGTGAGCGATAGAAATTGGTTGCTGGAGCAATGGCAAAAGGCACTTGCGCTGGGGGATGTGGCGTTGCTGGTGATCGATGAGATTCAGAAAATCCCGAATTGGGCGGAGACGATCAAGGCCCAATGGGATGCCGAGCCCGGGCGACTCAAGGTGCTTTTGTTGGGATCAAGCGCACTGCAACTTCACGGCGGGGTGAAGGAAAGCCTTGCCGGGCGCTTTGAGTTGACGAGGGTTTACCATTGGACATTTGCCGAGTTGCGCGGGGCGTTTGGCTACGATCTGTCGCGGTATTTGACCTATGGTGGCTACCCGGGAGCGGTCCAGTTCGAGAATGATCCGGACCGCTGGTATGCCTACATGAAGGAATCCATCGTCGAGGCGGTGATCGGCAAAGACATCCTGCAACACCGCAAAGTCGCCAACCCCGCGTTATTCCGTCAGGCCTTCGAGATTCTCTGCCACTATCCCGCGCAGGAAATCAGCTACACGAAGCTGCTTGGACAGTTACAGGAACGGGGCAATACGGATTTGGTCAAATATTACATCGAGCTGTATGCTGGGGCGTTTTTGATTTATTCGCTTCAAAAGTATTCGGAGAAGACTTGGCTGGCTCGTAGTTCGAGTCCGAAGGTGCTGCCTGCATGCCCGGCGCTTCATACCATGGCTGCCGGGCCTCCAAGCGCTCTCGATCCGGAGCGGAGGGGGAGATTGTTTGAATTGGCGGTGGGGGCGGAATTGCTCCGGCTGCCCGGTGAGCTTTTCTACTGGCGGGAAAAACAGGCCGAGGTCGACTTCATTTACAAATACCAATGCCGCCTTTACGCGATCGAAGTCAAATCCGGACGGAAAAAATCCTCCAAGGGACTGTGTGCATTCACAGAGAAATTTCCCAATGCCGCCCGTGTGATCGTTACGCCAGAAAATTTCCCCGACTTTTCCGAAGCGCCGTCCCAATTTTTCGCGAAGTTGGCTGGTAATAGTATTGCCACCAAGATCGTGGATTAACAAAGGTGCGTGCGTAGGTCAGGCGTTCCGACTGACGCCGAACGCCTCGGCGGTCATAGACGCGCCGCTACAAGATGCTGCTTCGCGGAACGTTGAAAACGTTTCGAGGGCGGTGGGTGTCGGGATGTTGGTGGTGGTCTGAAGATTTGGCCAATCTTCCGCAGGGCCCAGATCCGGCGATGGAATAGTTTTGACAGAATTAACCGAGGAGCGTGGCCGGTTCTTGCGGGTCGGTTGGATCAGCCGGGGAGGTTTTTGAGCAATTCGGCGTTGGTGGGGTATTTGCGGATGAAGAAGAGGAGGCGCTCGATGGCTTCGATGGGTTTGTGGCCGGCGAGGCCGCGGCGGATGACGCTGATTTTGTGGAGGTCCTCCTCGGAGATGAGGAGTTCCTCGCGGCGGGTGCCGGATTGGAAGATGTCGACGGCGGGGTAGATGCGCTGGTCGCTGATCTTGCGGTCGAGGACGATCTCCATGTTGCCCGTGCCTTTGAACTCTTGGAAGATCAAGTCGTCCATGCGGCTGTTTGTTTCGATGAGGGCGGTGGCCATGATGGTGAGGGAACCGGCCTCCTCGGTGTTGCGCGCGGCGGCGAAGAGTTTGCGTGGAATCTCGAGTGCGCGGGCATCGACGCCGCCGGACATGGTGCGGCCGCCACCGCCCATGGCGTTGTTGAACGCGCGGCCGATGCGGGTGAGCGAATCCATGAGCACAAAGACGTCCTTGCCCATTTCCACGAGGCGCTTGGCGCGTTCGATGGCGAGTTGCGCGATGCGGGTGTGGGTTTTGACATCCGAGTCGTTCGAGCTGGCCATGAGTTCGGCTGTGGGAACGGTGCGGCGGATTTCGGTGACCTCCTCGGGGCGTTCGTCGACGAGGAGGATGATGAGTTTGATCTCGGGGTGGTTTTTCACCACGGCGTCGGCGATGTGCTGGAGCAGGGTGGTCTTGCCGGTGCGCGGCGGGGCGACAATGAGACCGCGCTGGCCCTTGCCGACGGGCGAGACGAGGTCGATGACGCGCGTGGTGTAGCGCTCGGGAACGGTCTCGAGTTTGATGCGCTTGTTCGGGTTGACGACCATCAACTCCTCGAACACGGGGAGTGGCGGAAATTGCTCGGGGTCGCCGCCCTCGATCTCGGTGAGCTTATACATCTGCGGGCCGCGATTGCCTCGGCGGATTTCGCCTTTGACCCAGATGCCGTCACGCAGGCCGTATTTCCTGACGAGTTCGGGGGTGACAAAGATGTCGTTGTTCGACTGGGTGAAATTGCGGCGCGACTCGCGGAGGAATCCGAAGCCCTTGCCCGAGACCTCAACGATGCCTTCGGCATAAACGATCGGAGCCGGTGGTGGCGGCGGTGGGGCTTGTGGGGCGGGAGTTGCGGCGGGCGCGGCGGCTGGGGCTGGCGGTGCCTCCTGAGGCTGTGCGGGAGCGGGTTCGGGTGCCTCGGCGGGTGCTTGGGAATCGATGGAAGGTGCGGCTGGTGCCGGTGTGGCTTCGGGCTGTTCGGCGGTGGGCGTGTCGGCGGACTTCGCTTTGCGGCGCGTGCGGCCGAGGCGCGGGGTGCGGGTGGTGCGCTTGCGGCGCGGGGTTGCTTTGTCGGCTGCCGCCGGTGTGGCTTGATCCCCGTTGTCCGGGGTTTGCTGTTCTTCGGTCATGGATTGAATGTCTCGAGGAATTTTCGCTGCCTTGCCGGTGATCCGGACCTGCTAAAAATTCCTTCGGGAAGGTGTGTCGGGGATGATCGGGAAGCTCCTACGGGACGTGTTGGAGGAAGTTCGACGAATCCTGCGACGGTGTGTCAGTCGGGGCTGCGGCGCGGGTTGTGTAATCAGCGCTGGGGCGGCCCCAAGAATGCCGACACTCAAGCCGCGCCCGCTTGGCTTGTCAATGCCATATTCTTCGGCGGCTGGAATTTTTTTGCGCCTGCATTGCCCTCCCGATCAGTCTTGCAATGACTTCAGGCCCCACTATCCTTCGCCGCTCACTTATGAAACTTGCCGCTCTTCTCCTTTTCGCGCAGGCCGCTCCCGGCGCGCCGCAACAGCCGAACCTCTTCATGTCGATGATGCCGCTGATCTTCATCTTCATTATCTTTTACTTCCTCCTCATCAGGCCCCAGCAGAAGAAGGCCAAGGAGCACGCGAAGCTGGTCGAGAGCATCAAGACCGGGGATGCCGTGGTCACGAACGCCGGCATTCACGGCGTGGTGACGAATGTGAAGGACAAGACGGTGCTGATCAAAATCGCCGACAATGTGAAGGTCGAGTTCGACCGCGCGGCGGTGGTGACGGTTGTGAAGTCGTCCGAGACCGAGGCGAGCGCCTCCTGACGAGTAGACCACGGGGCGCCGCCCGCCCTGCCAACCATTTCTCCATATGACACCCGCGCTGACTTTTGCCTTCGGGCTGCTGCTGTTGATTTTGTTCGGCTGGTATTTCGCCAGCGATGTGCCCTCGAGGAAACGGTGGTTGGGCCTGGTGCTCACGGTGTTTCTTGCGGCGTTCTGCATCGAGCAGGTCGTGCCCCCGGCGCAGAAGATCCGGTTGGGTCTTGATTTGCAGGGTGGCACGTCGTTTTTGATCCGGCTGGTGCCGCAGGGCGAAAACAGCATCACGCCCGATCTGCTCGACCAGGCGGTGGAGGTGATCCGCAAGCGAGTCGATCAATACGGCGTCAGCGAGCCGGTGATCACGCCGCAGGGCAAGGACCGGATTTTGGTGCAGATCGCGGGCTTGGACACCAAGCAGATCGAGGAGGCGCAATCCCAACTGCAGCGTGTGGCGAAGCTGGAATTCGCGATCGTCGCCGAAGGAGGCCAGGCAAGGATCGAGCGCATCGAGGCCGGCGAGGAGGTCATGGATCCCTCGCTGGTGGTGAAGACATTCCGCCCCGACGCGGAGGGCGGCGAGCCCGAGCGGATTCTGGTGAAGCGCCGCCCCGCGCTCACCGGCGAATCGGTGACCAAGGCATTCGCGTATTTCGACCAGCAAGGCTACGGCGTGTCGCTCGAACTCGACAGCGACGGCGCCCGGCAGTTCGACGAGGTGGCCCGCGAGAACCGCGGCCGACAAATGGCGATCATCCTCGACGGCGAGGTCATCTCCGCGCCGGTCCTCCAGAGCGACAACTACGGCGGCCGCGCGCAGATCACCGGCAATTTCGACGACAAGGAGGCCCGCGATCTGGCGAGCGCCTTGGAAAACCCCCTGCGCGTGCCCGTTCAAATCGTCGAGACCCGCAGCGTCTCGTCCACACTGGGCATGGACTCGATCCGCAGCGGCGTGTTCGCCGCCCTGGCCGGTCTGGGCCTCGTGGTCCTGTTCACGCTTTTCTACTACCGCTTCATCGGCCTGGTGGCGATCACCGGCCTGCTGCTGAACATGGTCATTCTCTTCGGGGCGATGGCGATGTTCCATTTCACCCTCACGCTGCCGGGCATCGCGGGTATCATTCTCACAATCGGCATGGCGGTGGATGCCAACGTGCTCATCTACGAACGGCTCCGCGAGGAGTTGGCGGCGGGCAAGTCGCTTGCCGCCGCGATCAATGGCGCCTACGACAAGGCCTTCAGCGCGATTTTCGACGCCAACGTCACCACACTGATCACCTCGATGATTCTGTTCTGGCAGGCGTCGGGCTCGGTGAAGGGCTTCGCTGTCACGCTCACGCTGGGCATCATCGCCTCGATGTTCTCCTCGTTGCTCTACACGCGCACGGCGTTCCGCTGGCTCGTCGACAAGTTCGGGCTCACGAAGGTCAGCATGCTCGACCTGGCGCCACGGAAGACATTCGATTTCCTCGGCAAGCGCAACATCGCCGCCGCCCTTTCCGTGCTCATGATCGGCGGCTCGATCGGGGTGTTCGCGGTGAGGGGAGAGAAAAATTTCGGTATCGATTTCCGGGGAGGGGATTTGCTTGTGATCGACAGCGCCAAGCCGCTAACGGTGGCCGAGGCGCGCACCGCGGTCGATGACAACGCCGTGGTGATCCAATTCGAGCGTGAAGGCACCAAGGAGATGCTCACCTTCCGAAGCCCGCAGGGGACCTCGGGGGACATCCTCAAGAAACTCGACGCCGCGTTTCCCGACAGCGGGATCACTCCCGTCGCGCAGGACACGGTCGGACCGCAGATCGGCATGGAATTCGCCAAAAGCTCGCTCATCGCGCTCGGGCTCGGAATGCTCGGCATCCTTGTCTACGTGACGCTGCGGTTTGAATTCTCCTTCGCCCTCGGCGCGGTCGTCGCGTTGCTCCACGACGTGATCATCTCGATCGGCCTCTTTTCGCTTGTCGGCGGGGAATTGTCGCTCGTCATGGTCGGCGCCATCCTCACGATCGCCGGTTACTCGATCAACGACACCATCGTGATCTTCGACCGCATCCGCGAGGGCCTGCGCACCGGCGAGCGCGGAAACATCCAGCACCTCATGAATGTGAGCATCAACCAAACGCTGGGCCGCACGATCCTGACCGGCGGCACGACATTGCTCTCGGTCGGCGCGCTGTATTTCTACGGCGGGGTGGTGCTGCAGGATTTCTCGTTCGCCATCATCGCCGGCATCGTGATCGGCACCTACTCGTCGATCTTCGTCGCCGCCCCCGTTGTCCTCTGGACCTCGAGGCTGCGCGGACGGAGCGTGCGCCGCGAGGTGCTCGAGACCGAGGCGCTCAAGAATGCCTGACCTGGCGGGGTGACTGGAGAGGGGCAACGCGTTTGCCCCGCATCCAGCCGCATTCCTGCCACCGCGCCGCGCGCAGTCGTTCAACAGTCGATGAGAGACGCATACGATTCCGCCAACCCATGCAACAAACCGACCCCATCCACGGAGCCACCAACCCGACACCCGAAGAGGCCGCCCGCAGGAAGGTGAAATACTACGGCTCCATCATCGAACTCCGCCCGGAGAAAGAGAGGCAATACCGCGAACTGCACGCCGACGTCTGGCCGGAGGTGCGCGAAGCCATTGCCAAGGCGAACATTCGCAATTTCAACATTTATGTCACCGAGATCGCAGGGAAGCGGCTTCTCGTGAGCCATTTTGAATACATCGGGTCGAACCCCGAGGCGGATTTCGCGTCGATCGGCAACGATCCCACCACAAAGGAAAAATGGTGGCCGCTCACCGATGCCTGCCAGATCCGCCTGCCTGGAACCCCCGAGGGAAGCCAGTGGATGCCGATGGAGCAGGTCATGCACCTCGACTGAGCAAATAGCCTACCGCCCGTCCGCCGAGACGGGCCTCTTCAGCGAAAAAGCCAGCATGTCCGACCAACTCCAAGCCGCCGGAAAAGCACCCAAGCGGCTGGGCATGGTGCGTCTGGTGGGTCAATGCTGCTCGATCGGGCCACTGATCGATATCGCATTGTTTCTGGGGATCGTGGCCTCGCTCGCTGGAGCGATCGGGCCACTCGCGGTGGCGCTGGCGGCGGCGGGCATGGTCATGTTCTCGCTCGTGGTCGCTTTTTTTGCCTCGGAAACCGGGGGAGCCGGCGCGATCGGAGATTACATCGGGCGCGCGTGGGGTCCCGCGGTCGGTGTTGGCGCTCTGGGTCTTTATGTGATTTCGCTGATTTTCTCGGGGGCCGGAGGGTTCACGATCGCCGTCGGCGAGCTTTGCGCACGGTTCACCGCGCTTTATTTCGAGATCGATATGCCGTGGTGGCTTGGGGCGATGCTTCTGGCCGTGGGTGCCTGGTGGATCAATGTGCGCGGCACGTCCTTTGCCACCGGCATTCAATTCGGCATCGTGCTGCTCTCGGTGATTCCGTTTCTCCTGACAGCGATCGCCGCAGTGCTGGAGGCTGGTGCCGCGAACACATGGGCGGTCTTCGCGTGGAACAATCCGCATGGAGGCGATCTGTTCGCGGCGCTTCTCTTCAGCATCCTTCTGTTCGGCGGGTTTGAAACCGCCGGGGCGCTGGCGGAGGAAAGCAACAATCCTCGGCGTGACATTCCCATCGCGCTCGTTGGCACGGTCGCTGGGGCCGCACTCCTGCTCGTGTTTTGTTCCTACGCCGGCACGATCCACTACGGGCAGGAGGCCGTGTCGAAGGACTGGGGCGGCGTCATGGATGGATATGCGCGGATGGCCGAGGCGCTGATCGGACCCTGGGCGGCGCTGTGGATTCGATTGGCGGTGCTTGTGGACTTTGCGGCGACGTGTATCGGATTCACCCTCGCGGCCTCCAAGGGCATCTACGCCCTCGCGCGGGCCGGAAGGTTGCCCGCTCCGCTGGCCCGCACGAACAAACATGGCGCCCCCGCCATGGCATCCAGTGTGGTGTTGGGATGTGCACTCGTTGTGATTGCCGGCGGCATGTTCGTTCCCGCCGCCGCGCGCTTCCAAACGCTCTTCGTGAGCGCCACCGCGCAGGCGCTGCTGCTTGTGCTCGTCTATGTCACGCTCGCCGCCGGTGGATTGGCCTTGTTGCTGCGGGCCCCGAAATCCCAACCCGCCTGGCGGTGGATCGTCTTTCCCGCGGCGATGGTCGTTCCCCTGCTCGCGCTTTACGGAACCATCGTCCCCCTGCCAGGCAGCCCCGAGATTTACGGGTTGGCCGCCGGAGTCCTCGCGCTCGCATTGACAGGCGTCTGGGTGGCCGCGCTGAAACGCAGGGGCTTGGTGTGATCCAAGCGAATGCGCTCAGGCCAGAGTGTGGATGACGAGGGCGGTGGCGTTGTCGCGGCCGGAGGCTTCTACGGCGGCTTGGACGATGCGGGCGGCGGGTTGGTCGGCGTATTCGCGGAGGGCCTCGTCGAGGCGGGCGTCGTAGAGGCCGTCGGTGACGCCGTCGGTGCAGAGGAGAAATCGGGCGCCGGGTTCGAGGCCGATGGCGCCGATCTGGGGGTCGATATAGCGGTGGCCGGCGCCGAGGGCTTTTTGCAGGACATTGCGGCGGGGGTGGGTTTTCGCCTCGCGTTCGTTGAGTTGGCCGTTGCGCTGGAGCCAGCCGACGTGGGTGTCGTCGTCGGTGACTTGTTTGATGACGCCGCCGGGGGGCAGGAAATAGAGTCTGCTGTCGCCGACGTGGCCGAAATACAGCCAGCCGGGGGTGAACCAGCACAGCGTGAGCGTGGCTCCCATGCCGGCGCATTCCTCGTAGCTGGAACCGAGATAAAGGAGGGCGCGGTGGATTTCGGCGAAGAGTTCCTGAAGGACGTCGCCGAATCCGCTGGTGATGCCTGCGGCACGCTGGCGGAAGAGCGGCGGGAGGATACGGGTGATTTTTTCCACGGCAATGCGACTGGCGAACTCGCCTGCCATGGCGCCGCCCATGCCGTCGCTGACGGCGAACACAAAGTCGTTTTCCAAGGTGGGAGCCTCACCGAATTTTCCAAGGATGCGTGCGCCGGTGGCGTCGATGGCGAGCCCGAGAAACGAATCCTCGTTGTTTTTGCGCACTCGGCCGCAATCCGTCTGCCCCCACCAGGCGAGCGTGCGAACGGGCGATTCGATGTCTGGGGAGGTCATGGAACGGGGTCGAGGATGGTGGCGAATTCGAAGTCGATGAGGCAAAAGCGGCCGTCGGACTGGCGGTAGGTGACGTTGCGCAATTCGGCGTCGTCGTGCCGCACGCCGTAGCGCTCGAGTTCGGCGAACAGCTCGTGGAGGCGCTCGTCATCGAGGTGGTCGACGCGGGTGCCGCAGCTGGAGGTCACGATTTTTAGTTCCGAGGGATCGCTGTCGAGCAGGCGGGGGACAAACGGACACTCGCGGTCCTCCAGGTATTTGAGCACGCGCACCTCGTTCTGGAAGCGCTCTTCGGCCTTGGGGCCCCGGAATTGCTTGTGGACCCGCCCGTCATAGCCGATGCGGACCAAGGCGCGGAGGGTGTCTTTGACCTGGTTCATGGGGTCATCCTTCCATTCGTGCGGGGGTGGTTCAAGGAATCTCCCGACGCCGGAAGACGGGCTCGCAATCCGCCGCACCGACGATCGCGGCGACGCGCGTCTCGAGAGCTTCGCGGGCTTTTTGTGGGATGCGGTCCTCTTCAAGGTGGCGCTTCGCGGCACGCTCCAACGTGCGGCTGGCGCGGTGCCGAATTTTTTCGTTAAGCGCGTTCCAATCCATGCCGGCGGGTTGGATGATCGAGGGTGTGGTCAGCTCCAGCGAAAGAATCCGAGGAAGGGGCAGGATACAATCCACCACGCGGCCGCCGGAGCGCACGTCGAGTTGGAATGTCTCGCGGGAGCGGATGCCGGTCTTGGCGGTGTATAGGCTCTCGATGACGAGGATTTGGGCCTGCGGGAGGAGGCCGTCGAGCGTTTCGCGCACGGTGCCGGTGGATTCGAGAAGCACGAATTCCTCGGTGCGGCTGGATTGGGCGAAGAGCGCGCCGGCGTTTCCATGGATGCGCGGGGAGACGGGAAATTCCTCGTTGAAGCGCTCGTGGAGCCGGGTGGCGGTTTTCACCGCCTCGGCGGTGGGCTGGAGCATGAAGGCCCATATGGCCCAGCATGCGGCGGCGGTGACCGCCGACACAGCGAGGAAGACGGCGAACGAGATGCTCCAGGGCTTCATGGCAGCCGGTGTGCCTGGGGGCGCGTGTGCGGCAGGCTCAGCATGTGCGGTTCAGCATTTTGTCGGCGAGCGCATGAAGGAAGGTGGCGCGGTCACCGAAAGGTTCGAGGGCCTTGCGGGCGGCCTTGGTCAGACGGGCGGCCTCCTTACGGGATTTTTCGAGTCCGAAGATCGCGGGGTAGGTGGTCTTCCCGGCGGCAATGTCCTTCCCGGCGCTCTTGCCGAGTTCCTCAGTGGATTGGGTGACGTCGAGGATGTCGTCCACGATTTGGAATGCGAGCCCGAGCGATTCGCCGAATTTTCCGAGGGCGCGCACCTCCTTGAGAGTGGCGTTGGCGGACATGGCGCCGAGGCGCAGGCTCGCGGCGATCATCGCCGCCGTCTTGCCGCGGTGGATGAACAAAAGGTCTTGTGGTGTGGAGGATTTGTTCTCGGCCTCGATGTCGGCGACCTGCCCTCCAATCAGAGACGAACTGCCGGCGGCAGAGGTGAGTTCGAGAAAGAAATCCTGCAGCTTGTGGCGCGGGGTTTCCTTTGTTTCGGCAAGAATCTCGAACGCGATCGTGAGGAGCGCATCGCCCGCGAGCACCGCGACGCCCTCGCCGAACACCTTGTGGGAGGTCGGTTGCCCGCGGCGGAGATCGTCGTCGTCCATGCAGGGAAGATCGTCGTGGATGAGAGAGTAGGTGTGGACGCATTCCACGGCGCAGGCTGCCGGAAGGGCGGCTGCGGGCTTGCCTCCGCAGGCCTCGGCTGCGGCCAGTGTGAGAACCGGGCGGAGCCGCTTGCCGCCGGAGAAAATGCTATAGCGCATGGCGCGGTGCAGCGAGACAGGGCGGGTTTTTTCGGAGGGAAGCCAGCGGTCCAGGGAGCGATCGACCTTTTTGCGGATCGAGTCGATGCGGGATTTGACGTTCATGGAAGAGGAAAAATGCTGTGCCGTGTTATCGATCCGCGCGGCGTGGCACAACATTCAATTCGCCGGAGAACTTATTGCTCCCATCACGTGGGAAGCTGGTGCATGTTCCCAGCCCCATGCAGCCGATTAAAATTGCCGTTCTTGGTTCCGGGAAAGGGTCGAACTTCCGTTCGATCCTGAATGCGATTCTCGCTGGCCAGATAAAGGCGAGGCCGGTGCTTGCGGTGTCGGATGTGCCCGGCGCGGGGATTTTGACGCTGGCGGAGAACCTCGGCGTGCCCACGGCTGTGGTCGAGGAGACGAAATACCGCACGCGGCTTTCCGAGGAGGTCGAGCGTGGACTGGTCGAGATGCTTCGTGCCTCGGGTGCCGAGTTGATCGTGCTCGCCGGCTACATGCGCGTCGTGAAGGCGCCCCTCCTTGAGGCGTTTCCACGCCGCGTCATCAATATCCACCCCTCGCTTCTGCCGGCGTTTCCCGGCTTGGAGGCCTGGAGGCAGGCGGTCGAGGCCGGTGTGGAGACCACGGGCTGCACGGTTCATTTCGTGGATTCGGGAATCGACTCGGGGGAGATCATCGCGCAGGCCGAGGTGCCCGTGCTGCCGGGCGACACTCCCGAGACGCTGCACGCCAGAATCCAAGAGGCCGAGCACCGGCTTTACCCCGAGGTGATCAAGCGCTTCGCTGTGCGCGAGCTGCCGTAGGGAGAAGACGGGTGCCCAAAGGGCTTGCATTCGGCGGGGCGGGGGGGTGAAATTTCCTCCGTAATCCTCCCCCCTATGAAAACAGAATCCAAATTCGAGCGGTGCAGCGCATTCCTTCGTTCCTCGTCGTTTTGGCATGACGAGATTCCCCCCGAGACCGTGGAGGGTCCGGTGATCACAATCTCCCAAGCCGCCGGCGCGCGGGGCAATCCCATCGCGGATGCGCTGGCGGCCGAGTTGCAGGGAAATCGAAACATCCCCAGATTCCGCGACTGGACGATTTTCAACCAATCGCTGGTCGAGCGCGTGATCGAAGAAAACAACCTGCCGAAATCGAGCATCAACTTTCTGGCCGAGGACAAGCGGGGGCGGATTGCGGATTATATCGGCGAGGCGCTTGGTTTGCATAAAGGAGCTTATACGGGCGTGGTGAAAACGGCCGAGACGATCCTCCGCATCGCCCAGTCGGGAAATGCCGTCATCGTCGGGCGCGGGGGAAATTTCATCACCCGAAACATCGAGATGGCATTGCATGTGCGTCTGGTGGGTGCGCTCGACACGCGAATCAAAAGTTTTGCGAGAATCTACGGAGTCACGCCGACCGAGGCGGAGAAGGAGGTGGCGCGCCGCGACCGCGCGCGGAGGGATTACATCCATGAGAATTTCGTCGAGGACATCAACGACCCCTGCCACTACGACCTGGTGATCAACACCGACGGTTTCAGCGATGCCGCCGCAGCGCACCTGATCATCGCAGCGCTCGAGGAAAAGGTGTCGCGTGCGAAGAAATCGCCCGAAGGCATGGCGATGCGTATCTGACCGCCGTTGATTCGGAAGCGTGCCTTGCGCAAGCGGTGGGCAGCGCCTAAAACCACCGCCCGATGTCCCGTTTCCGACTCTATGATTTGAATCCCGAGCAGCAGCGCGCCGCCACCCACGAGAGCGGGCCGTTGCTGATCCTCGCGGGGGCGGGCACCGGAAAAACGCGAACGATTGTCGCCCGCATCACCTGGCTTGTCTCCACCGGCACGCCGGCGTCCAAGATTCTGGCGGTGACATTCACCAACAAGGCCGCGCGAGAAATGAAGGAGCGGATCGCCGGGATGCTCACCGAGGAGCAGGCAGACGACATCACCGCCTCGACCTTCCATGCCCTCTGCGTGCGCATCCTGCGGGGTGACGCCGACAAGCTCGGCTACAAGAGCAACTTCACCATCTTCGACGAGGGCGACCAGATGGGGCTGATCAAAAAAGTCATCAACCGCGTCACGGCGAAGGACGAGAAAATCGATCCCGGTCTGGCGAAGAACATGATCAGCAAGGCCAAGAACAACGGCTGGGCGGCGCCGGAGAACGACGAGACAGTGATCGGCGCTGTGTATTCGCGCTACAACCGGGAACTTCGCGCGCTGAACGCGATGGATTTCGACGATCTGCTGACGAACGCCGTGCGGTTGTTGAACGACCATCCCGACGTGCGCGACAAGTGGCGCGCGCGGTTTTCCCACATGATGGTTGACGAGTTCCAGGACACGAACCGCCTCCAACTCGATCTCGTCAGCCTCCTCGCCTCCGGCGACCCGCCGAATGTGTGCGTGGTGGGGGACGACGACCAGAGCATCTACGGATGGCGCGGCGCGGAGGTGTCGAACATCCTCGAGTTTGAAAAACATTTCCCGAATCCCGAGGTCATCCGCCTCGAGCAGAACTACCGCAGCACGAACACGATTCTGACGGCGGCGAACCGGTTGATCAAAAACAACCCCAGGAGGCGCGCCAAGAGCCTCTGGAGTTCGGTGCAGGGCGGCGATCCAGTGCATGTGGTCTCGGTGCCCGACGACAAGACCGAGGCCGAGTTTGTGGTCGGCGAGGTGGGTGCGATCCGCAACGCGCAGCGCGTGCCGTGGGAGCATTTCGCGGTCATTTACCGCATGAACGCCCAGTCACGCCTCATGGAGGAAAACCTGAGGCGGCTCCGGATTCCCTACCGGTTGGTCGGCGGGAAGAGTTTTTTCGACCGGCGGGAAGTGAAGGACATCCTCGCCACGATCACGTGCCTGGTGAATCCGCAGGAAGACATTTCGCTGCTGCGGATCATCAACACGCCGCCGCGCGGCATCGGGGCGACCACCGTGGAGATCGCGCTCGAGCACAGCGCCAAGGCGCATCGAAGCCTGTTCGACACCTTGACCGACCCCGCCTTCGAGGAGCAGGTGTCGCGGAAAACGGCGGCCGCGATCCGCGAGTTCGCGGAGAACCTCGCCGCCGTGCGGATTCATCTCATGACGCCAGGCTCGGATGCCGCCGCGCTGGTCTCGAGCTATCTGGCCGACACCGGGTATTTCGAGGATTTGAAACGCTCGTGCAAAACCCCCGAGGAGGCGCTCAACAGAGAGGGCGGGGCCAAGGAAATTCTGAACGCCCTCGCGACCCACCAGGCCAGAAAACGCGGTTCGGTGCAGGATTTTCTCGATGAGTTGTCGCTGAACCGCGAGCGCGAGGAGGACAAGAAGGACGACGGCACCGGACTCACGCTGATCACGCTCCACGCCGCGAAGGGCCTCGAGTTTCCGCATGTGTTTCTGATCGGCGCCGAGGATGGTCTCCTGCCCCACGAGCGCTCGAAAACAGAAGGCACGGTCGACGAGGAGAGGCGACTTTTCTATGTCGGCATTACCCGCGCCATGAAATCCCTCACCGTGACGCATTGCCGGAACCGCATGAAATTCGGTTCCGCCATGCATTGCCGCCCCAGTCCGTTTCTCAAGGAGATCGAAGGCGAGGGAGTGCACGCCGAGACCTACGAGGACATCATGTCCCGCCCGCTCGATGAAGAAGACATTGGATTCTCCTTCGCCAGCATCCGCGCGAGCCTGGAGGATTAGCGGCACGCCGGGATTTGGCTTGCGTTCGGGCCGGGGCGAAAGGAATTTTGTGGATGTCTGGAGGGGTGGCAGAGTGGTCGATCGCGCCGGTCTTGAAAACCGGAGGGCCGCAAGGTCCCGTGGGTTCGAATCCCACCCCCTCCGCCAAATCCGCGTAGCGGATTGTGAATCCTGGGTGTGGGATGAGAACGAATCCTTTTGGAAAGTGGGCTTTTTGCGACAAAGCAAGGGGGCACGGCCGTCCCGGCCGTATTGAGACTGGCTTGCTTGCACATGCTCCACCTATCGGATTGATGGAGTCCACTGCCTTACACAGGCGGGACGCCTGTGCCCCTCTCTTGAAGTCCGAAGCAACGGGCAATTTCCGGATGAGAACGAAGTTCGAGCACTTTTGGACTTCTGGAATGTAGTGCGGGCGTCCCGCCTGCGATCGTAAGTCATTCGATGTCAGGCGGGACGCCCTGACCTACATAAGCAATCTCGAAAATCCAGAGCCTTGGAGACTTTGGGATAAAACCAAAGTCTCTTTTTAGACTGGAATTTCATGCCAAATCCGCGCAGCGGATTGTAAAAGCGAAGCGTGGGCTGAGAACTCGGCTCGATAGTCGCCGCTACAGTTTGTGGCCCATTTTTTTCTTTTTGGTTTCGAGGTAGCGGGCGTTG
>CAZRLX010000046.1:0-17714 GCA_964601115.1 uncultured Chthoniobacter sp. | reverse complement strand
CGGGATTCACTCCATTATCCGCCACCCCCGGCACGGCATCGCCGCTCCAGTTCACTGCCGTGGTCCAATTCCCGTTGGCCGTGCTGCCACCGTCCCAGTTCTGGTTGGCCGCGTGGAGGAGGAAAGGGCCTGAAAGCAAGATGCCTGCAACAACGCGGAGGGATTGGTGGAGGGTTGTCATGGGGTGATCAGGGGGTTCTGAATGATGAAAATTTCACCCAAACCCTCCAAAATATCCATGGGCAAAACTCACAAAAACATGTGTATTTCGCGAAGCTCAGGCATGGGTGGAACTCCCCAGCGAGGTCGATGAGCCCGTAAAGACTAAGGCAGACGTGCCTCCATTAAGGATCGGCGCCCGCTTTTCACAGCACGCTCAGCGAGCTTTTTCCTTGGCAAGCAGCATGTAGAGGGCGGGAACGAGGAAGAGGGTGAACACGGTTCCAATCGCCATGCCGCCGACAAGAACAAGACCGATCGAATTCCGTGCGGCAGCCCCCGCGCCGGTCACAAGCACGAGGGGAAAATGGCCCACGACGGTTGCCAGGGTGGTCATGAGAACGGGACGGAGGCGCACCCGTGCCGCATCTCGCACAGCGGCGAGTTTGTCGAGTCCCTCGAGTTGGCGTCGGTTGGCAAATTCCACGATCAGGATTCCGTTTTTGGCGATGAGGCCGACAAGCGTGACCAGGCCGACCTGGGAATAGATGTTCAAGGTGGTCGTCCAGCCATTCGTCCAGAAGGGCAGGTTCGGCGAGGGCATTTTCAGGAAGGTGAACACCAGCGCGCCGAACATCGCAAGCGGGACGGATCCCAGGAGGATGATGAAGGGGTCGCGGAAGCTGTTGAACTGCGCGGCGAGGACGAGGAAAATGAGCATGAGCGCGATGGCCAGCGAGGGGAGGAATTTGCTGCCCTCGGTGCGCAACTGGCGGGACTCGCCTGTGTAGTCGATCACGTAGCCCGGCGGCATGATTTTCGCCGCCTCGTCCTCGAGAAACCGAAGCGTCTGGTCGAGCGGACGGATCGCGACGCCGCTGAGTTTGACGGCGTTCAATTGCTGGAAGCGGTTCAGTGAGCGCGGTTGGGCAGTGGTCTTGAGCGTGGCGACGGACCCCAGTGGCATGAGGCGCCCCTCGGGACCGGTGACATAGATTTTCTGCAACTGGTCGGGGTTCAGACGGTCGGCGCGCTGGATTTGCGGAATCACCTTGTAACTGCGGCCTTCGATATTGAAACGGTTCACAAAATTCCCGCCGAGCATGGCGGAGAGGTCCTCGCCGATCTGGCGGAGGTCGAGTCCCAGCGAGGCGACCTTGTCGCGGTCCAGCACGATCTCGGTCTCGGGCTGGTCGATCTTGGTGTCGATGATCGGGGGAAAGGCGAACATGCCGCTACGGGTGGCCTTTTGCTGAAGCTCGCGGGCGATCTCGAGAATCCGCTCCGGCTCGGCGGTCGAGGCGATGATGAATTCCACCGGGAAATCCCCTCCCCCCGGAAGCGAAGGCGGGGTGACGGGAAACATACGGATGCCCGCAAGTCCGGAGAGTTGCGCGGCGATTTCGGGTTGAATCTGTTTCGGCGTGCGCGTGCGCTCGCCCCAGGGCTTCAGCACCATGCCGCCGAACCCGAAGGTCGGCTGGGTGAGCTGGAAGGTGTAGGAGGTCTCGGGCGTCTCGAGGAAAAATTGCGTGGCCTTGTCGGCGTAGCGGACCGTCTCATCAATTGTGGCGTCGGCGGGAGCCTCCACGATCCCGAAAATGACACCCTGGTCCTCGTCGGGAGCAAGTTCGCCGGGGGACATCAGAAACATCGGCACGCTCAGCACGACGATCGCCACCCACACAGCATAGGCGGCGGGACGGTTGGCGAGAACCACATCAAGAAGGCGTCCGTAGGAATCCCGCAGCCGTGCGAATGCCCGCGACACCACACCGGCAAACCCGTGCTCTTCCATGCCGGGCTTCAACAAAGCGGCGCTCATCGCGGGCGAAATCGTCAACGCCACAATGCCGGAAACAAACACTGCTCCGGCAAGCGTGAAGGCGAACTCGCGGAAGAGCGATCCGGTCAACCCGCCCTGCAGGCCGATCGGCAAATATACCGCCGCCAGCGTCACGGTCATCGAGACCACCGGCCCAACCAACTCGCGGGCCCCGAGAATCGCGGCGGCGTGGGGCTTCATGCCTTCCGCCAGATGCCGCTCGACATTCTCCACAATCACGATGGCGTCATCCACCACCAACCCCACGCAAAGCACGATCGCAAGGAGCGTGAGAAGGTTCACAGTAAACCCCGCGACCTGCATAAGAAACACAGCCCCGAGGATCGACAGTGGAATCGCCAGCACGGGAACCAGCACCGCGCGGAGGGATCCGAGAAAAAGAAAGATCACCACCACCACGATGAGGAGCGTCTCGGCGAGGGTCTTCAGCACCTCGTGGATTGCGTCGGTGATATAAACCGTCGAATCGTAGCCCACCCCCGCCTCAAGGCCCGCAGGGAGTTCGGCTTTGATTTTCTCCAACTCCTCGCGGACCCCGTGGATCACATCCAGCGTGTTGGCGTTCGGCAGCACCCAGACGCCCATAAACACCGCCTGCTCGCCGCTGAAACGCACGGCGGAGTCGTAGTTTTCGGCGCCGAGTTCCACATCCGCGATATCCTTGAGGCGCACCACCGCGCCACCGCTCTCGCGCAGCACGAGTTGCTCGAACTCCTCGACGGTGCCCAGGTCGGTGTTTGCCGTGAGATTCACCGAGACCAGCGAGCCTTTGGTCTGTCCGACCGCGGAGAGGTAGTTGTTTCCCGCCAGTGCGCGGCGGACCTGGGCGGGACTGATATTCAAGGCCGCCATGCGGTCGGGTTTGAGCCAGATGCGCATGGCAAACGTGCGCCCCCCCAGAATCTCGGCACGCTGGACCCCCGGCACGGCGGTCAATCGCGGCTGAACGACCCGCGTGAGGTAGTCGGTGATTTCATTCGGCTTGAGAATGGTGGAGACAAAGCGCAGGTAGGCGGCCGCCCGCTGGGAATCGGCACTCTCGATATCGATCACCGGCACCTCGGCTTCGGGAGGCAGGTCGCCGCGCACTTGGTCCACCTTCGCGCTGATCTCCGAAAGCGCTTTGGTGGGATCGTAGTTGAGCTTGAGCCGGGCGGTGATCATCGAGAGCCCCTGCTTGCTCTCCGACTGCACATAATCGATGCCGTCCGCCGCCGCGATCGCACGCTCGATGGGCGTGGTAATGAATCCGCGCACGAGATCGGCATTCGCTCCGATATAGACGGTGGTGATCTTCACCGAGGCGTTGTCGCTGCGGGGGTATTGGCGGACGGTCAACGTGAACACCGCTTGGATGCCCGCCACGAGGATCAAAAGCCCGACAACCACAGCAAGAACCGGGCGTCGAATGAAGAGGTCGGTAAACCCGCCGCCTCCCGAGGGTGATTCCAAAGGCTTCATCACGAATTTTCAGGACTCGGGGACAACGTGGGTTGGGGCGCGAGGGAATTGTCCACCCGCACAGCGGAACCGTTCCGTAACTTGAACGCGCCGGCCGTCACCACCGTGTCGCCCTCCTTCAGTCCCTCCACGACCGAGACAAAGTCCCCAACGGCGCGCCCGGTGCGAATGAACCTCTGTTCCACCACCGTTTCCTTGGCGCCATCCGCCCCGGTTTTTTCCAGAACCACAAACACCGAGTCTCCGTATGGAGCGCGAAACAGCGCGGTCAACGGGATGCGAAGCACCTCGTCCTCGCCGCCCTCGAAAATCTGGACGCGTGCAAACATGCCTGGGCGGAGCGCTCCGTCGGAATTTTGCAACGTTCCCTGAAGGCGAATATTCCGCGTCACGCGATCGACCTCGGAGTTGATGGCAGTCAACTCCCCCTCGAACACACGGCCCGGATAAGCGTCTGTGCGCACGAGGATTTTCTGACCGTCCGCCAAGGTGGAGATCAATTGCTGCGGAAGAAGGAAATCAACGAAGATCGGGTCGAGCGACTGCAGGGACACAATCTTGTCACCGTTTTGAATAAACTGGCCGAGGTTGACCTCGCGAATGCCGAGTCGCCCAGTGAACGGTGCGCGAAGCTGTTTTTTTGAAATCGTGGCCCGAAGTTGCTCTACGAGCGCGTTCACCTTGCGGAGTTGCGACGCGGCGGCGTCGAGGTCGGACTGAGGCATGGCGTTCGAGGCGCGGAGCATCTTTGTCCTCTCGTAAACCGTCCTCGCCAAATCGGCTTCCGCCACTGCCGATCGCAGGGTCGCCTCTTCGGCGCTGGTATCCAGTTCCACCAACAAATCCCCTTCCCGCACCTCGGCACCATTTTCAAAATGAATTTCCGAAACGATCCCCGATGTCTCCGTGCTCAGGTCCGCCCCCTGCACCGCCCGGAACGACCCGACCGACTCGATGCTCCGCACCCAACGGTCCGTCTCGACCAATGCCGTGCTCACGGTCTCAACCGGCTTGGGAGCATTCGCTCCGGCCGCGATCATGGCCCGGATCTGCAGCGCCTTGATCCCCACAATCACCCCGGCAAGCAGCAGAATGCCCAACGCCGTAAAAAGGATTTTTTTGAACATTCCCCCTTATCCCAAAATCACTGCACACGGGCGACTCAATTCACCCCCCTCCCGAAATCCCGCAACTTTTTTGGCCGATCGGCCATTTTTTTGACGGGCTGCAGAGGAACGCGGGGCAATCGAAAAACATCTACCTCCGAGACATGAGTCACTCCTCTGCCGGGACGGCCAAGCCCCCCTATTTTTTTGCTGGGCCATGTCCGATGTCATAGACACGTTGCTGTGCCTCGAAGGGGCCGATCCGGGGACTCGATGGGCTTCGCGGCGCTCCGAAGAAGTCGCCGTCGATCCTCAAGGGCGTTCCGTTGAAATCCTCGAAGCGGCAGCCGTTGGTGTCACATGAGCCGAGGCACTCGCTGTCCACAGGCCACCCAGTGCCCCTCTCCGCCTGTCCCAGGGACAGAATCCACCGCCCCTCCCGCTCCTCGAACCGAGGTCGCCCGGAGAGCAGGCGGTTGGCGGCAAATCTTATGGGATGCACCGGGCTCTCCTGGGGGTGCACCGGAAAATAGTTCGTCGCAGGATCGAGCGTCCAACTTCCCGTCAGGGCATCGCGGTCGGTGGCAAGCGTCCGCTCGAATCCGTCGGCATCCACGATCAGGTTGTTCAGGAAAATCTCTCCCCCCCCGCGAATCGAGGCAATGCCGGCGATCGCGGTGTCGTGCGGCGGATGCCATGGGGTCTCTCGGTTCGGCTCTGCCGTGGAGCGGATTCTTCCTGCGATGAGGTTGTGGACATACGCCCCGCCCTGGGACCAGTTGGTGAGAGAAATCGCGGAGAGCATGAGGTTGTTGTCGATCACGAAGGGGCCGTGGTTGACTTCCATGAAGAGGTCCACATCGAAATTGTCGTGGAGCAGGTTCGCCGATACGCGGGTTCCCTGGCTCATCCAATCCAGCCAGATTCCCCGGAAGCAGCGGTGCACATGGTTGCGCGCGATGAGGGTGTCGATGGGCGCATGGAACTTGATTCCCGCCTGTTCCTCGCCGGCGAACAACCGCTGCACATGGATGTCGTGAATATGGTTGTCGGTGATTTCGGAAAAAATCGCCCCAAGGCTGCCGACGATCCCCGCCTGCTCGCAGTGGTGGACATGATTGCGCCGCACCACATGCCCGCCGATGTTCTCGCGGCACCATCCATAGTCCTCGGCGGCCCGTTTGATTGTCTCGACATATCCCCGGGACGAGTTTGCGGATGTGTTGTCGAATTCATCCCCGTGTTTTCCCAAGGTGATGCCTGTGCAGCGGGAATGACTGACCGTGTTGTCCTCGATGATCCAACCCTTGCTCCAGTGCGTGCCGATCGCTCCGACCTGCTCTGCGGTCGGGGGTGCCCAGTTCGTGGCGGCGTGGCGGAGGGCGAATCCGCGCACCGTGATGTAATTCACCCCCGCACGGCTCGGATAAAAAATCGTCCGGCGGACATTGATTTCGGTGAGGCGACTGTTCGGATCGGCCTCCCCGAAATGCGCCACGATCACAGTGCGGGCCTCCTCCACCTCGGCCCACCAGTGGAACGGCGCGAGACCGCTGCGCCCAGGGGCTTCGGTCAAACACTCGCCGTCCAGATACACCGCCGCCGTGTGGTGCGGACGCCCAAGATCGCGGAACCAATCCCCGCGAATCAAATCGGCGAAGGGGTTGAAGTCGCCAAAAAGCGCGTTCGGCACCTCGGCACGCCAGAGTCCCTCCGGCAGCGACTCCCAGCGCTCCACCGCCTCGGACCCGCGTATCTCGACACGATCCCCCTCGGCGGCCTGAAAAGTGATCCGACTGTCCTCGCCTGTCCCGCCACGAGGAGGATCGATACGCTCCCGGTAGATGCCCCCTTGGACAATGATCGTGTCCCCCGGTTGGGCGCGCTGGGCGGCATTGGAGATGGTGCGGAGTGGAGCGTCGGCCGATCCCTCGGCCAGATCGTTCCCGGTGAGGGCGACGTGGTGGGTTGTCATTTCAAGGAATCCTCCACCGTTGCGAAAAAAGCTATCGGTAGTCGAGAATGGATGTCGCCGCCATCGACCCGGCAACCGGATGTTCCAGAAAGCAATTCTACCCGAGGCGCCTGATTTCTGGAGTGACCAAGATCGTTTCCGGGGGGCAATCGGGATTCCTCATGCGGCGCAGGAGGCACTCGGCCGCCTTGGCACCGACCACGGACATTTCGAGATCGACCATGGTGAGCGTTTTGTTCACATCGAGGCAAAACCCGGCGAAATCCAACACCGCGAGCTCGATCGTTGATCCGAGATGCAACCCTTGCGACTCCAGGATGTTGAGGAATCCAAGGAGATCCATCCCGATCACCGCTTGGAACAAGATGCCCTGCACTTCGGGGGGGAGAGCCTTTGCCTGCTGCCATTCCATAATGGACACTTCGACCCCCTGCGCCGCCGCCCAGTCCTTGAACTGCTGACGCTGCTCGACCAACCTGGAATCTGGTTTGTCTCCTTCGCCAAGCACATAAGCGACCCGCAGCGCTCCCCGTGACTTCAAATCCAGAAGCCCCATGCGGAATCCACCTTCCAAATCCGGGTTGACCAGATCGCAACCTTCTTTGTGTTTTCCAAAGGAAAAAACCTCCACCACTGCCGTGTGCTCCAACTTCATCCACTGTTTGTCATCCACTTCGCCACCACGCATGATCACGCCGTCCACCTTGCCCCGTTCGATGCATAGCGGAAGGCTTCCATCCCGCTGGAGATGACTCAAAATCAACTCGATCCGCTTCTCGCTCAGGACACCCGCGATCCCCTGGGTCATGGCCCCGATGATCGGCGTGCGCATGGCCAGCGCGTTGCTATCCGGAATCATGAAGGTGATATTTTCCGTGAGGAGGCCTTCTTTTCTTCGCCCCTTGATGCGGCGGTTGCGCTTGGCCGGTGGCGGGGGCACGTAACCCATCTGGTCGATCAGTTTGCGGATACGCTTGGAAGTTGCCTCGGAGACCCCGTGCTGGCTGTTGATCACCCGCGACACCGTCATGAGCGACACGCCGGCTTTTTCGGCAACATCCACGATGGTCAATTTTCTTTTTGTCTTGGACGGAACGGACACGCCTCATGGATTGCCACGCTCGGTGACATAAAAAAAGAAATTTTAGGTTATCGTTAATCATAATTGACACGGTCGGGCGAATCCCGCATTCCGTGGGGTTCGCGTGCAGCCGACCGGATCAAGTCGAACGTCGCTGCCCAGCATATCCATGACAGATCATTCCAACGCCAAATGGATTTGGCACTGCCAAGCTCCCGCATTCAATGCAACCGTCCTGTTCCGGCACCGCTTCCGGCGCCCCTCCGGAAAGGCCACCCCCCAACTGTCCGTGACTGCGGAATCGCGATACCGCGTGTCGCTCAACGGGCAATGGATCGCTGACGGTCCTCCCCGCGCCTGGCCGGATTCGTATTTGATCGACCGGCATCCCATCCCCATGGAGATGTTTGCCGAGGAAAACGTGATCGAAGTGCTGGTGACACACTGGGGGTTCGACAATTTCCAACACATCGCCGCGCCTCCGGGGCTGTTGTTGGTTCTCGATCAAGGCGGAGAGGTGCTCTGCGCCACGGGAGCGGATTGGGAGGCGGCGGTGGCCGAGGAATACAACCACCTCGCGCCACGGTTCGGCTGCCAATTGGGATTCGAGGAAACCTGTGACACCCGCGCGGCATCGACGGAGACCAGGGAATTCCAGCCTGCAATCGTCCTTGTCTCGCCGGAGGAAATCCCACACGCCGTCCTCAAGGAGACCGGCACGCCTCGATTGACGCGAATCCCTGTTCCGTTTGTTCCCGTCCTTCGAGCAACACCCGCCTGCCCCCATCGCATCGCAACCCTCCCGAAAGACCTCCTCTTCAAACCCGACCCCGCACAGCCCAACATCCAAAAAAGCGAGGGGGTGTGGCTCCACGAATTCGAGACCCTCGCGCCGCTGACCCTGCGGTTCACAACCAGCTTCGGCTTCGACAGCCTCTGGCTCGACGGCGCGCGGATCGAGCCCGCCCGCGAGGCTTGGGTTGATGGCATGCGCCACTACGAGACACCCCTCGCTGCCGGACGGCATCTGCTGGGCTTGTTCGCGTTTTCCGAAAACAATATCAACGAAATCTCCATTGCGGTGCATGTGGTCAAGGGAGACGCAACCGATCTGAAGGGGTTCGGCGACCCGGTGGGTTCCTGGCTTGCCAGCGCCCGCTCCACTCCCCATGCGGCACTGGAGCAAGCGTGCACCTCAGGCAACCTCGAAAAGGCCCGACAACACATCCCCCTGCATCCCGTAGCCCCGCTTGAGCCCAGCCCGAGCTTCCATGTGCGCTGCTCGATCCCGGACAACGGCGCGCCGCGTCTGCCGCTCGGGCCGATGCCGTTTGGCCTTACCGGAGCCAAGGAGGCTTTGCTCTGCTTCGATCTGGGGCAAATCAGTGTCGGACTTGCCGCCCTTGAGGTCGAAGCCCCCGCCGGCACCATCCTGGAGGGCTACCTCGTCGAGCATATCGAAAATCCAAACACCCCCCGCGAGTGGATTCACCACACCGCAAACAAGCAAAACGGCTTCCGGGTCGTCTGCCGTGACGGGATCACCCGCTGGATCGCGAAAGAACGCCGCGGGGGACGGTATTTGTTTCTCCTGGTCTCAGGCCACTCCAGTGAAGTCCGCATCCACCGCCTGGAAATGCTGGAGTCGACCTATCCGGTGTCCGTGGACTTGCCCGGGGGCGAACCACGCTTCTCGTGCAACGATCCGGTCTTCGACCGCATGCACCGCATGGCACTCCGCACGCTCCAACTCTGCATGGAGGACACCTTCACCGATTGCCCGACCTACGAGCAGGTGACCTGGATCGGGGATGCCCGCAACGAGGCGCTCTTCAATTATTTCTGCTTCGGCGTCCATGACATCGTGCGGCGGGGCATCGAACTCGGCGCGCAATCGCTGGAGTGCGATGCCGATGGCCTCGTGCGCGCCCTCGTGCCGAACCGGATCGAGTTCACCATCCCGGCGTGGAGCTTCCTGTGGGGCATCCAAGTCTGGGAATACTACTGGTATTCGGCGGACAGGAAATTCCTCGCCACCACCTACCCCGCCGTGCGCAAGAATCTTGAGAGGTCGCTGGCGCGCATAAGCGGCAACGGACTCTTCGAGGGGGCAGGCATGTTCGACTGGGCTCCGATCGACTCGGATCAACCGTTCGTCACGCACAACCAGATGTTCCTCATCCAGGCGCTGGAAACCGGCGCGCTCGCGGCGGAGACGCTCGGACATGACAATGACGCCGCAGGCTATCGCGCGAGTGCGGATACGCTCCGCCAAGCGATCCTCAACCACCTCTGGTTGCCTGAACGCGGGGCTTTTGCCGACTCGCTGCATGCGGACGGCTCCCCTTCCCCGAAATCCTGCCTGCACAACTTCGCACTGGGATTGCTCTACGGCGTCGTGCCCGAGGGACTGGAGCAGATATTCATCGACACCCTGCTCGAGCCCCCGCCGGGCCTCACGGAATTCGGTTCGCCCTTTGCGAAATTCTACATGCTTGAGGCGCTCCTCTCGCACGGCCTGCGCAGGGAGGCCATGGACAGCCTCCACGAATACTGGATTCGCATGATGCCCGAGGGCGCCACCACCTTCTGGGAAATGGTGCACGAGGAGTGGCTTCGCGGCGAGAGTCCACAGGCCACACGCAGCCATTGCCATGGCTGGTCCGCAGCCCCACTGTATCTCTTCGGCCGCATCCTGCTCGGCGTGGAGGTGCTCGAACCGGGCTTCCGCAGAGTCAGGATCGA
The DNA here is from genome assembly GCA_964601115.1 of uncultured Chthoniobacter sp. Classification (GTDB taxonomy): domain Bacteria; phylum Verrucomicrobiota; class Verrucomicrobiia; order Chthoniobacterales; family Terrimicrobiaceae; genus UBA967. The sequence goes on along the minus strand of CAZRLX010000046.1, from coordinate 7,341 downwards.
TCCCCTGCCTTGGCGTCTCAATCGCGCCGGCGGCGTGATTCCCACCCCGCTTGGAGAACTTCGGATCGACTGGATTCTCGGTGCGGATGGCGAGCCCATTGTTGACGTTCTGGCGCCGGATGGCATCTCATGGACCATCGACAGCCCCGGCAGGGCTGTTTCACATTCCAAGAATCTTTCATACCATGCAGCCATCTCCTGACGGAGCCCATCTCCTGACCAACGACGACATCCACCTCGGGGATTCCTCCTCGTTTTCCCTGCGCCTTGCGGCGGCGGAATTGCAGCGCTACGGCTGGCTGCGCACCGGACGTTTGGATTCCTTTGCCGCAACGATCACGACGGTGGCTGCGGGAGGCGCGGGGTTGGAGGAAGAAATCGCCGCCGCGCGGACGCTGGGTCCCGAGGGCGCGGCGATCCGCACGCGACGCGAGGGAGCCCGCAACCACTACACGATCGTCGGGTTTGATGAAGCGGGCGCGCTCTTCGGGGCCTACCACCTCTGCGAAGCGTGGGGGATTCGCTTCCACTTGCACGCGGATTGCGTGCCCGATGCCCGCTTGCAGGAATTGCCCGAGGTGCAGGCGGACCGGCGTCCGCTCTTTGCCGTGCGCGGCTTGCACCCATTCCACAATTTTCCCGAAGGACCCGACGGATGGCTCGAGGAGGATTACCGCCATTATCTGGGGCAGATGACCAAGCTGGGCATGAATTTCATCGGTTTTCACGCCTACACCACACCCTCGAACGCCGGCTTCGAGCCGCAGGTCTGGATGGGTCTTCCCGACGATATCGAACCCGATGGACGGGTGCGGCGGGCCTACCCCGCCGCCAACTGGCATTCCGGCGGCGGGACTTGGGGCTATGCGAAAACACACCCGGTTTCCGTGCCCATGGATGCGGACAAACTCGTGGCCCCGGAACGCTATGCCGACCACGCCGGCAAGGAGGATGCCTGCGAGCTTTTCAACCGCATCGGCGCCCGCTGGAAACGCCTCTTCGGCGAAGCGCGCAGACGCGGGATGCGAACCTGCCTCGGCTTGGAGATTCCGCTGGAAATGCCTCACGCACTGCAGGAACAACTCGCCGCCTCCGGCCTCGATCCGGAAAGCCGGGAGGCGCACCTGCTGGTGTGGCGGGGCATTTTCCGCCGCATCGCGCGCACGCACCCGCTGGACATGTTCTGGCTCTATGTTCCCGAACATTGGGTCTGGGCGCAAACGGTGCCTGAAGAGGACGTGCAGCGCGTGGTTGACGCGGTGTCCCTCGCCGCCGAGGCCCTGAGTTTGGAAAATGTCGAAGGGCTCAAACTGGGGGTGATGGGTTGGACGATCGGACCAAAGAACGACCCGCTGGCGCTGGACAGATTGTTGCCTCCGGATCTTCCGCTTGCGGCATTGACGCCCCAAGTCGGCCACCTGCCCGCACCGCCGGAGTTCGCCGCCATTCGCCGACGCCCCGCGTGGGTGATTCCTTGGATGGAAGACGACCCGCGGTTGACCGTGCCGCAACTCTGGGCCGGGCGCACGCTGCGGGATGCCGCCGATGCGCTGGCGCTGGGATGCAAAGGCCTGCTGGGGATTCACTGGCGCACGCGCGGCTTGTCGCCGCAGATTTCCGCTTTGGCGCGCTCGGCCTGGGATCAAAGCCCGTGGAACCCGCGCGTGGACCGTCCCTTCACGCCGGAGGAACTCGCGGGCTTCCAAGCCGGCGAGGGCCAGGACGAAGGCGTCATGACGCCTTGGCATCCGGCACCGGAAATCTTGGATACGCCCCTGCCGAAAGCCCTTTTTGCCACGGCCGCGGTCGGCGCGCGCTACTACCGGCTGCAGGTGCCCGCCGGGCGCTACCAAGTGCGGTGCCACCTTGCGGAAGCCTCCCCCGATGCACGGCCCGGGGCGCGGCGCATAAGCGTCGCGGTGAACCACCGGGTGATCCTCGACAAAAAGGATCCTGCGGAAACGGCCGGACCATCCGGTGTGATCTCGATCACCTGCGACGATGTGCGCGTGGAGGAAAACGGCGAGATCGAGATTTTTCTCCGGCAAATCATCGGCGACACCGTGCTCAACGCCATCGAGGTGGAAGGTCACACGGACGGATTCAACCAGTTCGATGGCGTTGACTACGCTCGTCGGATCAATTGCGGCGGACCCGAGTTGCGCGACAACGACCGCGTCTGGGAAGCGGGACGCTTGAAGCCGATGAGCGGTGAACCGCGCCCGCGCCACTTCGACAGCGGATGGTTCTACCAAGACTGGGCGGTGGCCGAGTTCGGACCGCACGCCGGTCCGGAAGCCGGCCGCCTGTTCTCGGAGATCGACGGACACCTCCCCTGCATCACCTTCATGCGCGAGGGACCAGGGAATTGCACGCCGGACGAGCGTGAATGGGCCGAAGTGAAGCCCGAGTTTGCCTTTGTCGATCGTTTCGCGGCTCTGGCGACGCGCGAGATGTCCCCCGCCGAGCAGGAGCGCTTCTCCTACTGGCTGGCTCATTTTTCGGCCTTCCGCGCGGCGGCACGGGTTCGTTGTGCGTCTGCAAGGCCCGAGGAAATCACCGAACTGCAATCGGCATGGAAAGACCTCTACACCCATCTCATCCGAGCGGCACGGAGCCCGGGGGATTACGGAACGATTTTGTCGGTGGACCAACAATGGAGGCTCAGGAACCTCGCAAAAGGGAATCCAGGGAAACTGGACGCGACGTTCGAATCCCCCTGCGTCCTACTTCCGTGCGAACCACTCAACCTCTCGCGCACCGACACCTTCCACCTGCGGGCGAGTATTCCGGGAGCCACACCGCATGCGGAGGTGAGCATTTTGCTCGAGGATGTGACCAAAGGCACGACCACCACCCACATTCTTACGAAGGAGGGCGATCTCCGGTATTCCTTCGAGTGCCCGGCGGCGGATATACCCGCCCTCTTCCGCTACCGGATCCGAGTGATTTCTCCAGGAGAAACGATCGAATCCCCTGCTCGCACGGCGATCGTCGAGCCAGGATGAAAAGCTGGTTCTTGCCACATGTCCGCAAACTTGTTCTTGGACAAGAAAAGCACGCCATTTGACAAAACAGTCTTCTAACCCGGACCAACAAAGGCTCCAGTGGCTTCACTGGAGTGGCGGAAGGGGGGGGATTCGAACCCCCGGTAGCTTGCGCTACGTTCGATTTCGAGTCGAGTGCCTTAAACCGGGCTCAGCCACCCTTCCAATCTCGATTGAGTGCTTTTACTCCTAAGCTCGGAGCTTCGCGCGGGCAAGAAAAAGGAATGTCTATTTTCATCCCTTCCTGCAAGCTTGCCGCATGCGTTGGGGCGTGCGTAGCCTTCAGGCATCATGGTTAAAAAACTGCTTCACACGCGCTACAGGGTTTCGGATTTGGATAAAACAGTCGCCTTTTACCGGGATGTTCTCGGGTTGGAGGAGGTCCGCCGGAGCAAGAGCGGACGCGGTTCGGAGTTGGTTTTTTTCAAGACCCCGGGGAGCGAGGAACTGATCGAGATTTGCAAATACGACGGCAGCGGCCCGGTGGTGGTGGGCCCGGATCTCACGCATCTGGCGTTCGAGGTGGAGGACATTGCGGCATTTGCGAAGCACTCGGAGTCACTCGGATACCCGCTCAGCGACGGACCGCACACCAGTTCCAACGGCTCGGTGATCGCCTTCGTCGATGCTCCGGAAGGCTACGAAATCGAACTTATCCAACCGGCGAAGTAACCCAGCCGGCCCGGGGCTACTTCATCGTTACAGTCTCAAGGTAGGTGAACTTGTTGTTCTCCACCTTGAGGACGGGAACGGAAAATTCAATAATCCGCTCGGGATCGATTGTGATCGACCCGGTGAGCCCGGGCAGGTCTTTCATGGCGCGCAGGGCTGAACGGATGGCGCGAGGATCTGTTGATCCTGCGGATTGGATCGCCGTGGTCAGGACCACCAGAGACTCGTAGCCAAGTGCCGAGGGAGCGCTGGGCTCGACACCGAACTTCTGCGTGTAGGCAGGAGCGAAAAGCATGACCGATTCGGCTTGCGACTGGGGATTGTAACGGGCTGGCAGGTAGCAGTTGTTGGCCGCTTCTCCGGCCTCCGCCAGGAATTCCGGAGAATCCCACATCGCTGTGCCAAGGAAGGGCATCTGTAATCCCATGGCCCGCGCCTGTTTCACGATGCGCGCAGCGGTGCGCTGGTCGGTCGGCAGATACACAATATCGGGATTTTTCTTTTTGATGTTTTCCAACTGCTTCGAAAAGTCGGTCGTTCCATGCTGAAAATGCTCGGGGACCATGGCCGTGCGCGTCTTCGTCTTGAATTTCTTCCCGAAGCCGAGCGCAAGCGTCTGGGCAAACTTGTCCTCAGGATCGAAGAGCACGATGGCCCGCAATGCCCCAAGAGAAAAGGCGGTCTGGGCCATGATGTGCCCTGAGTGGAAGTCGGTGTAGCAGATCCGGAAAATCCATGGCTCGGAGGCCATGCGGGCAGGCATCGTGGAACCGATGGCGATCAGTGGCACCTCCGATTTATTGGCAACCTCGATTGCCTGTCCGCTTCCAGTGGCCAGCGCGCCGATCACCGCCACAACCTTGTCCTCCGAGATCAAATCCCGCATTGCCTGACCGGCGGATTCGGGTCCCGCATCCGTATCCCGAACGACCAACCGAACCGGGCGCCCGTTGACACCACCGGCCGCATTGCATTGCTCGGCGGCCAACTGCAACCCGTTCAACGCGGCCTCGGCGCTCTGCTTGGCATCGCTCTTGAAAGGCAAAAACACCCCGATATTGAGAATCTGGAGCGGAGTCGGACTCGGGGAGGGATCGGTTGCCGCGGTTGGCATCGCGGGCCTGTCACACCCCGTGACAACCAGCGCGAGAATGGCCAATGCGGACAAAAGTGGGCGTCTCATGGCGTGGAACATACTCAATGGACTCCCATCAGGCAACATGCCCATTTTATCAGGAACTGCCTCACAGTGCGACAAGCTCGGCGGCATGGTGGTTCGGCACGGGCATTTGGGCCGGTTCGGGATACTCGAAAATCCTGCCCTCGAAGTTCCTGATGACGATTTTTTCACTGTCATGAAAGACGACGTAATTCGGGTTCACAGGCACCTTCCCGCCGCCGCCGGGCGCGTCGATCACGTATTGGGGAATCGCGTAGCCGCTCGTGAAACCGCGCAACCCCTCGATGATTTCGATCCCCTTGGCCACCGATGTGCGCAAATGGGAGGACCCGCGAATCAAATCGCATTGGTAGAGATAATACGGCCGCACGCGACACAGCAGGAGCTTGTGCACCAACTCGCGCATCGTGGCGACATCGTCGTTCACCCCGGCCAAAAGCACGCTTTGGTTCCCCAGGGGAATCCCGCTGTCGGCCAAACGCCCCAAGGCATCGCGCACCTCGATCGTGAGTTCGCGGGGATGGTTCACATGCACACTCATCCAGAGCGGATGGAACTTCCGCAGCATCGAGCACAATTCCGGCGTGATCCGCTGCGGTAAAAAAATCGGGACCCTCGTGCCGATCCGCACAAACTCGATGTGCCGGATCGAACGCAACCGCGCGAGGATCGCCTCCAAGCGCGAGTCCGAAAGCAACAGCGCGTCACCGCCGGAGAGCAGGACATCGCGGATTTGGGGATTCTTTTCCAAATACCGGAATGCCTCTTCGAAATCCGTGTGCAACTCCTGCTCCCCCACCCCGCTCACCACCCTGCTCCGCGTGCAATACCTGCAATAGGAGGCGCAGCGGTCGGTCACGAGAAACAGAACGCGATCGGGATAGCGGTGCACCAGGCCGGGCACCGGCATCGAGGAATCCTCCCCGCAGGGATCCGCCATGTCGAAAGGGGAATCATAGCCCTCCTCGATCCGCGGAACCACCTGACGCCGGATAGGGCAATTCTCGTTGTCCGGCTCGATCAGGTTGAAATAATGGGGCGTCACCGCGAGGGCCAGCTTGCTTCCAGCCAGCAAAACCCCGGCCCGCTCGGCGCTGGTCAAGACCAACCGCTCCTCCAAGCCGGCAAGCGTGGTCACCCGGTTCCGCTGCTGCCAGCGCCAGTCGTCCCAATCCTCCCTCGACACGCCAACCCAATGCCCGGGGGCATGGGACACGAATCTCTCGGCTTCAGACATGAATGACATGGGACGCACAGGCTACGATCCACGCCCCTTCTGTCAACGCGGCACTTGGTTGCAAAACCACCCGCCACGCACAGCAACGGGTTGAACACAAAGTCCGCAACTTTTTTGGCCGATCGGCCATTTTTTTGACGGAATCCAGAGACGCGGGGAAAGGGGTCTCAGCCCTCGATCTCCAGGGAGACCTCGATGAACTTGGACATGGGCGTGTGGCTCTTCACGGCGTGCTCGTCGATTCCCACCAGCACATTCGTCTCGGGATAATAGGCCGAGGCGCAGCCCTTGGGGATCGAGTAGGCGACCGGTCGGAACCCCTCCGCGCGCCTCTCCCGTCCATCTGCGGCGTGACTCCGGATCGTGACCCGGGATGTTTCCGTGAGCCCAAGACGCCGCATGTCCTCGGCGTTGAGGAAAAGGACGCGGCGTTCGCCGGTGATGCCGCGGTAGCGGTCCCCGCTATCATAGATCGTCGTGTTGTATTGGTTGTGCGAGCGCAGCGTCATCAGGCGCAGATGGCCGGGCTTCACGGACACGTGCGGAAGCTCGTTGGCGATGAAGTTCGCCTTCCCGGTGGAGGTCAACCACTCACGTCTGGCGGGAGGATTCGGCAACTGGAACCCGCCGGGTTCCTGGATTCTTTTGTTGAAATCCGTGAACCCCGGAATGACCGCCTCGATGCGGTCGCGGATACGGTTGTAATCCGAAACGAGCACCTCCCAATCCACCGGCCCGTCGGGAAAAAGGCGCGCCCCAATGCCCGCGATGATGGCTGGTTCGGATTTGAGATGCTCCGAGGCGGGGCGATTGATGCCGGTCGACGCGTGGACCATGCTCATCGAGTCCTCGACGGTCACAGACTGCCGTCCGCCGGATTGGATATCCGCCTCCGAGCGGCCGAGGCAGGGCAGGATCAAGGCCTCCTTGCCGTGAACCACATGGCTGCGGTTCAAGTGGGTCGAGACATGCACCGTCATGCCGCAGCGGGCGAGGGCTTGCCAGGTGAATTCGGAATCCGGCGTGGCGGAGGCAAAATTCCCGCCCATTCCGAGGAAAAAGCCCACTCTGCCCTCGGCCATCGCCTTGATCGTGTGGATCGTCGAGTAGCCGTGCTTGCGAGGCGCGGTGAAGCCGAATTCCTGCTCGAGGCGGGCCAGGAATTCCTCCGACGGCTCCTCATTGATGCCCATGGTGCGGTCGCC
>CAZRLX010000045.1:16640-17860 GCA_964601115.1 uncultured Chthoniobacter sp. | reverse complement strand
CGACATTTACACCTCACCCCACACAATCAAAGGGGGTGCTTGGTGCAACGCTTACTCCTGTAGGGCTCGGGGAGTAGTTTTACTGATATTAATTCATAGCAATAAGTGTAATGCATTCTTTTATTCAGAGTGGGTAGGGGGAAAACCGTAAACTTTTTGGCCGATCGGCCAAAAAAATGACGGAATCATGTTTTCGGGGGTGGGGTGCGGCGGAAGGGGGTGAGGTTGGCGAAGAGTTCGAGGCCTTGGAGGAGCATGGCTTGGCGGACAGAGCGGAAGGCGCCGGGGAGGGTTTGGCGGGTGGTGCGCCCGGGTTCGGGGATAGCGAGGAGGATGAGGAGTCCGGCGAGGAAGCCAATCGATTTGATGGCGAAGCCGAGGTGATAGATGCCGATGCCGCCGCCTTGCTGGGTGACGAATATTTCCAAGAGGAAGCCGGAGAGGATGGGGGCGACCGCCATGGCGGCTGAGGTGACGGCGAGTTGGAGGCCCACGGCTGCGGCGCCGCTTTTGGAGGGCACGAGGTTGAGCAGGAGGTTGAAGCTCCCCATGAAGAAGGAGACGGCGAAAAACCCTCCCCAAAAAAACATGGGGTAGAGGAGCCAGGAATTTCCGGGAACGAGAAATGCCCAGAGGATGTTTGAGAGTTCCCACAGGGCACTGCCGATCGCGATGACGGGGATCGCGCCGGCGCGGTCGGTCACGCGCCCCCAATAGGTCCAGCCCACAACGCCGCTCACGGTGCCGATGGCCGTGAGAAAAGCAAAGGCGCCGGGATCGAGGTGGAGTTCCTCGAAGGCGAACACGGCAGTGAATGGTCCGGTGAAGGCCATCCAGAAATTCATCCAGGCGGAAAACAGGATGAACGGGACGAGTCCCGGAGTCGCGCGGCATTCGGCGAGTGCGTGGAGAAGCGGCGGGGCGGCGAGCGGTGAATTGTCGTGCCGGGTGCGGATGCCGTGTTGCCACAGCAGGCTGAATGCCCGGCATGCCACCATCACGGCGAGGATGCCGATATAAGGGACCAGCGAGCTTTTTTGCGCCTCCAGCCAGGCCATCGACAGTAAAAGAAAACCGAGCGTTGCGGCGCTGATGAGCGAGTTGCGCTTGCCGAGGTAAGCGCCGCGCAGCCTGCGTGGAACCCATTCGCGAATCCAGACGGTCCAGCCCACGGTATGGAATGCCCCGCTGGCGCTGGCGAGAGCGAAAAACACGCCGAA
>CAZRLX010000045.1:2281-16540 GCA_964601115.1 uncultured Chthoniobacter sp. | reverse complement strand
GCCGCGAGGAGGAATCCGCCGGGAATGGAAACGACGGTGAAAGGGGTTGAGAAAAGGCCTTCGACGAGGCCGGTGCGGAGATTATGGCGGGAGGTTGTTGCGGGGGCCATTGCGGGAAAGTTTGTATTCGGCCGGTGATGCATGGGCTGTGCCTCGCGTGATTTCATTTTCGCAAGGTATTTCCAAGGAAAAATGCTGGTCAGCCCATCAAACAGACTCTTGACGTGAGCCTCAGTATTGAATTATCAATACAAAGCATTGCACATTTCCTGTCCAGTCAAGTTTCGGCCCCCCATTTTTTGAATTTCTATGAGTGATACCAACTACAACATGCACCTGATCCTGAACACGCATTGGGATCGGGAATACCGGTGGAGCTTCCGCGAGACGCAGGCGAGGCTTCTGGAGGCGGGGGATATTCTTCTGGATGCGATGGATAAGGACCCGCGGTTCGCCTATTTCCACCCCGACGCCCAGTCGTCGTTTTTGGAGGATTACCTGGAGTTTCGCCCGGAGCGGCGGGTGCTGGTCGAGGAGTTGGTGAAGGAAAAACGTCTGCACGCCGGGCCGTGGTATACGCTGCCTGCGGAGTTTTTGGTGAGCGGCGAGGCGCTTGTGCGGAACCTCCTGCTCGGGCACCGCATCGCGGAGTCGCTGGGGGGCGTGATGAAGTGCGCCTACAATATTTTCAGTTGGGGGCAGGTCTCGCAGTTGCCTCAGATTTATCGCCAGTTCGGCATGGACACGATTTTGTTCTACCGCGGCATCGACCAGTCGAACATCGACAAGCTCGAGTTCTGGTGGGACGCGCCGGACGGTTCGCGCGCGATGGGGTTCACCTTCGGTTCCTTCCACCGCCTGAATTTCTGGATTTACGTCTACAACCCCTACATCCGCGCCACTGGCGGTGCGAGCAGCCTGCCGACGGGTGACTACGATCTGGAATCGATCCAGCAGAACGGGGGTGTGATCGCGCGGTTGGCTGACACCTACAGCACGGACGACATGAATTACCATGTCCTGCGGCAGCCGATCATGAAGAGCATGGAGTCGGCATTGAAGGGCATGGAGACTCTTCGCGACACGGTGAAGGACAAGGCGTCCACCAAGCATTTGCTATTCTATCAGGGCTTCGACCAGGAGAACCCCGACCCGCACATTCCCGACCTCGTTGAGGAGATCAACAAGCGCATCGACTACGGCAAGATCACGATCAGCAGCCTGCCGGAGGTGGTGCAAACGATCCGCAAGGAAATGGCGGAGTCCGGTGCCGACAAAAACCTTCTTCGCTTCGAGGGCGAGATGTTGAGTGTCGAGACGAAGGCCGATGCATTCGCGCCGCTCTACATCGGCGTGTTCTCGGCCCGCATGCCACTCAAGTTGCAGAATGCCGATTGCCAGCACCGCCTCGAAAAATGGGCCGAACCGACCTCCGCATGGCAGCTCCTGCAAGGCAAGTCCTACCCCGAGACGCTGCTTCGCTCGGCATGGAAGGAGATTTTGCAGAACCAACAGCACGACGGCATCGGCGGATGCCATATTGACAGGGTGCAGTTGGCCATGGAGGAGCGCTACCGCAGCGCCAACGACATCAGTGAATGCGTGACCCGCGACAACCTGAAGGATCTCGTGACGCGCATCGATTACTCGACCATCGGCCACCACGAACTCGGCGTCACCGTGTTCAACAGCACCTCGGCACCTCGGAGCGAAGTGGTCGAGGTGGCGGTGGACATTCCGATCGCATGGGGATTGAGGAATTACGGCCCTTACAAAAAGCCCCTCATGGTCGAAGTGTTCGACGCCGCAGGCAAGGCGGTCCGCTCGCAGGTGCTGGGAACAGAGGACGACACGTTCTACGCGTATCTGAAATACGGCAACGCCATCAATGTCGAGGCCACGAGGCTTCGTGTCGCCATCCCGGTGGAGGTGCCCGCATTCGGCTACAGCACTTATCGTGTGGTGCCGAAGCAGGCGGCCTCGCGGCCGGTGGACAACATCAGCCCCTCCGTGAACGTGCTCGAAAATGAATTCCTGCGCGCCGAGGTGCTGGCGGACGGCACGATGATGCTCACCGACAAATCGACCGGACAGGTTTACAAGGGACTCAATGCCTTCGAGGACGAGGGCGAATGCGGCGGCCCGCTGGTGCACTACCGCACGAATGCCGATGCCTGCTACACCACCTTCGGTCAGCCCGCCGCAGTGGCTCTTGTGTCCAACGGTCCGATGACCGCCACCTACAGAGTCGAGCGGGACTGGGAGTTGCCGGAGGGGCTCGAGCAGGAACTTAAAATCCACGTGCCGCACGGCTCCGAATGGATCGACAACGGCGCGCTGCGCCGGTCTTCGCGCAAGTCGGTGGTTCGCATCGTCACGGAAATCACACTACGCCACGGCAGTCGCCGCTTGGATTTTGTCACGACGGTGGACAACCGCTGTCAGGATCACCGTCTGCGCGTGCTTTTCCCGACAGGTTTGGAAAAGGCCACGCATTGCCATGTGGACAGCGCGTTCGATGTGGTGAAACGCCCGATCTCGATTCCGGATTCCACCGGTTGGTATGAGGAGGCGGCCCGCACGTTGCCGACGCTTTCATTTGTCGATGTGGCCGACGGCAAAAACGGTCTCGCGGTGCTCCACTATGGCTTTTCCGAATACGAGGTGCAGGACAATGCTGATCGATCCATCGCACTTACGATGCTGCGGTGCTTCGGCACGGCGGGAAATCCGACCGAGACGCATGTCTTCCAGGCGCTGGCCCAGTGCAAAGGCAAGCATGTCTTCCGCTATGCGGTGATGCCTCATGCAGGAGACTGGCGCAGCGGCGGGGTTCCACAGGCGGCAGCTGCCTTCACGAGCCCGCTTCGCGCCATCGTCGCCACCACACACGAGGGGGAACTGCCGCCGGTGAGCAGTTTTATTTCCTTCGACAATCCCGGATTCCTCGTCACTGCCTTGAAGAAGGCGGAGCATGAAAACGCCGTTGTTGTGCGAGGCTACAATCCCGCGCCGGAGGGCATCGAAGTGGGCATGACCGTGCCCGGCAACACCGCATCGGTCACGCGCATCACTCTTGAGGAAAAACCGCTCGGCGAGCTGAAGTTGGAAAAAAACAGAACCACGCTTTCCGTTGGAAAAGGCGAGATTGTGTCGCTGTTGATCAAGACGAAGTGAGCGATCTTTTTCCAAACCTTGGCGCGAACGCGCAGGAGCTTGGCCTCGTAGGGATCGAGCGGACATCCGACGACCGCTTTCTGGCAGGCGTCGCAGGAGTGAATGCCATCGCGCGCACCAGAGATGGGGTGGTCGAGTTTGTCGGGTTCGGCAGTCATACGTTGGCGCATGTGCGCTCCAGCATGGGCTATCCAGCCTATTATCCTGTGCCGTCAATCCACCATGACAAGCCGCTGCGGGCCGTGCTCATGGACCTCGACGGCACCACGGTGCACAGCGAGGAGTTTTGGATTTGGATCATTCAGCAGAGCACCGCCAGCCTGCTCGGGAATCCCAAGTTCGAACTCGAGGAAGCCGACCTGCCGCATGTGTCCGGTCACAGTGTTTCCGAACATTTGCACTATTGCCTGACGAAATACTGTCCCGACAAGACCGTCGAGGAGGCGAGGGGATACTACTTCGAGCACACGCACCGCGAACTTGCGGCCATCATTGCTGGTGGAGGGCGTCCCGGCGCATTCACGCCGGCACCGGGGTTAAAAGAGTTTCTCCTCGAACTCAAGGCCAGGGGGCTTCGCATCGGCCTTGTCACGAGCGGGCTTTACGAGAAGGCGTATCCCGAGATTCTCTCCGCGTTCCGCGACCTTGGCATGGGAGACCCGGCGGAATTTTACGATGCGATCATCACCGCGGGATTCCCGTTGCGCGGAGGGCAGCCCGGCACGCTGGGAGAACTTTCGCCGAAACCCCACCCATGGCTCTACGCCGAGGCGGCACGGGTGGGACTCGGAATCCCCTTCGAGCAACGGGGAGGCGTTGTCGGCATCGAGGACAGCGCTGCCGGCGTGTGCTCGATCCGATTGGCTGGATTTGCCGCCATCGGACTGGCCGGCGGAAATCTCGAGGCGGGAGGTGCCAGAGGGCTTTGCCATGCGGTGTGTGAGGATTTGCCATCCGTGCTGGCGATGCTCACGGCAATCGATTGATCTATCGGGGGAATTTGACTTCCACGCCCCTCTTGTTGATCAAAAATTGGCTTGATAGAGGGAACAGTTTCTTGCGAAGCATTCCCATCCGTGGGAACTACCACCTCTACAACATTAATCGATATCGCGCGCGTCTGCGATGTGAACATTTCCACTGTCTCCAGGGCGCTCAGTGACGACAAGCGGGTTCATCCAGAAACAAAAAAGCGCATCCAGCAGACCGCCAAGCGGTTGGGATACAGGCCGAATCTTGCAGCCCGCATGCTGAGGGCGAAGAAATCCCAGTTCCTGTGGTTCATCGCGCCGGATCTCGGGAATCCGGTGGACAGCGATCTTGTGGAGCAGGCGGCCTTGGCTGCCGCGGATCGGGACTACGACTTGATGGTCTCCCTTCACTTGGGAAAACAAAAAATCTTCGACCGGATCATCACGGCAATGCATTCCGCACTCGCCAGCGGGGCGATCATCAACCGCCGCGACATCGAGGATTTGTCCGCAATGCACGCGCTCGTGCGCCAGGATTTTCCGATCGTGCTTGTCGATGTGCCCATCGATTCCATGAGTCTGCCGACTGTGGGCACCGATCAATCGAAAGCGGCCGACGATCTTCTTCAAGCCTGCCTTGCAGAGGGAGCCAAGTCCTTTCTTGTCCTGTTCAATCCCACGCTCAATCTCGTCGACAAGCGCCGCCACGATGCCATGCTTGCCGCGCTCAACGCGAGGGGCATTCCCTTTGTGACCGCCACGCAATTCGCCGCAGGCGCACCGATCGACTCGCTTCCTTCACCGATCTGCCTCGTCGAATCCCACCAGACTTCGATCCAGGATTTTCTCTGGCACAATCCTCTTGTCTCAAAAGGGCGGGAGATTCTGGTCGGGTGTTTCGACCAGTGGATCGGGTCGCCTTCACCTGCGAGCAAGGTGATTGTGGCGGAACAGGATTGCCCGGAGATCGCCCGCCGCACCGTGGACAAGTTGATCGCGTTGATCGAAGCGGCACCCGCCGTGAACGGCAAGCAGGAAGCCGAAGTGCCCCTCCTCAAAATCCATTCGAAAATCTGAAATCCCTCGCGACCTGACAAAGGTTTGCATTTTGGCTTGACCGGCTCGTCTCGTTGCCTATGGTGTCCGCAGCGATGACCCCGATCAACACCCCGGTTCGAGTGCCAAGACAGCGCCGACAGACCTCGTTTTCCAGCCGATGAGCACCTTGGATTGGTTGATCGCAGGCACGCTCTTCGCGGGGATGTTTCTCCTGACGAATGCCACGCGGAAATACCTCCGGGGCGTGAGTGATTTCCTCGCGGCGAACCGATTGGCGGGCCGCTACATGCTGACGATCGGCGGGCAGGCCAGCGGCACGGGCATCATCGCCGTGGTGGCGTTGTTCGAAGCCGGCTATGTGGCGGGGTTCACCTCGATCTGGTGGGGAATGATGGCCCTGCCGGTGGGCGTGATTCTTGCGCTGACAGGGTTTGTTTTCTACCGGTTCCGCGAGACGCGCGCGCTGACGCTCGCTCAATTTTTCGAAACCCGCTATTCGCCGAATTTCCGGAAATTCGCTGGCGTGGTGTGCTTTCTCACCGGCTTGATCAATTTCGGTGTTTTCCCGGCCGTGGCGGCGAGGTTCTACATGCACTTTCTGGGATTGCCAGAGACCTTCCCGGTTCCCGGCACCTCGGTCGAGTTGTCCACATTCGCCACGCTCATGGCATTGGATCTCGGGATCGCTCTGATCATGGTCGTCTTCGGAGGGCAGATCAGCATCATGCTCTCGGATTGTTATTCGGGCATAGTGAGCCTGATCGGGTTCGTGCTGATCGCGGCTTTTGCGATCTGGTTGGTTGGCTGGGCGAACATGGTCGAGGGCACGCGGATGGCCCCCGAAAACGCCTCGATGGTGCATCCGATGAAGGGCGGCGAAATCAAGGATTTCAATGTGTGGTTTTATCTCATCGGCATCTTGAATGGCATCCTTGTCCGCGCCGCGTGGCAGGGGTCGCAAGGCTACAACGCCTCGGCGAAAAGCCCCCATGAGCAAAAGATGGGGGTCATCATCGGCGTCTGGCGCTGGGATGTGCAGACATGGATGGGCATCGTGGTGGCGGTGGCGGTGTTCACGCTGCTGAATCTGCCGGAGTTCTCGGGAACCTCGTCGGTCGTCCAGTCGCGATTGGACGGCATCGGAAACGAGACGATCCAAAACCAGATGCGCGTGCCCATCACGCTCTCGGAAATCCTGCCCATCGGGCTGAAGGGATTGTTCCTCGCGGTGATGATCTTTTGCTCCATCGGCACGCACAACACCTACATGCACTCGTGGGGCAGCATTTTCATTCAGGATGTGTGGATTCCCTTCCGTAAAAAAATCTACTCCCCGCAGGATCACATCATGCTCCTGCGTCTCGCGGTGGCCGGTGTCGCGCTCTATGCCTTCACCTTCGGGCTGTTCCACACGCCAACCACGCCGATTTACATGTTCTGGGCGATCACCGGCACGATCTGGTTGCCCGGTGCGGGCGCGGCGGTGATCGGCGGCCTCTACTGGAAAAAAGGCACGACCGCCGCGTGCTATCCCGCGATTCTCTTCGGCACGGTGGTGGGATTTTTCGGCCTGCTGTATCCGCCGTTCCATCTGTCGCGCTTCGGCGAGGAGTTTCCGATCAACAACCAGTATTTGTATTTCATCGCAATTGTCGGATCCGCGCTGACCTACATCCTCGTCTCGTTGCTCACCCACAAGGGCGTGCCGTTCGACCTTGAGAAAATGCTGCACCGTGGACGCTGGGCGGTGCAATCGGACCACTCGGCGGACGGCGAGCGCGTCTCCGGTTGGCAGCGTCTTTTCGGCATCAACAAGGATTTTTCATTCGGCGACAGGGTGCTTGCCGTGTTCCTTGTCGCTTGGAATGCGTTTTGGATTCTCCTCTTCGCCTCGGTCACATTGTTCAGCCTGGCCTCGCCATTGCCTGTCGCCTGGTGGGAGTCCTACTGGGCGTGGTATGTCTTCTTCTATCTCGCCTTCAATGCGGTGATCGCCATCTGGTTCACCTATGGCGGCACGCGGGACATTGTGGGGCTTTTCAGAGCGTTGAAGACCTCCACATTCGACGCGGACGATGACGGGCGGGCCGAGCATTTAAAAGGCTCCGCAGGTTCCAACCACTGACCGGCACGAATCGTGAAGCATTTGTTTTTGAGTCTCCTTGTCGCTGCCGGATTGCTTCATGTCTGTTTTGCGGAGGATGGCAGCCATAATGCGGGGCTTGCCTCGGAGGTGATTGATTGCGGAGATCCGCAAGCACCCGTCACGGCAACAGAAGGCGTGGAAATCGATCGGATTGAGACGGAAATGGGCTCGTTCCGCGAGGGATTCGCGGTTCGAACACTTTCGCGCAAGGGCAGCACGATGCAATGTCAGGTGCCGGTGAGAGCTGGAACAAAAAGCCTGATTCTGGAAATTCAGGAAATTCACAACCGCCGCCCGGATGCCTTCGGCTACACGGTTCTTGTGAATGGCCAAGAGGTCTACTTCCGCACCTATCAAGAGCTGGGAGCGGGGCCGAACCACTATTTCGTGGAGGTGCCGGCGGAATTTCTCAAGCATGGCATGCCGTTGGATATCACGCTGAGGCACGACGGCGGCGGCGCGTTCAGCATCGGCACGATTCGTGCACATGCCGATTTTTTTGAAAAGGTGGCTGGGCCCGAGGGTGTGTTCCGCCCGATGGCGTTGATTTTTCCAACCAGTTCGATCCGTCTCGAGGGCGAAACCGATGCATCCCGCCGCAAGGACAGCGGGGCTGAACTCCAGCGCATCAAAAAAATGAAGGAGTTGTATTCTGGTTTTCAGGACTATGGGCCGGTGGGGTTTTTGAACTTCGCCGGCGGCTATGGGCACTTCGATCCCGCCGAGGGAAACAGGGAACTGCTCGAGCAAATTGGCTATTCCTCGTCCAGCGGCATGCCAGGTCTCTGGATCGTGAATGGCACCGGCTGGGGAGGCAAACCCACCGGCGCGGACGGCCTTGGCGGGTATTTCAGCGATATCCAATACACCCACACGAGTTACGATCCGGCGACTGCCACCTACCGCGCCTCTTGGCCGAACATGTGGAGCAACACCCCCGGTGCGGCATTGCGGAATCCGGTGATGAATGCATTTCTGGAAAAACGCTTTCAGCAGCTCATGGGCGGAATCCAAGAGCAACTCGCGCGCCTGCGCCTCGAGGGGCGCGCGGCCCAGCCACTGATCGTGCGGGAATTCGCACCCGCCAGCGGCGAGATTTCCCAAGCCGTCATCGAATCGGCTGCCAAGGATGGCGTCACTCTCGATCCCTCCGATGGAATGAGTTTCGACGAACGCCTTTGGATGCATCGCGATGCCGTGCGCACCTGGCAGGAATTCGCCGACAGCTCGCAGCGGAATGTCGGGAGGGACATCGCCATCGTGGATCAAGGCAAGCTCGTGCTGCCCGAAGAGCAATTTTTCCATAATCTCTATGCGCACCCGGATTTTCTAACCGACAGTCCGATGAACGATCCGCGCTGGGGCGGAGGGCAGCACGGCATGGTTGATGGTCTCTGGAGCAGCGGAGAAATGGGCGAGGGGGTGAATTTTCGCGACATCGCCATGTATGACTACCTGCGCGCTCGCGGGAAGCTCTCGATGATCAATATGGAGCGCACGATCCTGAAGGAGAACTTCAGCGTGATGAAGCGGCATTACGAGCACGGGTTCCGGTTTCTTTGCTTTTTCAACGCCGATCCCGGCGACGAGAAATTCGTTCGCGAGGTGGATGGCGTCGCCGACGAGCCGATCGATCCGCCGGTGCACCGCCAACCCGCCCTGCTCGATGTGATCGTGCAGCGCGATCTTCAAGCGGGGCCGGAGGACAAGCTTGTTTCCCTGAAAAACATGAAGGTTCACAGCGGCCTGCGCCTGGCAGTGGAGGATGTGTCGAAGCCCGGCGAGTTGCTCTACAAGCTCACGAACTCCGGCGATGCCTTCACCGCGCCACTTGCCTTGGACCTTGACGGCCGCATTTCTCCGGGCGAGGGGAACAACATCGAGATTTTCGTCGGGCCTTCGCTCGAGCGGTTGGAGAAAGTCGCCACGTTGACGGAAAAGGAGCTGCCCGACCCGACCCACTGGACGCCGTGGATGACCTCCCACAAACCCATCGATCTCGGGTCCTCGGCCATTGGGAAATCAGCCGTCTATCTGAAGCTTGTCTTCAACGTGGAGCACGCACCCGATGCCGCATTTTTGTTGAGCCTGAATGTGCAAACAAGTTGGCCGCGCCCGAGTGGCTACCTTGTTCCGACAACACTCACCAAGCGCCAGCAACGCACGCTCCAACTCTGGACGCAGGAGCGCGCCATCGCCGCCGATTTGCTGAAAAAATATGCGGCCGCCGGTGGCGGGGATGACATCCATCGGCAAGCCAAGAATCTCTTCGAACGCGGTTGGTATGGAAGCGCCCGCCGTCTCCTCGCTGGAGAATTCTCGCAGGTGCTCCCCGCGACCTATCTTGTGCGGGGGCATGGTCGCTTGGGGCGATATCCCATCGAAGTGAAGCTCGAGCAACCCGATGACTCCGCGTTTGTCACCATTGAGAAAATCGCCTCGGACACCTGCGTGCTCGGAATCAAGTCCAACCGTGAGGAGCAGCGCCTTTCGATCGACATGGTTCCAAGCTCTCAAGGTGACTCGTGGGTCCTCCGCACTCTTGGACAAGGGCGCTACGAGTTGGGCAAAACCCAAAACGGACGCCTTTCATTCGACGTTGCCCATCGAAATCCTCCCAAGCCCGCACCCACACTGCCTTCCAGTTTTGTCGCCCGATTCCTTTCCGGAGACAATCACCGCATCCAGGTGGACACACAGGATCTGGTGCTCATGGACCACGCCTCGAGCATGAGCCTGCCGCTCGCCAAAGACGCGGTGTTCACCCGCTCGGCCGCTTGCATGGCTGATGCCGCAGCCGAGGGCGACATGCCCCGGCTTCACGACGAGGTTGTCCTTGAGACCAATGCCGCCGGCGAGATCTCGGCGGTGCGGGCCAGCTACGGCTACGAAAAGGGTCGCGTTAAAAGATTCGAGCCTCCCGTGATCATCGGCGAGCCATCGAACGGCGTCATCGAATTGGAGAGCGGCAATCGCTACGAACTCATGTTCGACAAGGCCCTGACAAAATTCGACACAGTGGCCCTGCAGGGAACACTCACCGCCTACGAAATCGGGGCGCTGAAGAGCGCCATCAAACCCGGGCACGAGGTCGAGTTGCGGTTCACTCCCGTCTCTTCCGGCAGTTCGTTTCCGCGTCTCCTTGAGGTCAAGCAGGCGCGTGACGTCCTTCTCGATATTGATTACACAAAAGTAACCGACACCTCTTGGAAAGCCGCCACGGCGGATGTCAAGGATGCCGATGTCGTCATCCACAAGCCCGAACCGAACTACCTGTATCGCGTGGAAATGCCTCTGCTACGCCCGCTCAAGCCCTTCCTGCCTGGCAGTGTGACCTACAATGTCCTAAACGATGCTCCACTTGGCACCACAGTGCTGGAGATCGCCGCGAGGGCATTCGACGATTCCAGTCGCATCACCGTTTACACCAGCCCCGATGGCATCGAGTGGACGCGCTGCGGTCAATTCGACAACACCTGGCAGAACAACATCTCCCAAAATCTGGACAATCTTCCGTTTCAATTCATCGATCTCACCCCAGCGGTTCAGGGCTTGAAAAAATTCCATCTGAAAATTGAAATGGCGGCCAACTCGGCCGATCATCGTTTCTGTGTGGCGAAGCTTCGCGTTGCCACGGAACAGTCCCCGACCATCAACCCATGAAACACCTCCTCATCACCGCCCTGACCTTTTTCGCCGCCGCAACGCAAACCTTTGCAGAACCCAAACGGCCGAACATCATCCTGTTCCTCGCCGATGACATGGGGATTGGGGACGTGGGGGCCTACGGAAGCACAGATGTCTCAACCCCGAACATCGATCAACTTGCAGCCGAGGGACTCAAGTTCACCGACGCCCACTCTCCGGCTGCCGTTTGCCAGCCCACCCGCTACGCGATCCTGTCGGGACGCTACTATGGCCGCTCGGCTTACGGGCGCATCCAGTCGGGAATCTATTTCCGGAAAAACGAAATCCTTTTTCCCCAGCTTCTCCAGCAAGCGGGCTACAACACGGCCGCGTTCGGCAAATGGCACCTTGGCTTCGGGTTGACCACTCGCGGCCAACTCACGGACTGGAATGGCGAACTGAAGCCGGGGCCGAACGAATGCGGGTTCGACTGGTTTTTCGGCATGCCGCAAAGCCACGCGCAGCCGCCCTATGTTTTTGTCGAGAACAGCCGCGTTTACAAAGGCGATCCGAACGACCCTATCGAGATCATCAGTTCGGCGGATGCCAAGGCGCGCGGCATCAAGCCACCCGCGAACGCTCCTGCGGGCTGGGGGATGAGCATCGGAGGGAAGGCAGCCCATGAAGCCTGTGACATGGATCGCTTGGATCTCATCATGGCTGACAAGGCCTGCGAATTCATCGGCCGCCAGACCGCTGAGAAGCCGTTTTTCATTTATCTCCCATGGTTCGCCCCGCATGTGCCCTTGGCGGTCGCCGAGGAGTTCCGGGGGAAGAGCCCCCTGGGCATGCGCCTCAAGAAACACAACAACAATGCGGTTCGGAATGCCGAATACTGCAACCAACTCGACTTCGCGGTTGGCAAGGTCATGGCTTGCCTGCGGGAAAGCGGCCTTGCGGACAACACGCTCGTCATTTTCACCAGTGACAATGGCGGCGCGATTTTTGGTGACAGTGCCTCGGTCGGTTACAAAACAAACGGCGAGTTCCTGGGAACCAAGACCGACACATGGGAAGGCGGTCACCGTGTTCCCACGATCGCATTGTGGCCCGGCAAAATCCCCGCCGGAAAGACGACCAACAAACTGTTTTCACTGACCGATCTCTACGACACTTTCCTGGCGGCGGCGCATGTGCCCGTTCCTCCCGGCGCAGCGGTGGACAGCGTGAACATGCTGCCGCTGCTCCTCGATCCCGACAAGGCACCCGGTCTCGATGGCATGTTCTACAAGGGAAAAGCCAGCGCCCTCCGAGTCGGCGATTGGGCCTACCATCCGCAGCAGGGGCCCGGCGGGCTCTTTGGTGGAGGCCCGATCGTCAAACTCGGCCAGACCCACTCGGACTACGACGAGAATGGCAAGCTCAAGCCAGACGCGCCTCTGGAGCAACTCTACAATCTCGGAGACGATCCGCATCAGACCCAAAACCTCCTGACGAGCGAGCCTGAGGTTGCCGCCGTGATGAAAGACATCATGAAAAAATACAACGAGGCCAACCGCAAAGCCGAGGTGCCTCTTCAAGCAATCCTCGCCGACCTTTCCCCCGAGATGGCCAAAAAACTCAACGTCACCATTCTGCCTGCCAAAACAAAATGAATCCCATCGCTGACGCCATTTCCGTCCTCGGTTCCCGCCACGGCCTGATCCTCGACCCGATCGGAGGGAATGCCCGCATCATCCGCTTCGACATGTTCCATGAGGCCGCCGCACTGGAAATCCATGCGGGCTTGAAGATCGATGGACAGGAGTTTGTGTTTCCGCTGTGTCGGGAGGGTCGGAGATTCGCTTTCTTCGATCAACGAATCACGCCATGCACAAGCCGCTTGATCGGTATCCATGAGGACTCCGGCATCAAGGTGACGTTGGAATTTGCCACGCCATTCCGTCCGAAGGACTCCGCATTCTCGACGATTCCGATCGTTGGCGCGCGAGTTTCGGTATCAAAAATCTCGGGCAATTTCCGTTGGAGTCCTGTGAAGATGTCGCCCGACTCGGTGGTGTTGTTTTTCGGGGTGTCGAGCGGGGACATGAAATTCGCAGCAGCCGGGCCGGATGCGCTGGATATCTCGTTCAGCAGCCTCACGCTTCGAAGCTCCCACGAGAAGGCATCCGATCCCGCCAATCGAATCCAGCAGTTGGACCGCCTTGTGGCTCCGGGTGCGAAACGAGACGGGAACCGCTTCTCGATCGTGGTGCCAGCGGGCGAATTCGGCAAGCGCACCCTCGATGTGTTCTGGTGCACCCACAGCGGGCCGGTGCTCGAGGTGTTCGGGAAAAGGCATCCGTTCCTTTATGCGTCGCGCTTCGCATCCCTCGATGCCGTTGCTGATTGGGCGCGCACGAATGGTGGCGAAATCTTCACCAATGCAAAAACGGTGGACGTCATTGTCGCGGCCAACAATCTCACTCCCGCGATCAACAACCTCATGGCGCAAACCCTGCATTCCTGGCTCATGAACACCTGGTGGGTGGACCGCGATGGCAGGGATTGGTTCAGCGTCTGGGAGGGCAGTTGTGGTTTCCACTCCACGGTGGATGTCGAGTTCACCCAATCGCCTTTTTACTTGGCCGTCTGGCCCGAGCTTTTGGGGATCGAGTTGGATTACTGGCCCGAGTTTTCCAAGCCCGGCACTCGGACATTGGGCGAGCGCGGGGAGGGGACGGAATTCCTCTCCCACGACTGCGGCGCGATGGCGCAGGCCAACGGTCAGGACTACCCGCATGAGATGGAGGTTGAGGAGACGACCAACTACCTCATCATGCTCTACGCTTATTGGAGGCGAACCGGCGACTTCTCGATCGCCCGGAAGTGGGCGCAGACGGTGGGGAACTATTTGAGATTCCTTGAGCGCTGCGACACCAAGGGCAAGGGCGTGCCCGATGTCGGCGTTGCGAACACCATCGATGATGGCGCTCCGGCCCTTCAATATGGGCGCGAGCAGGTTTACCTCGCCGTGAAGACGCTGGCTGCCTTCCAGTGCGGTGCCGCGATTCTCGAGGAGCTTGGGGATTCGAATTCCGCCGCACACTTCAGGAAAAAAGCCGAATTCATCCGTGGGCGCGTGGAATCCGAGGGCTGGAAGGACGACCACTACATTTGCCTGCTGAACACCGACGGCAGAGGGCTCAAAAACCCCTGGACCGGCAAGGATCTCGGCATGGACATCGTTCCCGGGTGGGATGGCTCGCACATCTACACGGCAAACGGCCTCGCGCCGCT